>JBAZHD010000040.1:0-26912 GCA_041652515.1 Methanoregula sp.
GACGGGATCTATGTCCCGAAATCACTGCAGCCTTGCCTGCCCACGTTCTTACATCAGGGCCCGGACTATTCAATTTTCATCTTGTGTGCTTGTGGCTTACGGCATCATGTCCGTTTCCCAGGAAAATCACGCTAGAAGATATATGATGGGGGCTGATGCCCCCATACCCCCATTACGATAGGTGCCGCCGCCCCCGCGGGAGCGCCCCCGCGGCGGCCTCAATTCCCTGTTTCCCGGAAACCGAACTTGCCCCGCCGTGCCGTACCGAGGCCCTGAAGCGGGGAGCCCTCCCAGGATCCAGTATTTCCAAGATTTTCATCGATCGAATGTGAACTCCCGATCATGCCCGTTTCCCATGAAAACGAACATGATACCGAAGGGCCACAAGCACACAAGATGAAAATCTGAAGGATATTTCCCTATTAAATTGGCCTTCAGGAATTACTGATGGGGGTTGAGACCCTCATACTCCCGAATATGATTAACGCCGCCGCCCCCGCGGGGGCGCTCCCGCGGCGGATCAAGACGGTTGAAATAATTATTCTCCGATTTTCATGGTTTGAGTGTGAACCTGATCGGTTCATACCCGTTTCTCCAGAGCAATTTTTCCAAATGCCCGGAAAACTATCTTGCCCCCCATGACTCGAAGAACCTGACGTGTCTTCTCATATCTCATCCCTTCAGGATTCAATGCCGCGGAGAAGTCCTGATGCGGGGAATCCCCGTCCTATATAGTTAAAAAGAGAGAAAACAGCGCATTATTGTTTCATTTTCTTCGCGAGACGGGAAAAGATCTTACTTTAGTTCTACAGTCACCCCGTACACCCGCCCGATCGTCTCCGCATGAATGAAAAAACAATCCTCAACCGTCATCTGCCCGGACTCGACAAGCTTGTTTGTGTACCGCGGAACCGATTTTGGTCCGATAACCGCACCGGGCCGGGAGTTCTCATCCATGTAATCGCTCTCCATGGTAAAGCGACGATGCTCACGGATCAGTTGGGGCAGGGCTTCGTGCTTTGCTATGAGCGATGGATGCAGTGGAGTATCCGGGGAACCATAGTGTTTCACTACCCGTTCAACCGGCATATGGGCAGCCCCCGCCATCTCCACGACATCGGCGCACGGGCCGGTCTCTGCATGGATCTGGAGCGCGCAGGAACAACCGGCCGCAAGCTGGAGTGCGTGGGCAAGAATTTCGTTTGACGCAGCCAGCAGTTCCGGGCTCACTTCGTAATGTGGCCGGCCGCTTTTAAGGCCAACGGCTTTTCCTTCCCTTACATACGTGGCAGCATAATCAAGGCCGGATTTCATCAGGCCTGTTGCTTCTGCAAGGGTCATCCGTTCCGTAAGACGGTTGATCTCTGCGGGGTGGACCCCCAGTACCGGGAAGACAACAAGGCCGATTTCGCGAATCAACTCCGCGACCCGGATGGTTTCGTCAAAAACCCTGGCATAATCCGCCCCACAGGATGGGTGCACGTTAAGCGACCACGAGGGCTTGGACACGAGGAAGAGATGCGTTCCCCCGGCCCGTAAAAAATCCTTTGCCGCCTCGATGCCCCTGCCGTTTTTCGGGTCGATATGGATATGGTCGTCAGTGACAGGATATGCCGGGGATTTCATTGCACTCCACGATGCTCATGAACGGGTATCCTTTCTCCGGTGCGAGGCGGGCATGACAGTACGAGAACCCGACGCGGGTGACAATCTCGACATTGAACATGAGGCCGGAAAGTTCGCTGTACCCGAACCGGTTTTCCGTCATGAGGCTGCGGTCCAGGTTCACGGTGATCTCTTCAACGAATGGCTGGAGGATCACGGCCTTTTCAATGGCGGTTTCGATACTGGCTGCAGATTCGCGGGATATGGGAGTGCCCACCCACTGGTGGTAGAGTGCCCCCAGCTTGATCGCTGCCTCAAAAACTGCACGTTCACGGTCGTTTATCATGGTACTCCTTCAGATCAACTGGATAATTCCGTTCTTCGGCTCCATCGCTTCGCCATGCCGGAGCAGCATATCGATTCCTTCCTTTACTTTTTCCCGTGGGAAACCTTTCCCGCTGACCGTTTCGATCACCTGGTCGATACCGGCACGTCTCCCTTCCCCGCCAATCTCCCGGATGGCATCCTTGATGACCCGGACAATGTCCCGCTTCTCCTTGGAGATCCCGGTAGTAATCTTGTCGATATCGAAGGTGCCTGTCCGCGCATCGTAAGCGATCTGGCGCAGGCAGGCATCGACAATATGGATGACCCGCTCGGCGTCGCCCGGCTCGATGGTATTCGACAACCGGATACGGGCGCTGGCTTCTGCAAGGCGGACGAGCGCTTCCAGCTGGCGCGCGGTCACCGGTACCGGTTTGTTGGGCTCTGCAATCCCTCTCAGCTTCAGGTAATAATTTACAAGCGCTTCCTTTGCATCGAGAGACAGGATCGGGTAGCACGACCGTTTTGCATAAGCAACATATTTCCGGAACAGGGCCGGATCGATATCCGGCATAACCGGCTTGAGCTGCTCCAGGATGTATTCATCGGTAACACCGGGAATAGGTGTTTTTTTGTGTTGTGCTATGAGTTCCCCGGTGCTGTGGGCTTTGAGGATGTGTTCAGCGATGGCCAGGTCCCTCTTCTGCTCCGGCTGGTCGGTCATGATGAAAATGAGGTCGAACCGGGACAGCAGGGAGGGCGGCATGTTGATCTGGTCGGAGATATCGCCGAACATATCGAACCTGCCATACTTCGGGTTTGCCGCACCGAGGAGTGCGCAGCGGGACTTGAGTGTCGCGGTTATGCCCGCTTTTGCCACGCTGATGGACTGCTGCTCCATTGCCTCGTGGAGCGCGGAGCGGTCGCCTTTTTCCATCTTATCCATCTCATCGACTGCTGCAACACCCATATCGGCAAGGACCAGCGCACCGGCCTCCAGCGTCCACCTGCCTTCGCCGAACTCGTCCTTGACTGCGGTTGCGGTAAGTCCTGCTGCAGTGGAAGACTGCCCGCTCGTGTAAATCGCCCGCGGCGAGAGCTTGACCACATACCGCAATAACTGACTTTTTGCAATACCCGGGTCACCGATCAGGAGAACATGGATATCGCCCCGCAGGCGGCTCCCGTCCGGCATCTCCTTGGAAATGCCGCCGAAAAGCTGGAGGGCGATCGCCTGCTTGACGTCTTCGCTCCCGTAAATCGTGGGCGCGATCGAATGGGTGATCATCCGGTAGATCATCGGGTCTTTGCTCAGGGCCCGTATTTCGTCCTCAGCTTTTTCATCGATCTCAACCTCTTCAAACTCTTTTTCCGCGATCTCGATGGAGTTGCATTCTAGGAAGATGTCAAAGACCGTGCTTTTTTCTCCTTTGATTACCCGCTGCATGGACCGGAGGATTCCGTTGATAATGACCCGGTCCCCCGGGGACACTTTCCCCGAAAGATCGTCCGTGACATCAACGTCCAGCGTCTGGGGTTGTTCGCCGCCCCGCAACCCTTCCGGGGATTCCTGGACCCTCAGTTTCTGGGAATCGACAAATTTGGAACGCTTGGGCATCAGTTCGAGTTTCTTGAACGTGCAGCCATCCGTTGCACACCCTTCAGGGTCGATGAACTTCCCGTATTTCTGTTTCTTAATCGTGAAATGGCCCGCAGGGCAGCGGAACGCTGCTTCGACAATACGCGGCCGGACCTCCGTTGTCTTCCGCAGGATCCCTTCACAGGACACGAACGTGTTGATATCATCGGACCGGATATTGCGGATGAGCGTTTTCCGGGGCAGGTTGGTGAACCGGATATTGATCCCTTTTGGTGGTTCCTTCCCGTCCTTGGATTTGATCAGCTGGTCGTTTTTGATTGCGTCCCAGACATCCTCGATGACTTTTCCGGGATTCTCAAGGAGTTCATCGGCAAGGGAGATCCCGACCTTCCCGAACCGTTCGATATCCCGGTAATCGATAAAAAGCGAACGCTTGTGCGGGTATTCTCTTGAGATCTCTCCCAGTTCTTTCTTGTACCGGGTCTTGAGGAGCCGGCTCCAGTCCCCGGTTTTGTCCGTATCGTGGAGCCCCTCTTCTTTTGCCATGGTCAGTTCTCACGTTTTTCTGATGATACGACAAAACGGGCGATGAGGGCTTCGAGCTGGATATCGCTGTTTGCCCCTTCAGACAAGCGGAAATCTGTTTCTCCGAGATGATCGATGAGCCGGACTTTGAGTTTCCGGTCGATGTCCATCTTCAGGATCGTCCGGTAACACTGGTTGATCAGCTCGTTGGGGGCGATACCGCGTTCATGAAGAAGGTGGGCAAGAAGGGATTCGGCACCATCGAAATCTCCTTTGAGCGACCGCGCAAGGAGGTCGTTGATCTCGTCCGGGCGTGCCGTTGAGGTGATCGCATAGATCATCTTCTCGTCAATCGCACTCCGGATAATGGCAGCACCCTGCAGCGCGTTGATTGCTTTACGCATATCTCCCTGTGCGATATAGACAATTGCGTCCATCGCCGCATCGGTGAGGGTCAGGTTTTCTTTCACGGCAATACGGCGGATCTCTTCTTTTACGGCATCTGCACCCAGCGGTTTGAACCGGTAGATCGCGCACCTGCTCTGGATGGGGTCGATGATCTTTGAGGAATAATTGCAGGATAGGATGAACCTGCAGGTCGGGGCATAGGTCTCCATCGTGCGGCGCAGGGCTGACTGTGCGTCGGTCGTCAGCGCATCAGCCTCGTCAAGGAAAAGGATCTTGAACGGCACGTCCCCGTCCCGACCCGTCCGGGCGAACTCCTTGATCTGGTTCCGGACAACGTCGATCCCGCGCTCGTCGGATGCGTTCATCTCCCGGAAGTTTCTCTGCCAGTTGCCGGGAAAAAATTCCCGGGCAAGAGTGACTGCTGCGGTTGTCTTGCCAACCCCCGCGCTCCCGGTAAAAAGAAGGTGGGGGAGGTTGCCGCTTTTCACATAGGATGACAATCGTTCCACTATTTCGTCCTGTCCTACAATATCTTTCAGAACGGCAGGACGGTATTTCTCGATCCAGATCGTGTGGGTATCATCCATTGTCATCACGCCCGTATGCAGGGAACCCGGGGTTATAGAGAACCGGATGCATATCCGGAAAACCCTCAGTATTACTATTCTTTGAGTTTTCCGCTCTTTTTAATGAATGTCATAATCTTTATCATAAGGGTTTTGAAATTACTTTCATGCATGGAAAATATTTTTTTCTCGCTTTTGCCATCATCATGGTACTTGCATCCCCGGTTGCCGGCAGTCTCACGAAAATTACTGCCGGCGCGCCGGTATACATCGGGGAACAGAATCTTAATATCGCCGCGGGACTCCAGGGCTGCCGCGTTATTGAATGGTATGAACCCGGGGCCGATACTTCTGCGCCCCCGCAAAAGAATGTTACAATAATCAAGACCCTTGAGGATTCAGATATCGCCTTCAGCTATACCATTAAACCTGAAATTTATTCCGGCTATGAGGGTAACTGGTACTGCGGGGGGCAAAAACCCCTTCGTCCGGTCTTTGAGGTTCGCAAGCCCCGGATCTCTGTACGGTTCTGGGACCTGGACAGTGATTCAGATGTTACCGGTCAAACAATTCCTCTTACCGCCAACATTACCTACCGGGTAGACACGAATCTCGATACGGCCCTCCAGTTGAAATATCGTCCGGAAATGACCCTCCTTGATTCGTTCTATACGATTACCCTGACCGATCCCGGGAACAAAGCCCTCAATACCATCTACACGGGGAGTTACGGAAAAGCAGATTCGCATGGTCTTATCTTTGAAAAGAAACCTTTCATTTCTGTATCGCCCTACATCTGGAAAGACGGGAGCGCATGGGACCGTACATCCCGGAATATCCAGGGTGACGCAATCTATCCTCCCGGAACGTACTCAATATCGGTGAGCCAGAACCTCAACCGTATGGATGCGCTGTATACTGACCTTTATCCTGATGAACGGGTTGGCCTGCTCGAGTCGACAGCATCGGTCACCTTCATAAAACCGGAATCTACGTTCGTTCAGACTACTACCTCTCCGGTGATAACACCTGCCGTTGAGGTAACAACCATGCAAACAGACGTCACTCCTGCGTCTACCCGGACGGATACAACCCCTTCAGTCACCCGGATGACAACAATCCCGACAAAAACAACCTATGCCCCACAGTCCCTCTGGATTGTGCTGGCCGCTCTTGGACTGGCAGTGGTATACGCAGCCCGGCAGAAGAAATAACAAATCCCCTTTTTTCCCACTCTTTCATAGGAATGCAATGTCAACAGGTTCTGGAGATCCCGTATGAAAATTTACAGTATTCTGATGGCCCTGCTGGTCCTGGCAGTACTGATTATGCCCTGTGCAGCCGATGATTCAGCTGAATCCATCCAGGCTGCGGGAAAATTGTATTCGGATAGTGTTGACCTGGCCAATGCCGGGAAATACCCGGAAGCACTTGACGCTGCCGATAAGGCGCTCGCCATGAATGTAACGTCCCTTATTGGTGTTATCCAGTCCAACCGGGCGGGAATACTGGTCATGCAGAACCGGTACGATGATGCAATTACTGCCGCCGATGCTGCGCTCGCTGTAGAAGGCAACCTGACCGCTGTTCATTCGATTGCATGGTACAATAAAGGTAATGCCCTTCGTGCCCTGGGACGGATTTCTGAAGCTCAGGACGCATATGCGAAAGCGTATGCGCTTGATAATACCCTCGTTCCCCCGGACATGAGCGCGGATGTCACGAGCGTGCCGGTATCTTCCACGCATACGGTTCCCGTTTCACCCACGCCGAAATCCCCATTTTCAGCCGGTCTTGTCCTTGCTGCGCTTGGAGTGGTCGCCTTCATGGTTTCGGGTTTTGGTAAAAAAATAAATTTTTTGCTTTGTTGAAATCCTCTTTTATTAATGATGGTAATCCCCCTTGTGGCATTCTTTCCTTTATTGGGGGCGGTGGCAGACCCCCCGGGACGTCATGATCATTATCAAATAATTTCCCCTGGAAATGGGCCTCTTCGGTAATTGCTGATGGGGGTTGAGACCCCCATACCCCCGGAAACGATAGACGCCGCCGCCCCCGACGGGGCGCCCCCGCGGCGGATCAAGACGGTTACATAATTATTTTTGCCGATTTTCATGGCTCGGGTGTGAACAGTATCGATTCATGCTTGTTTCCCATGAAAGTCACGCTAGAAGATATGTGATGGGGGCTTATGCCCCCATACCCCCATTACGATGAGTGCCGCCGCTCCCGCGGGGCGCTCCCGCGGCGGCTTCAATTCCCGATTTCCCGGAAACCAGACTAGCCCCGCCGTGCCGTACCGAGGCCCTGAGGCGGGGAGCCCTCGTAAATATTTTTAAAAGGGTCGTGATTTTCACAGCCTGCGTGTGAACCGTATCGGTTCATACTTGTATCCAGAGCAGAAATATTTACTTTAAAAAAAATCACTGTTCCTGAAACCGCGAACCTGTCGGGAAAAACCCGGCTCTCCATTCCAGAACTCTGTTCTTTTTTGTCCCTGACTATATCTTGAAGTGCAGCCCGGATAAAGACTGAGAATAATGATGGAAGGGGCAGTCCGGCTCTTTGCCGGTGAATTCAGCCAGTCGACCATGACGGTGCCGGGCGAGGACGATAAGAGCGCCGCATGGGTTGTGACCCCTTCGGGTGCTTTCTGCCGCCAGGTGTTCCTTGCCGGGGCTCTCGTTGAAGTACAGGAACAGGGTGACATGCTCACTGCCCGTGTTGCCGATCCCACCGGGGGATTCGACCTGGTCTGCGGCGGGAACAATACAAACCTGTCAGAATCGATCAGGAGGATCCCGCTCCCCTCGTTTGTTTCCGTTTCCGGCCGTGCCCAGCTGTACCGGAAAGATGGAAAACCTGTACTGACTATCCGCCCGGAACAGGTCCATATCATCGATCGCCAGATCCGTGACCAGTGGGTAACCACGACCGCCGCTGCTACACTCGCACGGCTTGAGATTTTATACAAAGCCCTGCAGGGAACCTGCACCGACAGCAGAATCCAGCAGGTATGTTCGCACTATGCCGTCACGCCAAAGGATCTTGGTGAAATAGCCGCACAGGTCGCCGGCGCTCTTGCGAATGTCCGTCCCCCGCAGGAAACGGGTAGTGCCGTGCAGGCCGATCTCCGCGACATGGTTATGGAATATATCCGGGCTGCAAGCGGCCCCCGGGGCGTGGCTGTTGAAGAGATCATAGAAATGGTTCAGTTACGGGCAGTTTCCAAAGAAGCGGTTCTTGCTGTTATTGAATCACTGATCGTGGAAGATGAATGCTACCAGCCCCAGAAGGGATTTTTAAAACCGCTATGAATCTGGAATTTATTGGTGACGGCCCGGCGCTGGTCGTTACCGGGGAAGAGCGGTATCTTGTGGTTGCCGATCTCCATTTCGGGATCGAAGCGGACCTTGCGTTCCATGGTCTCCACTTCCGGAGCAGGAGTAAGGACCGGCTGGAACGGCTGCTCTCAAATATTGACCGTGCGGATCCTGACGGGCTGGTGCTGCTCGGGGACGTCAAGCACAGCATCCCGTCCCTCACACGACAGGAATATTTTGAACTGCCCCGCGTTCTTGAGACATTGCGGGACCGGGTCCCCCTGCATGTATTCCCCGGTAACCATGATATCGGCATTGAACGGTATCTTAAACCGGAGGAGATCTGTGCAAAGGAAGGTGAGATCCTTGACGGGGTCGGGTACCTCCACGGCCACATGTACCCGTCACCGGCACTTGCCGGCCATCTCATGATTGTGGGGCATCACCACCCGCTTCTTTCCCTCCGCGACGAAGTTGGTTGTGCCCTCCAGTCCCCGGCATACCTCCGGGCAGGTGTGAATACCGGTGCACTCGGGATGGCGGAGAAGAAAGAGATGGATTCTCCCACGCGGGTTCTCTTCATGCCTGCGTTCAATGAGATCGCCGGGTATGATATCCTCCAGATCATCAGGAACCCGACATCCCCGCTCTCCCGGAATATCATCGCTGACGACACCGAGATCATCCTTGCCGATGGGACATTGATCGGCCCGTTACGTGCCCTGATTCCCGATGAAAGCGATTGAAGTGCTGGATCCAAAAGTGCAGGCCTGCATCCGGAAGCGAGGGTTTACTCAACTTTCCGATGCGCAGAAGGAAGCGATCCCCCATATTCACAAAGGGGACCATACGCTCCTGATCGCACCGACCGGTACCGGCAAGACCGAGAGCGCCATGTTCCCGGTATTCGATGCGCTGATGAAGATGCCGGCCGGTGGTGGGTTCAAGGCCCTCTATATCACCCCCCTGCGTTCCCTGAACCGCGACATCCTTGCCCGGATGCAGTGGTGGTGCAGCGAGCTCGGCCTTACGGTCGGGGTCCGGCACGGGGACACCCCCATGGGCGAGCGGCGCAAGCAGGCACTCAATCCTCCCGATCTCCTCATCACAACACCGGAAACGGTCCAGGCGCTCTTCATGGGGAAACGGCTCCGCCTGCACCTGAAGAACGTTCGGTTCGTTATCATTGACGAGATCCACGAACTCGCCGGCAGCAAGCGGGGCGCCCAGCTGGCTATTGCCCTTGAACGGCTTCATGTCTATGCCGGGGAATTCCAGCGGATCGGCCTTTCCGCCACGGTCGGGAACCCGGAAGATATTGCGCGGTTCATGTGCGGGAACCGGCCATTTTCAATCGTGCAGGTACCGGTTGCAAAAAACCTCAAGATCGATGTCCGGTATGTGGGCGATGATTTCAAGCACCAGACCTCGGTGCTCTCAAAGATGCTGAAACGCGAAGGCTCCACGCTCGTCTTTGTCAATACCCGTGTCACCGCAGAAGCGCTGGGACATGCCCTGTTCGAGCGGGGCGATGTGGAAGTGCACCATGGGTCGCTCTCGAAAGAGGTGCGGATCGATGCCGAGGAGCGGTTCAAGAAAGGTGAGATCCACACCCTGATCTGCACGTCCTCGATGGAGCTGGGCATCGATATCGGGCGGGTCGATCACGTGATCCAGTTCGGATCCCCCCGCGAAGTTGCCCGGCTCGTCCAGCGCGTTGGCCGGGCCGGCCACCAGCTGAATACCGTCTCCCATGGTACGATCCTTGCAACCGGTTTTGACGACCTGCTTGAATCTCTGGTCATTGCAAAGAAGGCACGGGCAAACGAGCTGGAAAATGTTGTTGCCGAATGCAACGCAGCTGATGTGCTGGCAAACCAGGTTGCGGGCATTGCTGTCGAGTACGGGGAGATCGAGCGCGGGAAGATCGAAGAGATCATCTCCCGGACGTCGCTGTTTTCAGAACCGGCCCCGCTCCTGGAGGATGTGTGCCGCCAGATGGAGGAGCACCGGCTCATCCGCATTGATGGTACAAGGATTATCACCACCGCACGCGCCCGGCGCTACCTTGCCGGCAACCTGTCTATGATCCACGATGAACGGAAAGTCCCGGTCTTCGATATGGTCTCCCGGAGGACCGTAGGCACGCTGGACGAGTCGTTTGTTGTCGGCTGGGTGCACACCGGTGCCGTCTTCATCACCAAAGGCCAGCTCTGGCGCGTACTTGAGATTGCTGACGGGAAACTGACCGTTGAACCGGCCAAGAAAGTGACCGGGGAACTGCCCTCATGGGAAGGCGAGCAGATCCCGGTCCCGTTCTCCGTTGCCCGGGAGGCCGGCGGCATACGCAGGACCAGAAAAATCACGGATTATACCAGCGATAGTGACAGCGCAAACTATGCAGAAAAATTTCTCGTGGAGATGGACAAGAACCGGTCGCTGGTGCCGACCGACCGGCTGATCACGCTGGAGAATATCGATGACGGGGTGGTATGCAATGTCTGTGCCGGCCATAAATCCAACGAAGCACTCGGCCGCGTTCTTTCCGTCCTCATCTCCGCCCGGTACGGGACCACCGTGGGTCTCGAACTGGACGCGTACCGGATCCTGCTGCGGCTCCCGTTCGATATCCGAGCAGCAGATGTCCGTGATTTCCTCCTCTCGCTCGACCCCGCCACTATGCCCGGCATCATCCGTCTCGCGCTGAAGCGGACCGCTCTCTTCAAGTGGAAACTGGTCCAGATCGCAAAAAAGTTCGGAGCCATCGATCCCGATGCGGATTACGAGAAGATCAGCATCTACCGCCTGCTTGAATTTTTCGACAATACCATTGTGCAGCAGGAAGCCTATCGCGAGCTTCTCACCGGGTACATGGATACCGATACCGCCTCCTCCCTAGTCCAGCTGATAAAGAATGGTGAGATCCATATCGAACTGGGCCCGCATTCCCTCATCGGCGCCGGCGGACTGCTCTCGTCACGGGACCAGATCCCGCCGCCCACTGCCGATCAGGCCGTCCTCGCAACCCTCAAACGACGGCTGGACCAGGATGATGTGCTCCTCTGCTGCATGAACTGCCGCGACTGGAAGAGCAAAACGGTAGTCTCCCGTATCGCTGAAAATCCCCAGTGCCCGAAATGCGGGGCGCGACTTATTGCAGCGCTCAAGCCGTATGAAGAAGAATCGTATGCGGTTGTGAAAAAACCGCGGAAGAATGCGGAGGAACGGGCTGTCGAGCAGCGGCTTATGAAAAATGCGAATATCGTCCTCTCCAGCGGGAAAAAGGCAATCATCGCGTTATCGGCCCGGGGCGTCGGGCCGGAGAATGCATCCCGGATACTGGGGACCCTGGCTGACGGGGACGGGTTCTACCGCGAGATCCTGAAGGCAGAACGGAATTTTATCCAGACACACCGGTACTGGTCGTAGAAACAGAACAGGGAAAAAAATTGCTCTGGAGAAACAACCATGAACCGATCCGGTTCACACCCACGTCATGAAAATCAGCAAATAAATATTTCAACCGTATTGATCCGCCGCGGGGGCGCCCCTTCGGGGGCGGTGGCGTTTATCATTTTTGGGGGTATGGGGGTCTCAACCCCCATCAGTAATTCCTGAAGTGGCAAATTTTCATGGGAAACAGACATGATGCCTAAGGGCCGCAAGCACACAGGATGAAAACGGAGCTCCATTTTCATATTAAATCATTTACCGGGACCTGGCGCTCCAGGGGCTTCGCCCCGCCGCTGAAGCGCCCCGGTTACGATAGTGTTGTATTACCTGTACATAAAAAACGCAGAGAATTTCTGTACTATCTATATCCGAGGAATCGCATGCGCCCCCGCCCCCGACGGGGGCTCAGCTGGCGCAAAGGGGGGGGCATCATATTTTTTGAAATGGGTTTTCTATAGGGCAAAAAAAAAATTACATTATACTCTCGAGCTTCTGCTCGAGGAAATCGAGGCCTTTCTTGATATCTTCGATGGTCTTCCCTCCCGTAAGGATGATCTTGCCTGATGAGAACAGGAGCGCAACGATCTTGGGGTCCTTAATGCGGTACACGAGGCCCGGGAACTGTTCGGGTTCATATTCGATATTCTCAAGGTTCAGGGTGATAACAACCTTGTTGAGGTTGATATATTTCCCGATATCATAGGAACAGACGATATTCGTGACTGCTACCTTTGGTTCCTTGAGAATGTCTACACCGGCCTCTTTTAAGGACTTTATGATGAATGCGAGTCCGTTCTTGAGTGCGGCGTTGTCGCGGATGCCGGTGAGAACAACCTTTCCTGAAGAGAAGACCAGGACCGCGATCTTTGGATTTTCGATCCGGTAGACTGCGCCGGGGAACCTCTTCGTATTGAGTTCGCAATTTTTGATCTTGGATGAAATCATTGCAAGGTCTATGGAATCGGCGATAACTCCCGATGCCACGATGTTCTCAATTTTTAATGAAGCATACTTTTTGTCTGCCATCCACTATAGTATACTTTGCACCCAATCATAATACTAATGGACAACCTTTATGTCCCTTGTCTGAATACGATCTTCCGACGGTTATTGAGTGCATGTTCTCTTTTATTCTGTTGCCTCAATTCTCCTGATGGCCGGTTCAGTTACTCTTCATTTTGTAGGGAAATACCGGAAGAAAAGATCATATTGAAAAAGATCCGTGCAAAACACTGTTGCTGATTTTATGAAAAATAGCGGGCATACTACAGACAGTTACGAGAAGATGTGCGAGAACTTCTCCATCGATGTTCCCGAATATTTCAACTTCGGTTTCGATGTCATTGACGCATGGGCAAAAAAAGATCGCAATAAGCTGGCGATGATCTGGGTCAACCAGGACGGGGAGGAGAAGAAATTCAGTTTCCTTGATATATCCAACCTCTCGAACAAGGCAGCAAACATTCTCCTGAAGTACAACATCAATAAAGGCGATCGCGTACTGGTCATGCTTCCCCGCATCCCCGAGTGGTGGATCTTTGCCATTGCACTCATCAAGCTGGGCGCAGTCTTCGCGCCGTGCCCCACCATGCTCACATCACGGGACATAAAATACCGGGTAAATAAAGGAAAGTTCCGGATGATCATAACGGACCTTGAGAATGCACCTAAAGTGGAGGAGATCTGCAATGAATGCCCTACCCTCACGGCACGGGTTCTCGCTGACGGGGAACTGAAAGGCTGGGCAAGTTTCCCGTACGAGCTCCTCTATCCCGCACCGGTCTCCCACCGGTCGGTGAGCATTCCGGACAATCGCAAGACAAAAAGCACCGACCCGATGCTGATCTATTTCACTTCAGGCACCACGGGCGAACCGAAGATGGTGCTCCACAACCATGGCTACCCGCTTGGCCATATCGTGACCGCACGGCTCTGGCAGGATGTAAAGCATAACGACCTCCACTTCACGGTCTCCGATACCGGCTGGGCCAAGTGTGCATGGGGCAAGATCTTCGGCCAGTGGATCGAAGGTGCCTGCATCTTTGTCTATAATTTCACCGGGAAATTCCATGCAACCGAAGTCCTGCCCCTCCTTGAACGGTACCAGATCACCACCTTCTGCTGTCCCCCGACCATTTACCGGATGCTGATCCTTGCAGACCTGGAAAGGTTCGACCTTTCGTCCCTGCGCCATTGCACCAGTGCCGGTGAACCCCTCAATCCCGAGGTTATCCGTGTCTGGAAGGAAGGGACCGGCCTTACGATCTGCGAGGGTTACGGGCAGTCCGAGACCGCGTGCTGCGTTGCCGCGTTCCCTTCGGTGGAGCCCCGGCCCGGCTCCATGGGCAAGCCATCACCCGGCTGGAAGATCGAGATCCATGATGACGAGGGAAAACCTGTCGGCGAGCATGAGGAAGGCAGGCTTGCAATAGGGTGCAATCCCCGTCCCCCGGGCCTGTTTGTGGAATACCTTGACAATCCCGAGGAGAATAAAAAATCGTCTTCCGATGGATGGTATTACACGGGTGACAAGGTCAGCAGGGATGATGACGGGTACTTCTGGTTTGTCGGCCGGAGCGACGATGTGATCAAGAGTTCCGGGTACCGGATCGGGCCATTCGAGGTCGAGAGTGCCCTGCTCGAACACCCGGCGGTACAGGAAGCCGCCGTTGTCGGATCGCCCGACCGGATCCGGGGCATGATTGTCAAGGCATTCGTTATCCTGAACAAGGGGTATGAGCCATCGGAATCGCTTATCCGGGACATCAAGAATTACGTGAAACAGACGACAGCGCCCTACAAATACCCGCGAGAGATCGAATTCGTTGCGGAACTCCCAAAGACCATCTCCGGCAAGATCAAGCGGAATGAACTGCGTGCAGCCGAACTGAAAAAGTACACCGGTATGAAATAATCGGCTCTTCGCTATTTCAAGTGGGTAAGATAAACGATGAATTCATCTGCCATTGCATTGCGTGAGCCGCCGCGGGGGCGTCCCTTCGGGGGCGGCGGAGTTCATCGTAATGGGGGCTTGGGGGCGTTAGCCCCCATCAACTTGTTTACCGGGATCCAGATTACCCACACAGATCAGCGAAGAGCCAAATAATCTGCTCCGGAGAAACCTGTTTCAAATGGTATAATCGCCTCCCGTGCACCAGCCCATCCCCAGTTTCAGGTCGGGGGCGTATATGATGCCGAGGAAATACCCGTACAGAAAATCCCTGCATTTACAGGTAAAGGTAATTCGGTACCAGGGTAACCGATGTGCCTCAGCGGTTCCGGCCGCGACCCGGTTATGAGATCAAAATCGGATCGCGATCGATCTGGATCGGGTTTTCAATCGGGATCGTGATCGCGATTGTAATTTTAAAATCGCTGATCGATTTGAAAATGGAAATCGCTGATCGATTTTGAGATCAAAATCGCTGATCGATTCTCGTACGAAAATCGGGATCCGATTTTGTGTTCTGTCAGTGATTGTGGTCCTGACACTGTTTTTCAATCGCTGATCGATTTGAAAATGAAAATCGCTGATCGATTTTGATCTTGAAATCGCTGATCGATTTCCGGATCAAAATCGGATCGCGATTTTTCCGGAACGGTTTTTGATCGCGGGCGTGGTTGCGATTGGAGTTTGAAAATCGATCGATGTATCTGAAAACAATTTCCCCTAATAAGATGATGCCGGGAAGGGCCCAAGCACACAGGATGAAAATTTTGAGGCCATTTCCCTTTTAAATTCGCCTCTTTGTGAATTGCTGATGGGATTTGAGACCTCCATACCCAAAAAAATGATAAACGCCGCAGTCCCCGTCAGGAATCTCCCGCGGCGGTTCAGGGCGGTTGAAATAATTATTTGGCGATTTTCATGGTTTTGGTGTGAACCTGATCGGTTCATGCTTGTTTTCCCAGAGCAAAATAATCCGCTTTTCTTTTTTTTTATGGTTTTTTTCCGTAAGTAATGAGTCTCTGTTGCCTCTCGTGGTGCAGCAACCGATCGCAACACGTATTAAATGCACCACTAAATGGATCTATATGGTGCGATTTTCTGTTACCATGGATGACAGCCTGACCAGCACGATCGATAAAGCGTCTGCCAAAAAGAAGGTCTCCCGATCAGACTGGATCAGCGAGGCATGCACAACTCATCTCGTCAAGGACAATGGTACCGGCACGGTTGGTGCAACAACCCTGCCGTCTGCCGGCCCGGTATTTGGTCCCGACGACCATAACATGCCGGACTATGATGAAATGTACAGGAATTTCCGGATCGAGGTACCCGAGTTTTTTAATTTCGGTTTTGACGTGATCGATGCGTGGGCAAACAAGGACCGGAACAAACTTGCGATGATCTGGGTAAACCAGGAAGGCGTGGAGAAAAAATTCACGTTCTGGGATCTGATGCGCCTCTCGAACCAGATCGTCAACATCCTGACCAAGTATGGCGTCAATAAAGGCGACAAGGTCTTAATCATGCTGCCCCGGGTGCCGGAGTGGTGGACCTTTACACTCGCCCTGATCAAGCGCGGTGCTGTCTATTGCCCGGCACCGACCATGCTCACTCCCAAGGACCTGAAATACCGGATCAATCTTGCCGAGATCAAGATGATCATCACAATGGAGGAGCAGGCGGAAAAGATCGAGTCGATTGCAAAAGAGTGTCCGTCACTCACCTGCAAGGTGCTCATCGATGCCAAGCGTACCGGCTGGATCAGTTACCCGGTGGAGCTTGACTACCCTGCACCGGTCTCGGCAAAGATCATCAACCTCCCGGGAACAAAGAAGACGAAGAGTTCCGATCCGATGGTCATCTTTTTTACGTCCGGTACCACGGGAGAACCAAAGATGGTGGTGCACGACCACAGTTATCCGCTGGGGCACATCGTGACCGCACGGTTCTGGCATGACCTCCGGATAAACGACCTTCATTTAACGCTCTCCGATACCGGGTGGGCGAAGAGTGCCTGGGGCAAGTTCTACGGTCAGTGGATCGAGGGAAGCGCGATCTTTGTCTACGATATCCGCAGCAAGTTCAATGCCACGGAGATCCTGCCGCTCATTGAAAAGTACGGCATCTCCACGTTTTGTGTCCCGCCAACCATCTACCGGATGCTGATCCTCGCCGATCTCGACAAGTTCGATTTCACCGAGCTGCGCCACTGCACCAGCGCCGGCGAACCCCTTAACCCGGAAGTGATCAAGGCATGGAAGGACACGACCGGCCTCACGATCTATGAGGGTTACGGCCAGACCGAGACCGTCCTCTGTATCGGAACATTCCCGGGCATGAAACCCAAGTTCGGGTCAATGGGCAAACCCGCACCCGGCTGGCATATCGAGCTCCATGATGACCATGGCAAACCGGTTGGTATCCATGAGGAAGGAAGGATCGCGATCAGTACGAAACCGCGCCCGGTCGGCCTCTTTAAGGAATACATGAATAACGACGAGGAGAACAAAAAATCCTTTGTCGGGGACTGGTACTATACCGGTGACAAGGCTTACCGGGATGAAGACGGTTATCTCTGGTTCATCGGACGGGACGATGATGTGATCAAGGCATCCGGCTACCGCATCGGACCCTTCGAGGTCGAAAGCGCCCTGATCGAACATCCGTCGGTGCAGGAAGCCGCTGTTGTCGGTTCACCGGACGATATCCGCGGCCTCATCGTCAAGGCGTTCATTATCCTGAAGCCCGGCTTCAGGGCATCTGACACCCTGACCCGGGAAATCCAGGAACATGTAAAGAAAGTCACGGCCCCGTACAAGTACCCCCGGGCCATCGAATTCGTGGAGTCGCTGCCCAAGACAATCTCCGGCAAGATCCGGAGAAAAGAACTCCGCGAAAACGAGATGAAGAAGTTCTCCGGTGAGAATAACCACGAGAAGAAAAAATAATTTTTTTTCTCGTGCAGTCCCGGAACGAAAGAAAAAAATAGTTTTCCTCTCATGCGATAATCGCAGCGATACTGAAAAAAACCTTTTCTTCCGGGAGCCGGGCCGGCTGTGAGTAGAAAAAGTATTTTTCATTTCACCCCATATTTTATTAAACCCAGCGGGTAATCTATACAGGCGCGAGGGTAGCCAAGCCAGGTCAACGGCGCCAGGTTCAGGGCCTGGTCTCGCAGGAGTTCTTGGGTTCGAATCCCATCCCTCGCATTTTTCAGGTTCTTTTTCTTGAGAGCGCCAGCGGTTTTGGATGAGTTTTTCTTGGTGGTATCTGCGTGGTGTGTATTCAGGTAGTATCACGTAAAACCTGGAAAACCAAAAAACACTGGAGAAAACCTGTTTTAAAGATATGATCGCCCCCCTCGTGCCAGCCTAGCTCCCGTCCGGGGCAAATCCCCTGGTGCGTCAGGTTCCTGTACATGATTACCCCTGAAAACGGACATGATGCCGAAGGGCCACAAGCACACAGAATGGAAATTTTGAGGACATTTCCCTATTAAATCGGCCTTCTGGAATTGCTGTTGGGGGTTGAGACCCCTATACCCCCAAAAATGATAAACACCGCCGCCCCCGATGGGACGTCCCCGCGGCGGATCAAGACGGTTGAAACAATTATTTGCCGTTTTTCATGATTTGGGTGTGAACCCGATCGGTTCATGCTTGTTTCTCCAGAACACAAAAAAATAAATTATAAGGAATTATGGTATCTTCTTCGAAGTGCAAGGGGACATCAGTCCCCGGGCTCGAGAAAAAGATCGTTAGATCTTTTTCGTAGTGTCGCCCTTCATGATGAATTTGACAATAAGGAATATCACGACCGCGACAATGATGAAGTCGATACAATTACCGACAAAATCACCAACAAGGAGTTTTACCGGACCGGCGTTCAATACCGACGCTCTCCAGTCCCCACCGGGAATAATGACGGCAATAATCGGCATGATGATGTCGTTGACCGTTGCAGTAACCAGTTTGGTTGCCGCTGCACCGATAATGAATGCTACTGCAAGACCGATGACCTGGTATTTCTTCAGAAATTCGGCAAACTCATCAATAAATCCTCTTGGAATCTGGACAGGTGTCGCCATATGCTGTTTCCTCCGGAGATTTCCTTATTCTCCTGGTTAAAAATTATCGTTGCTATTGATAAAGACATCGCGGTGATTATTGGCGTCATCTATTCGTGGGCCCGGTTCACGGCCGCCCGGTTTTTTGTCCTGCCTGCCCCGGGTTACTGTACCAATAATTGCGTCCCTGCCTTTATACCGGGTCCTGGAACCGTGGATGCTGACCGTAATAATGGCCCCGTCCTGCCGGATACCCTGGACCGAATACCGCTCTGAATCCCGTATCCCCGCCAGCCGTTCCGTTACGGCCCGTTCTATCCGCGGGCGGTCTTCAAGAGTGAAAATGACGGAATAATCCGGTAATGCAAGCATCTGTTCCGCAGTATAGCCAAACAATGTGGTGAAGGCCGGGTTCACGTACACAAAGCGGGTGTCCTGGGCCATGTAGATCCCTTCGGGGAGCGACTCGGAAAGGCTGCGGAATTTCTCTTCAGAATCCATCATCTCCTGTCGTGCGGCCTGCTCCCGCGAGATATCGATAAGTGACACAATACTTTTCTGTGTGCCGGGGATCATCTCCACGGTTATGTAGGTACTGATACGCCGGCCGTCCCGTGCAAGAAAACCAAACTCATAGTTCTTCGGCACTACAGAAGGATCGGAGCGGCGCAGCGCGTGGTACTGTTTCATCCGCTCCAGATCTTCCGGCGAGACAAACCGGGTCCATGGCATCTTCCCTTCGATATCAGTACGGCTGAACCCGGAGATCCTTTCCATTTCCCGGTTAACCACGGCAACTGTCTTGTCTTCTTCAAGGATCATCATCGCGGTACCGGTCGATTCAAAGACCGTGCGGTAGAGTTGCTCGGATTTCCTGATGGTCTCGTCGGCAGTCCTGCGGGCAAGAGCGTTCGCAATGATCTGGCCATAAATTTTGAGGATATCGATGTCTTCGTCAGGCCAGACAACTTCCGTTCGTGTGGTATCAAAGCCAAGCAATCCAATCAGTTCAGGACCGATCGTCAGCGGGATGATGAGGAATGATTTGATCCCCCGTTTCTCTAACCATGTTTTCTGTCTGCCGGCATCTTCCGGCCCGGACGGCATGGCAGCAACGCTGGGGATAGTGACTGCTTCAGACGCTTGTACACGGGTTACTGCCCAGGAAAAGTCCCCTGAATCGGACGTGTCGGTCAGTTCATCTCCAGAAAAAATTCCGGGAGCGGTCCATTGATGGGTTTTAGATACCTCCCCGTTCTTTCCTGTCTTCAGCGCGATATAGCAATGATCAGCTCCGGCCATTGCGCCGATATTGGCAAGGAGCCCGTTGATTGCAGAATCGATCCGGTCAGATCGCAGCCGGATGAACCGGGTAGAGGAAAAGGAGGCTTCCCGGATCAATGCGAGCCTTTTATGCAGGGCATGCTCTGCCCTGCGGCGGGACACGGCCTGGGAGATCTTATGCCCGAGCTCGGCAAACTGGGCGGCCGGGTCGCCGCCTTTCTGCAGGTAGAAATCAGCTCCGCTGTTGATTGCGTCGATGACAACCTCCTCGCGGCCTCTGCCGGTGAAGAGGATGAATGGGATATCGGAGGTTGACCGGATCTGGCGCAGCAGGACGATCCCGTCCATCACCGGCATCTGGAAATCCGAAACAACGATGTCGAACGTAGTTTCCCGGAGAAGAGCGAGGGCTGATTCTCCGGACACTGCGGTGGTAACGCTGAACGAGGCATTCTGTTCGAGAAATGTTTTTCCCAGTTCGAGAAGGCCGGGTTCATCATCGACATAGAGAACAGAGATCACGATACACCAGTCCCGAAGGGGAATATGCAATGGATTGCTGCTTTGTGACGATTATTATATCTTTCGTTAATACCGAAAAAAAAGGGATCAGACCAGCGGGTCGGGCTGCTGGTCGGCAAGTACCGGGAGTTTTGTGGTTTTTACGAGCACGGGTTCCGTTGACAGGCGGATCTTTTCCATGATGAGGTTTTTTCCGGCCATGGTCATGGCAAAGATCGGGATTGCGGTCCCGGCCTGCACCAGAACATTTCTCTTTACCGCTTCACGGATTGTCTTTGATGCGCAGGACGTAACGAGATCAGAAGCATCGACAAGCATTTTTGCTTCCGGCCCGGAAAGTCCGGTCACATGGACCCCGAATATGAAGGTCTTTGGGTGGATCCTGCGGATAGTCTCAGCAGTTTCCGGCAGTGCAACGGTAACCGCGATCTTCCGGAATCCCTGTACCAGAGCCAGTGCAACACCGGCAAGCTGGTCAATCGATGCATGTTCCCGGTCCAGTACGTACCCTCCGTCCTTTTCGATTTTGTCCATCACTTCCTGATAGGGTGTTGTTGAGACGAGCCCGGACATCCTGCCGCCAATCCCCTGCACCATTGCCGGTTTTGTGACAACAACCGTACCGGCCCCATCGCACGCGAGCACGACGGCATCGAGCAGCCCCTTATGGAGACCGAAACTGAGCAGCTCGGAAGCCCCGAACCCGACAAACTCCCTCGTGTCCATTACCTCACGGTGTGGCGTGCACATGCCAAACGCCTTGATCCGGTGCCCGATGTTTGCCTTCACCGAATCTTTCCGGATATCCGGTACCGGGTACGCGAACCGTTTTGCGAGTGGGCAGTCTTGGATCATGGCCTCACCCACATCGACTACCTCACCATTACGGATTACGATCCGGCATCGCCCGATCGCTTCGATGACATGCTCGTCTTTTTCCAGCGTCATGAGAATTCCAGCTGAGAAAAGAATATCCGGGCACATGGTTATGAATGATTGCATTGCCCCTTGGGGTGCAACCCGTCCGGACAGTAAACATATCAGAAAACAGCGATCACCTTGTTACATGGATACAGTGTCGCGGTTCCCGGAGATTGATGCAACCCGGGGCATCGCGATCCTGATGATGATCATTTTCCACACCGTTTTCGATCTCCATTTTTTTGGGATCGCACCGGTCAATGTTGCGACCGGTTTCTGGCGCTGGTTCGCGATGACGACCGCGTCGCTCTTCCTTTTTGTTGTTGGTGTTTCCCTTGTGGTCAGTTATTCGCGGTCAGCAACAAAACTCTCCGGATTTGCGCTGACAAAAAAATTCCTGTTCCGCGGGGCCGGTATTTTCGCGCTCGGACTCTTAGTCACGCTCGGTACGTGGTTGTACCTGCACGAGGGATTCATCATTTTCGGCATCCTGCACTTGATCGGCGTATCCGTGGTGCTCTCCGTGCTCTTTTTCCGGTTCGGAAAGTACAATATTCTTCTCGGGCTGCTCTGCATTGCGGGCGTTTTTTTTATCGGGAGTATCCAGGGACCGTTCTGGTTACTCCCGCTCGGGATCCAGCCCGCATCGTTTGTCTCCGTTGACTACACGCCACTCATTCCCTGGTTTGGTGCAGTACTGATTGGGATGGGCGTGGGAGATCTCCTGTATGGCGGGGGGATCCGCAGGTTTTCGGCCCCGCACCTGCCGGACCGGATCGTACAGCCGCTCGCGTTTCTTGGCCGGTACTCGCTTGTTATTTATCTTGTCCACCAGCCGGTTATCATTCTGCTGCTTGCGGCGGTGACAGGAACGAAGGTGCTGTGAGTTTTCTTTGGAAACAAAAATTCAGTTTTTTCCATCTGGTTTAAAAAAATCGTCCGAAAATTTTCCCGAATTCTCCGGCCGGGTTTTTTTTCTGATTGTACAGTACCAGATTTTTCCGTAAAAAAATTCTCATGCAAATCGATTTTTTTTGTGCCAGGTATCATACCCGATTTAAAGCGGTAGAACGACAGAGGGTGCTCCCGAGGAAATCCTTAAAATCCTATTAGATAGAGCAGATCCGGCTTTCAACCTGGCCCGTGACAGGTCACTGACCCGGCCACTGCAGCTGACCTGTCACGCGTCAGCGACCCGGCTTAGTGGAAGCACCACGGCTGCCTGTCTATCCGGAGATATCGTCGGAGTCTCTCTCTAGGCAACCGATCTAAAATCCAGTACTATTCCGGGCCTTTTACGGGCTCCTTTTGCCCATCCGGGGATCAGGAATTTTTCATCACAGGAAACGATGTCAACGCTCCGGGAAAATTTTAAGATATGCGAGTA
The DNA here is from genome assembly GCA_041652515.1 of Methanoregula sp. Taxonomy (GTDB): domain Archaea; phylum Halobacteriota; class Methanomicrobia; order Methanomicrobiales; family Methanospirillaceae; genus Methanoregula. The sequence continues at coordinate 22,935 of JBAZHD010000040.1, forward strand.
TTTTTGCAATCGGGGCATTTTAACCAGAATCAGACCTGTTAAAATAGCGGGCCTGTACGGGTCGCCTTTTTTGGGCAGTATTTTAACCTGGGGGAATGAAAGGAAGGCCTGTTTTCCGGATGCCGGATATAGCCCTCATGATATACCCGCCGTGAGAAGAACCCCGGGGGATCTTTGACTTGTGCCGTGTTTGATTGTAAGGACATACCCGACCGGAGAAGAACCCAAGGGGATTTTCGACATGGGTAGTGTCCGGGCGTCAGGAAATATCCGGTGGATCAAAACAGACCGGTCTCATCGCGATCATTCCGGTGCTGGGATGAGGGGATTTTTCATTTCCTGCAAAATATTTCCCGCGATAAAAAATTTCAGAAGAACTCGTGAAAAATCCCGGGAACCGGTAAAAAAAATATTTACCTGCCAATACTGATGTTAATTGTTTAGCCTGACACCGGTAATTCTATGACCCCGCGAACAATCATACTCCTGCTCCTGCTGGCATCCATTCTCTGTACCGCAGGATGCACAGAGCTTTTTGGTGCGGACAATGGCACTGCAAATTCCACAGACAGCGCCGCCCCGGCGTCCATTGTGAAAGACCAGCGAACCCTTGCCCAGCCTGAAGACACGGCAAAGATGATCAAAATGGACTCGGACGTATACAACCTTGGCGAAGTTGTGGATTTTGTCATCACCAACGAAAAAACCGGCGACCTCTCCTGCACAAACGACCCCCCCACATTCTCGGTCCGGTACCAGAAAGGGACCGGCCCGTGGATTACCCGGATGGGGGAAGAGAACCCGGCACCGGGCACCACCACGCACCTGAAACCTGGTGAATCAACCTCCCCCTACCGCTTTATCACTGAAGGCTGGGCCCCGGGCCGCTACCGGATCGTGACCGACTGCGGGATCTCGCGCGAGATCCTGCTCCGTGCACTCCCGTCAGCGACCCCGGCCGGGACAACCTGTCTTTCGGAGACGAACACAAAGCCCGGGATCCAGATAAACCCGGTAAGCGACCAGTATACCGATGAACCCTTCAGCGTCACCGGGACAACAAATCTCGCAGCCGGAGAGGAGCTCCAGTATTCTCTCTTTGCCATCATATCCGGGACCACGAACATAACATCTGCCAAACTTGTCTCGTCAACAACAACGGTATCCGCAGGGAGCTGCGGGACAAATACCTGGTTTGTGGAAGGCGTGATAGCAGTCCCCGGCGACTACTTTATTGGTGTATCCAACAATGCAAACACCGTATCGGCTATCCGGCGCTTCACGGTCCTGTCGGAAGCACACCCGATGGCCACGGCAACCCTGCCGGAAAAATCGACAGCCCCCGGCATCTCTACGGGATAATTTCACCCATCCCCGGCAGGTACATTTTATGATCCTCCGCATGTACACGATCACCCTTGAACCGGAACACCCGCTCCGGTTTTCCGTTGAGGAGTTCCGCTCGTTCCTTAACAAAAAACTGGCGGATTATTCAGCGCTCCACAAAGACGATTCAGCCGGGTTCATTCACCGCTACCCGGCCCTCCAGTGTAAACAGGTCAAAGGCGATCTCATCGTCACCGGTATCAGCCAGGGCGCCGGCTGTCTTGACCAGCTTACCCGTGATGAGGCAGTGCTGGGAGCCGGAGAGAACATATGCCGGATAACTGCCCGCGACCCGGCAATCCGCTCTGAACCGTTCGGGATTGCGGATAATGTCTTCCTTTATGAATTCCAGACCCCGTGGCTTGCGCTGAACCAGCAGAATGCAAAAAAATTCTATGACCTGAACGGGAAACCGCAGCGGGACGCATTTATGTTAAAACTCCTCACCGCCCAGCTGCAGACGCTTGCAAAATCGCTCGACTATGAGATACCCATCCCAATAACCTGCGAGGCAAAGGTGCGGTTCAAACGGGAGCGGATCGAACGGGAGAACGTGATGGTCTTCCTCGGGAAATTTCGTACAAACCTCCAGATTCCGGATTATCTTGGGGTTGGGCAATCCGTCTCGCAGGGATACGGGACAATAAAGCGTATTACGGAATCTCACGATAGTATACCCGGAGATTCATGAAAGAAGCACTGCTGGTCATCGATGTCCAGAACGAGTATTTTACCGGGAAATTGCCGGTGACCCACCCTTCCGGGAGCCTTGATAATATCCTCAAGGCAATGGACTGGGCGCATGACGGCCGCGTTCCGGTTGTCGTCATCCAGCATACCAATATCGCCCCTGAATCGGTCACGTTCCGGAAGGGAACCCCCGGGTGGGAACTCCATGACGAGATAAAACGGCGGCATGCGGATGTTGTCATTGAAAAAAGCCTGCCGGGAAGTTTCACCGGCACGAATCTCGAACAGTGGCTGCAGGACCATGCTGTCTCGGTCGTGACTATTGCCGGGTACATGACCCAGATGTGCTGTGACACTACGGCCCGGCAGGCATTCCATCGCAGGTATGCTGTAAACTTCCTCTCGGATGCTACCGGCACGCTCGACATTACCAACGCCGCAGGCTCCATCACCGCTGCCGAACTCCACCTTGCTGTCCTTATCACCCAGCAACAGAGGTTCGCCCGTGTCCTGAAAACCGACGAGTGGATCATGGAATTCTGAAGCGGGTAAAAACCCATTCCGGAATCCGCATGGTTCCCTGACGGGCCTGATAATCTCTGAAAAAATAAAACGAGAAAACTGAACCATCATGTTCTGGGTCATCCTTGCAATCATTGGTGCTATTTCCAATGCCGCGTATTACATCATCATTAAGAACCATATCGCGGACCGGGATCCCCGGATCCTGACTGCATCCGGCATGCTTATCTCCGGCGTCCTGCTCCTCCTCATATCGGCGGCACAGGGTTTTCCGCCGATTGGGCCGGAGTATTACAGCGCGGTAATCATTTCCGGCATCCTGAATATCATTGGTCTCATTCTCATCTTCCGGGCACTGGAATCCTCCGACCTGTCCCTTTCCATGCCGATGCTCTCGTTCACGCCGGTTTTTCTCATCGGCACCTCATACCTGCTCCTGCACGAAGTGCCATCAGGTGCTGGTGTCGTGGGCATCTGTATCATCGTGAGCGGGTCGTATGTCCTGAATATTTCTGCAGAACATGAGCATTACCTTGACCCGGTAAAATCGATGGTGCAGAACCGGGGCAGCTGGTACATGCTCATCGTTGCATTCCTGTTTGCGGCTTCGGTCAACTATGACAAGATTGCAATGCTCAACTCGGATCCCGTCTTCGGGATGGCATTCACCCTGCTGATTATCGCTGGTGCGTTTCCTGTGATTGTAGTCTTCTCCAGGAGGTCCGCCGGACGCAATCTTCAGGTATCTGTTACCCGCAACCCGCTTCCTTACGGCTCTCTCCGGAAAGCAGTCGTTTCCCTTCGCTACTATCTTGTGCCGGCTATCCTGGCGGGCATCTTCGTGACGGCAGAGTGCATCTCGATCAATATTGCCTATACGCTCCAGATCGCGCCGTACGTGATTGCGATAAAACGGCTCGGCATCATCGTTATGGTTCTCTACGGCACCATCATCTGCGCTGAGGATGAGATCCGGGCCCGGTTCCTGGGATCGATCCTGATGGTCGGCGGTGCGGTGATCATCCTGCTGTTTGCGTGAATTAAAAAAACGGTGCTCTGGAGTAATCCCTATTTCAAACGTTATGATCGCCTCCCCTTGCGCCAGCCCAGCCCCGGTCGGGGGCGGGGGCACATATGATACCCCGGAAATACCCGAACAGAAATTCTCTGCATTTTTGTGTACAGGAGATACAGTACTATCACAACCGGGGCGCCCCAGCTGCGGGGCAAAGTCCCTGGTGCGTCAGGTTACGGTAAATGATTTAATATGAAAATGAGTAACTCACCGACTCCCTTCACGAAGATTCTGTTCAAGAACTGAGTCCGGGTGAATTACCTTAAAGCCATGTTCGACAATAAAATCAATAGCCGTTTGAATGT
>JBAZHD010000041.1:0-26722 GCA_041652515.1 Methanoregula sp.
TCCCGAAATCACTGCAGCCTTGCCTGCCCACGTTCTTACATCAGGGCCCGGACTATTCAATTTTCATCTTGTGTGCTTGTGGCTTACGGCATCATGTCCGTTTCCCATGAAAACGGACATGATGCCTGCGGCCACAGGCATACAGGATGGAAATTTTTGAGGACATTCCATATTAAATCGAATCCTTTCAGGCAGAACGATGGGGGTTGAGATCCCCATACTCCCAATTACGATGAACTCCGCCGCCCCCGGCGGGGAGCCCCCGCGGCGGATCAGTAACTGGATACATTCTTGAAAACACCTTACGACCCCTCCATATCCCAAAGGGGCCCTGAAGCAGGGATCCCTTTCACACCAGCAATTATCATCGCCCGGGTGTGAACCGGATCGGTTCATGGGTGTTTCTACAGAGCAAATTCTTCACAAAGTCCCTATTATTGGTGTTTTCTCCCCGGTTGGATTTCATGACTGGATACTGTCAGAATATTTTAGGTCCGTTGCGATGCGGCTGTAATCCGTATTTGGATTACTACGAAGAAAACGCAGGAACAAGGCAGATTGTTATCTACTATGATGGCAGAGATTCTTTACACACATCATGATCCCGTGGCTTAACGACAATTTCCGGCATTTCAAACCGACAGCGGCAATCGCTATCAACGCCACGCGTCACATGAACAAGATCGAGCGGAAAAAATTATTCTCTCCCGATCTCGAGCCGATGCGGACTGCCGAGGGGAGGTGGTTCGAGGCAATCGTATACGAGATGTTCCTGGACATCTCGAAAAAATCCAACACAATCAAGTACCTTGCCATGAAAGGTGCCGATGCCCCGAGCCGGCGCGAGAATGTGCAGATCGGGCAGAACGGGTTGTTCTACTCAAAATACGGGGATATCACAATACGGGGCAATGGTCAGGATCTTGCAGAGTTCGACATGTTGCTCGTGGACGCTGACAACCATGTTGCATTTGCCGAAGTGGTCACCTCCCCGGCCGACTTAAAAGAGTTCGAAGTGGAGATCGCGTACAAGAAACGACTGCTCGGTTATCTCTATGGCCAGAAGATCACCCCATTCCTTCTCGTGTCCTCCTTTGATCTCATGAATTATACTGTTGTCAAACGTCTTGCAAAGGACCGGACCAACGCGATCATCCACACGAGTTCCTGCGAGCAGATCAAATCGCTCGTCAAGCATTACCGGCCGCGGATCATCTACAACCTGCCGGAGAACCATCCCAAGCTCATCAGGGCAACGGATATCCCATTGAAACACGCGTTTGATTACAAACGTTACCACGACGAGGTAAAAAACCGGCTTTTCACGGAGATCAACCGGACTCCCGGGCGGATCCAGCCGGAAATAACGGACCAGACCGGGCAACTGGTGAAAAAAGTTCTGTACGGCGGCCTGTTCCCACCGGCAATCAAGGCGATCTGCGATACCTGGGGCATGACCGTGAAGGGGAAGATAATCACACCGGAAGAATTCCCTAAGTATTACTCGAAGGCGATCATCGCAACCGATCTGCCGGGCTATGAGCTGATCCTCTACCTTCGCTCAAAACAGAAGAAAGAATATCACAAGATGATACAGATGAAAGACGGGCACTTCAAATTCGAACGCCCGACCCCGCCCAAGGTGGGCTTTTTCCTCTGGCTGGAGACCATCCAGCCTACCCTCGGTACCCGGATCACGCTCCAGGTTATCGACGCATTTACCATCCACGAAAGAACCCGGAAAGGAAACGAAAGTTAAAATCCGGATTACCGTTATCCCAGGTATATCCAGAGTCTCTTCTCGATAAACGAGGAGACCGGGTAATAACCGGGCATGGAAAAAGCACCCGTATCCTGTGCGATCGCTTCTTCCAGATCTTTGTCCGATATTCCCTGTTTCTTATGGTCGACCACTTCGTGGAAGAATATACTCCCCGCCCCGGGCAGGATCCGGCACAGGGATGTGCTGCCATTCACGTTCCGGATATAATAATAGGATGATCCGATAAGGGAACGGGGATACTTATGAAGCTGAACCATGATCTCATCATATTCAGGCACCGATGCATCCGACAGGTCATTACGCGGCAATGGACCCGGTCCACCGGTTTTTTTTACTGCTGGCATTTTTCCACCTATTACCTCTGTCACTATCCTAGTCAAAGGAGAGGCCTGGATTTCAAAGGTACTTTTTTTCAGGATTAATTACCTTACGATTTCGACACGGTATTTTCCGGTTCCATTGACTGATGCGAGAAAATTTAAAAAGAACACGAAAAACATCCGGTAAAAATATTCCCGATGAGGATTATCCCCATCATACTATCAGGAAAGAGCATTGTTGCCCTGTTCCCCGGTACGGACCCGGATGGCACTGATCATCGGGCAGATAAAGATCCGGCCGTCGCCATACCGGCCGGTCTGGTTGGCATTCACGATTGCCTGGACTACCCGGTTGACTTCTTCGTTATAGACAACAAGGATGATCATCCGTTTTGGCAGGAACCCGAATACAAGTTCGGTATCAGGGATAAACGGCGACCCGTCCGCCCCGGGATCCGTCTGTTCCCCTCCGGGAAGGACACTCTCCAGTTGCATCCGCATATTCCGGTTCAGGGAGGACCCGGCTAATTCCCTGGTATTGATGTGTCCTTTCTGCCGGCCACGGCCGGTCGCATAAAGAAACGTGACGCCACGGACGCCCACGGTCTCAAGGGCCGCTTTGGTCGCCGCAACCTGCTCTTCACGGATGAGGGCTATAATCTGCTTCATGTCTCAGGTCAGGTCCTGGTCACCTTACCGACGGTCCGGATCGCGAAGGTATCTTCTACATAGGTGATGAAGATCTTGCCGTCTCCGATGGTGCCTTCACCGGATGTACTCTTCGATACGGTCTTTGCTTCCGTCCGGATGATCATAACCGTCTTGGCTACTTCGGTATCCGAGACAACGATCATCAGCATCTCCTTGGGAATTTCCGTATAATGCACGGCACCAAGGGCGATTCCCATCTCACGACCATGGCCGGTCACATGAAGACGGGTTATTCCCCCGATCCCTGCCGCATCGAGAGCCCGGATTACCTGTTGGGCCGATTCCGGCCGGATTACAGCCCAGATCATCTTCATCCAATCACCCGTATTTTTCCCGGATCGCGCAGGACGGCCGGGAAGTTTTCGCGACAGGGAATAATACCCGGGGGTTTGTCTTTGATCTGTCGATCAGGGGGAAAAAATCCGACAAGGTACTGTACCCGTTCTTTTCTTACACTGGTTTTTTTCCGGTAATACCATGAGATTATAAGCCGGACAAGGAGTGGTGAACCCCCGTGCCGGCAGGGAAGAGTTCCCAGAGGTGTGGGGTGGTGGGATTTTCTTAGCTACACCTCCACCTTCCCGGTGCGGATCCGGATTACCTTCTCAACCGGAATAACAAAGATCTTCCCATCGCCGAACTTCCCGGTACGGGCGGATTCAGTAAGGGTGGCAATCAGGGTATCGACATCCTTCTCTTTAACCACGATCTCGATCTGGGTCTTGGGCAGCATATCGACCGTCATCCGGCCCCCGCGGTACTCAAGGGTAATACCTTTCTGCTCGCCCCGGCCCCGGATCTCTGTGGTGGTCATACTGACAAAACCCTTGTCTTCCAGCGCTTTTTTGACAACCTCGAATCGTTCCGGTTTGATGATTGTTTTGACCAGTTTCATTATGATCCCTCCGGATCAGCACCGCTCCCCGTGCTGCGGGATGTCGTGAGCGGGCATATTCTTCTTCCAGTACACACAAGCCCGATCGTCCTGTTGATGGTAACTGCGAGAATGGACATAACCACAAATGAATGCCCGGCGACTTCGTCACCCCAGGCACATATCACGGACATACATTATCTTCGGACAGACCTGAAGAGGTGTGCGGGCAAAGGCATGAACCGGCAAACCTGTCAAAAAAACAGGTGTCGGGAAAATGCCCTGTCTTACAGGACCTTGTCCCCACGCTCCTTAGTCCTCACCCGGATGGCGTCCTTGATCGGTATGAGGAAGATCTTCCCGTCACCGATAGTTCCGGTGTTTGCAACCTCGCAGATGATATCTACGATCTTCTCGGCTTTCTCATCCGCAACAACGATTTCGAGCTTTGCCTTTGGTATGAAATCCACCACATACTCGGCCCCGCGCCACTGCTGGGTAATTCCTTTCTGCTGGCCCCGTCCCCGCACTTCGGAGACGGTCATCGATCCTGCGCCGATAGCATCGAGGGCAACCTTCACGGCATCGATTTTCTGTGACCTGATAATTGCTTCTACTTTTATCATCTCAATCACCTTTTACACTGGGTTCTGTCGGGACAAAGTCCGGATAAGCAGACATACCGTGTTCGCCGATATCAAGTCCTTCGATCTGTTCGCGGTCCGATACCCGGAGACCCATGGTCTTTTTCAGGATGTAGAACATGATCGCGCCCATGCCGAATGCCCAGGCAAAGACGGTGACCGCACTGATGATCTGGGCTACCATGAACCCGGAATTCCCATACAGGAGACCCGAGACATCGCCGTAGGTGCCATCGGCAAGAAGGCCCAGGGCAAGGATACCCCAGATACCGCAGACGCCGTGCACGGAGATTGCACCGACAGGATCGTCGATACGCAGTTTCCAGTCAATGAACCAGACACTCGCGATGACCAGCGCACCTGCGAGGGCGCCGATAAGTACGGAGGCTGTAGGGTTGACCCATGCACAGGGGGCGGTGATTGCCACGAGCCCGGCAATGACCCCGTTCCCGGTCATCGGGACATCGGGTTTGCCGTATAATTTCCAGGTTATGAGCATCGCCATAATCCCGCCGGCTGCTGCTGCGAGGACGGTGTTTGCCGCAATGACGGCTATCCGGAGGTCGGTTGCTGCAAGCGTGCTGCCCGGGTTGAACCCGAACCAGCCAAACCAGAGGATGAAGACACCGAGGATGGCCAGCGTTATACTATGGCCCGGTATACCGTTCGGGGTCCCGTCTTTGCGGTATTTGCCGAGACGCGGACCTACCATCCATGCTCCTGCGAGGGCGATGAAACCGCCGACTGCGTGGACCACGCCGGATCCCGCGAAGTCAAGTGCACCGAGACCGGCAAGCCATCCGCCGCCCCACATCCAGTGCCCGTAGATGGGATAGATGAACGCGGTGACGATCAGGCTTGCGACACAGTACGTACTGAATTTTGTTCGTTCCGCCATGGCTCCTGAAACGATCGTAGCCGCAGTAGCGCAGAAGACCATCTGCCAGAACCACAGCTCGATGGTGGTCACGTCATAAGCATCTCCCCAGAGGAAGAAGCCGTTAAGGCCGATCATCAGGCCGGTTATACCGGTCGCTGTCCCCATCATGAGGGCAAAACCGATTGCCCAGTACCCGAGCGCTCCGATACAGAAGTCCACCATGTTCTTCATCATGATGTTCGCGGCATTTTTCGCCCGGGTCAGGCCGGCTTCAAGCAGCGCAAACCCGGCCTGCATGCTCATGACCAGGAAACCGCAGATGAGGACCCAGGCGAAGTTAATCGCAGTGTCCGGGTTTTCTTCAAACGTTGCAGCCCCTGAAGGATCTGCACCGAAAACCGGTGAGATCAATGCAAGGAGACAGACCAGAATTATGATCAGTCTTTGTCCATTCTTGGTAAACATCAGAATTTTCCTCCCATTTGACTAGTAAGAATCTTCCTTCCATCGTTTATAAATATTTGCATTTTTGTTGCATCGGATGTCCTTGGTTGCTGCAGAGAACGAACGTATGACAGATCTCCAGCAGGGACAGGAAACCCGGCCAGCATCAATTCTCCTGAGATCATGAAAAAGAGGTGTCCGCGCAAAGACCGGATCCCGGATACTATCCGGAAAGACGAGGGTGTGCCGACTGGCACCCGGGGAACGATATGAGAGATACCTGTACGAATCTGGTTACGAGAAACGAGAGGTTACGTGACGTATTCCGACAGGCGGGCAACCTGGCGGCAGCCCCTATCCCGGATCCACCGGGCATGGCTTCCTGTCATTTTCGTCAAGTTCAAGCGCAAAACAGATGTCGGCTACGAGTTCCTCAAGAAGCTGCATCTCACGGTCATTGAAAAAATTTACTTCTGCAGCATAGAACCGGACCGCACCAATCGCCCTGCCCCCGCAGATAAGGGGAATCGCTGACGATGAGCGGTACCCGCGGCGGGCAGCTTCATTACGGTAATTCTCCATCCGGATGTCGGATGCAATATCATTGCTGATGATGGGACGGCCCTCGCGGATCGCGGTCCCGGTTAATCCCATTCCCGAGGGGATGTTGTCCGTGCTCACGGAGAGATTACTGAGATACCCTTCCTCGTACCCGCAGGCCGCCACCGGGAGGACCGTGCGGGTTTCCCAGTCGACCATGCCGATCCATGCCATGAGAAATTTCCCTTCGTCAACCGCAATCCGGCAGGCTTCCATGAGAAGTTCCTGCCGGTCGCGAATATGGATTACCGCCCGGTTGATACGGGACACGACCGCATAAAGCCGGTTCAGGTGCAGGATTGTCTCATTCGCTCGTTTGCGCTCGACAGACCGCGTGATGATGTGTCCCAGTTCAGCGAACTGCGATCGCGGATCCCCACCTTTCTGGAGATAGTGGTCCACCCCGGAGTTCAGGGCCTCGATAACCACCTCCTCCCTTCCCCGGCCCGTGAAGATGATGAACGGGAGTGTCGGCCAGGTTTCCCGGACGATCTTAAGGAAGGCAATACCATCCATCTCCGGCATCTGGTAGTCGGAAACAATGGCATCGTATTGCCGGGTTTTCATCTTTTCCAGTGCAGTAGCTGAGGATTCCAGCGTATCTACATGGAACTGACCCGAACGTTCGAGAAAGATCTTCCCGAGTTCGAGGAGCACGGGTTCATCGTCAACATAGAGTACCGAGATCATGATACCTCCCGATAATAAAACTGGTCGATGAATGGATGATTTCCCTTCTGCAGGATCGTCTCTGCATCACCACAGAGAGTGACCTTTCCATTCTCCATTAAGCAGATCCGGTCGCCAAGAGCAATGGCATCCCGGAGATCGTGGGTGACAAGAATGGACGGGATCTTCGCACATTCAAGTATCGCTTTAAGCTCCTGCCGCATCATCCCTTGTGTCCGGACATCGAGCGCACTGAACGGCTCATCGAGCAGGAGGATTTTCGGCTGCACAGCAAGCGCCCGCAGCAGGGCTACCCGCTGACGCTGGCCGCCCGAGAGGCATTTCACGTTCTCGTACATTACTTCAAGGAGACCGAGCGGCCCGGAAAGTTCCCGTACCCGGGTCGCGATCGTCTCGCGGGGAACATCCTGCATGAGCAGGCCGTACGCGATGTTCTCGTACACGGTCATGTGCGGGAAGAGGGCATAGTCCTGGAACACGTACCCGGTGCCTCGCAATTCCACGGGAATGCAGGTCCGGGCGGCCGTTTCGACAAAGGTTTCGGTACCGATCCTGATATGGCCGCTGTCCGGTGTCATGAGGCCGGCGACAAGGTTGAGGATTGTGGACTTCCCTGCACCGTTCTCCCCGAGGAGGACAAGTGTTTCGTTCTCCGGTACCTGTATGTCCACGTCCAGCACAAAGTCCCGGAGCGCTTTTTTTACACAGATGTTGATCACGTGTCAGCCTCCTCTCTCTCCGTTAAGGTTTTGATGACAATGATGACGGCAAACGAGATTATCACAAGAATCACCGCCAGCGCCAGCGACGCATCCATGTCTCCCTGGAGCGCCCCGTAGATCGCAAGCGGCATGGTCTGCGTTTTGCCCTGCAGGTTCCCGGCAAACATGATGGTTGCCCCGAACTCTCCCAGCGCCCGGGCAAAGGTCATGACCGCCCCTGAGAGGATGCCGGTGATGGCGAGCGGGACCGTGATCGAGAAGAACGTCTTCAGCGGACCAGCCCCGAGCGTCCGGGCCGCGTGCTCGTACGTTCGGTTCACACCGGCAAAACTCGACCGGGCCTGCCGTATGTAAAACGGCGAAGCGACAAAGACCTGCGCCATGATGACGGCAATGGTCGTAAACGCGATCTCGATCCCCAGCAGGTCCAGGTACTGCCCGATGAGCCCCCGGCGCCCGAAGGCCATGAGGAGTGCAAGGCCGGCTACAGCCGGGGGGAGCACGACCGGGATGTCCGTGATCGTGTCGATGATCTTCTTCCCCGGGTACTGGCAGCGGGCATTGATGTACGCAATGGGCGTCCCGAAACCGATTGCAATAACGGTGCTGATACCGGCTGTGAAAAGGCTTAAGGAGAGGGCATCGAGCACCACCGGGTCCTGCAATGAGGCGAGCAGGAGGGCCGGCGGTACCCGGAGCAGGAGGGCTGCAAGCGGAATCCCGATGAACAGGACGACAAGCCCGACAAGGATGGCGATGAGGATGCGGAGCGGCAGGTTTCCCCTCCTCCAGATCCGATCCATGGTTGGTGTCATGCGAGTCCTGCCTGTGCTGTTCAATGGTTCTGTCCGGTTCAGTTATTGGTCGGGGTAAACCCGTACCGGCCCAGTATTGCAGCCCCGTCCGGTGACATGATGAACGCGGCGAATGCCGCTGCCCGGTCCTGTGCTTCTGACTCCTGCACGATCCCGAGCGGGTATGAGGCAATTACGTTATACTGGTCCGGTATGGCAATGGTGGTGACAAGGGCCCGGTCCCCTTCGCTCACATCGGATGCGTACGCAATCCCTGCATCCGCTTCCCCGAGACGGATCTTGGCGACAAGCGATGTGACTGCCGGTTCTTCCGATATCACGTTCGCCATCACCGCATCACGGAATGCCGGCCCGTAGGCAGTGTCATTGGCCATCTTCTGAAGAGCCTGCCGGGTGTAATCCCCGAACGGTACTTCCTTTGTCCCCATCACCAGGTGGATTCCGGGCCGCGAGAGGTCCGAAATACCGGTAATGCCTGCCGGGTTATCTTTCGGGACGATGAGTGCGAGCTTGTTTTTCGCAAAAGTCGTAACGGAACCGTTGTCGATCAGCCCTTCGCCCTGCAGGGCATTCATGTGTTTTGTGTTTGCCGACAGGAACAGGTCAGCGCGGGCACCCTGTTCGATCTGGGTGCGGAGTGCCTGCGAGCCGTCGAAGTTCAGGACAACCTTCTCATCCGGGTGGACCGTCTCGTACGCTTTCGCGATATCCGTCATTGCGCCGGTCAGCGAGGCGGCGGTGAAGACGACCAGTTCGTTTTTCTGGAGTTCTGATCCCGATGCGGGCTGCGTTGCCGTACATCCTGCGGCAACAAGCAGGGCAAGGATGGTGATCCCTGCCGCTAATGCGATGAGAGGTGTGCTTTTTGTCATAGTAATCTCCTGTTTTTTTTATCCAGCGCTTATTGGGGTCAAACATCCCCGTTCCCGTATCAGAGGGGAACAATTCTCCACGTAAATCCTGTTTCGTCTCCCGAATGCGAGCCCTGCCGGATCTCTCCGGCAATGACTTCAAGCAGCAGGGCCATGTCATCCTTGCCCGGGGCATCTGTGAAGGTGACGTTCAGTTGTTGCATAGGTATATCCCTCGTGATATGATCCGTTCTGGCAGTTCTGCCCCCGGCTCCGGTCTCTTACTGGCGTGAGATGCGGTATATGCAGAAACACGACAATCGTCGTGCAGGACCGGTCTAACAGCACGTACCTTCATGAGATTTTCTGAGGATCACCCGCATCTCATGGGGTGCTTGATACTCGGTCTCGAGCGAGAACCCGAGCTGTTCTGCATCCACTTCAATCCATGGCGGTACATGGTCGCACACGATCTCCAGCTCAGAGAAGGAACCCTGCTGCACGAATGACCGGAGCACCTGCTTGCTGCTCACCTCGGGACGCCGGCCCTGGATCTCACGGATGGAGATGTAAAATTTCCCGGGCGCGATCTCGAGCGGGGCCGGAATACCGGCACCGGCCGGCAACGGGATTTTTTCCTCCTGCTCCTCTTTTGCATCCTGCCAGACTGTATTGAGGAATTCGGCAGGAGTGCCCGCAACCTCCCAGACCGAAAATCCCGCCTTCTCCAGTCCAAAGAAGAGCGCCCCGCTTGCTGACTGGGCGACAATGGTCCGGCACCCGCCGAGGAACGTGACGAGTTCACCCGTCCTGGTGCGCAGGCCTGCAAGACCGCCGTCTGATTCGAGTGCAAACGGGAGCTGCCGCTCCATCAGCCAGGTTCCCCGTTCCCTGCGATAGACAGCGAACGTGCCCGGTTCGCTGAGCGGGATGGTCCGGCCGTCACTGCCAATGATCACTGCAATCTCAGAAATACACATGGTCTCCACCGGTATCACAGGGCAAGGCGCCCCAGGGGAGTTCCCCCTTCGATATGCGAGTCGAGAATCTCGGGTACGTCATCAGCCGTTACCGACCCGTACCAGACATTGTCGGGGTACACGACCACGACCGGGCCCTTCTCGCAGATGCCAAAGCAGCCGGTGTTGGAGAGAAATACATCCCCGCCGATGCCGCGTTCTTCGATCTCTTCCTGGAACTTCGCCATCACCGCAACACCTTCCTTGGTGTGGCAGAACCCTTTCTGCTGCCCGTTCGGCCGGGAGCTGGTGCAGACAAAGATATGGTGCGTGGGTTTTTGCATGTCAGATACCTTCCATGATTTCTGTTCTGTTCGTCTCTTCGTACCGGAGCCTCCGGTACGAACCGTGTTTCTCTTCCATCAGCGTGTTCGTGATCCGGTCGAGAAGCGCAAGCGTTCCCGCGTAGCCCACGGAAAGGATCCGCTGGCCGCCGACCCGGTCATGGACGGGGAAGCCGGTCCGGACAACCGGGATGCCATGGCGTTCGGTGAAAAACTTCCCGCCGGAGTGGCCGATCGCGATATTTGCGCCTGCCCGGAGCGCAGCTGCTTCGATTGCGGCAAAGTCCGTCTCTTCCAGAACCGCAGGCTGTTCGTCAAGGCCGGCGAGAAGCGGTTCGAGGCAGGCAAAAAGCCTGCCGGTGCGGGTTCCGCTCGCGACAACAACCGGGGCAATACCGTTCTCGGTGCAGGTCCGTGTCAGGGCATACACCAGTTCCGGTTCGCCGTAGATGAGCGCACGGCCTTCAGCATTGTGCTTGTGGGCATCGGCCATGGCGTCGAGAAGCCAGCCGCGTTCATTTTCGAGAGATTCCGGCCGCGAGTGCCCGCTGACCTTTTCGAGGAGCGTGAGCAGCTGGTCGGTTGCCTCCACCCCCACGGGAAGGGGAAGGTTGACGAGCGGGACGCCGTACTCCTGTTCGAGCCAGAGGCCTGGCGATAGGTTATCCGGGCAGGTTGCACCGAACTGGATCGTGAGCGGGGCACCGGGCATGGCAGCGATCTCCTCCGGTTTTGTCCCGCCGGACGGGATTTTCTGGTACCGCCCGGCGAATGGGCGGTCAAGGGTCAGGGAGTAGTCGGGGATGAGCGTGCACTCAAGGCCCATGACGATGAAGATCCGCCGGATCTCCCGGATGTCCGCGGGGCTGATATGCGGGACGATCACATTGATGCGCCGGTTCGGTTCCGATGGCCGGGCATAGTGGGCGATGATCGCTTTCGTTGCCGCCCAGTAACCCTCCGTGTGGCTCCCGCTGTAACTTGGAGTCGGGACAGCGATGATGTCGGGGCAGCCATTCTCCTGGCCGTTCCGGTAATCGCGGATGATCCGGTCCAGGTCTTCGCCCATGGTCTCGGCAAGGCAGGTGGTCAGGACGCCGATCACGGACGGTGCATAGACCCGGCGCACGTTGTCGAACGCCTTTTTCAGGTTCGCTTCCCCGCCAAGGATGGTCTGCTTCTCGTTGAGCGAGGATGAGGCGATATCCACCGGCTCGTTGAAGTGGTTGACGCAGGTGAGGCGCATGTAGGTGCTGCACCCCTGCGAGCCATGGACGAGCGCCATTGCGCCCGCGATGCCCCGGAACGCGATGATGCCCCCGAGCGGCATGCAGTGCTGGCACTGGTTCTCGTTCACCTGCCGGACGGTACCGGCATTTACTGCGGGTGCCATCATGCACCCCGCTCTGGGGCCCGGCAATATTTCCAGACCGGCGAGCAGGTACTGATGTACACCTCGCGGGCAAAGTTCACGGCACCGTCGAACCCGGCAAGGCATTCCTTCCGGTCGTGGTTGTGGTCAACGAAGCCGACGCCCAGTTTGTAGGCGAGCACGCGTTCCTTGACGCCGCCTGCCATAACATCGACCTTCTTCTCCAGGAGGAACCGTTCGATCTCGGCCGGGTTGGTGTCGTCGACCACGATCGCCCCGTCGTCCAGGAGGCTCGATATGGTCGCGTACTCCTCCGTTTTGCCGGTCTGGGTGCCGGTGAGAACGATCTCCATCCCGAGCCCCCGGAGCTGGCGGATGAGGGCAACGGCCTTGTAGGCCCCGCCCACGTAGATCGCGGCCCGTCTGCCGGTAAGTTTCTGCCGGTAGCGTTCTATGGCCGGGGCAATGCGGGCGGTCTCCCGCTCAATGAGCCGTTCGGTCCGTTCCGTGATCACCGGGTCATCGTAGAACCGGGCGATCTTCCGCAGGCTTTCTGCCGTATTTTCGGGACCGAAGAAGTTGACGTCCATGAACGGTGTGCCGAACTCTTTTTCAAGCTGCTGGGCGACCCAGTGCATCGAGCCCGTGCACTGCACGAGGTTCAGGCATGCGCCGGGCGCCTGTTTCAGGGCCGCAACGGTTGCATCGCCGGTGAAGGCGACATTGATCTCAATGCCCATATCGGCAAGGTAGCGCCGGGCCAGCCACATCTCGCCGCTCAGGTTGTACTCGCCAAGGAAGTTGAGTTTCTGCGTTTTTTCAACGCGTTCCCCTTCCTTTGGCCTGATCAGCCGCATGAGGGCAAGCGCTGCTGCACGGTACCCGACCACCTTGTTGCCGGAGATGAAACCGCTCGACTCGACCGGAATCACTTCGGTGTTGTGGTGGCGCGTGGCCTCTTTGCACACGGCAACGATATCGTCGCCTATCATGCCGGTGACGCAGGTCGCGTACACAAAGATCGCGGGAGGATGGTATTTCTCCACGATCTCATCGATGCATGCGGCAAGTTTCTTCTCGCCGCCAAAGACCACGTCCCGCTCTTTCATGTCGGTCGAGAAACTGTTCCGGTACATCTCCGACCCGCTCGACAGGCTGCCCCGGATATCCCAGGTGTATGCAGCGCAGCCGATCGGGCCGTGAACCAGGTGGACCGCATCCGTGACCGGGTTTAAGACCACCCGGGCCCCGCAGAAGACGCAGGCCCGCTGGCTGACGGAGCCGGCCAGGCTGTCGTCGGTGCAGTGGATGCTCTTCCTGCCCGATCCCGCGGTCTGGATGGAATCTGCCCGTTCGCTGATGCAGGCTGATCCTTCGGGGATTGTTGAGATGGTATCCATGGTTTTTCTCCCGGGCATTACCCGTTACAATACAAGTTCGAAATCCTCGTCAGCGCAATCGCGGTCCCGGCGGTCCAGGAGCGCAGTGCTGATCTGCTCGATCAGGCGCAGGCATCCCCGGTAGCCGACAACGGGCATGAGCGGGTGGACGGCCCGGTCCAGGATCGGGAATCCGAAGCGGACGAACGGGATATCCTCTGCCCTCGCAATGTACTTGCCATACGATGTGCCGATCAGGAGATCGACCGGTGCCTCGCGGATCCATTGCTGGAGCTCGAAGAGGTCCCCCTCCGCTTTTACTTTGCTTCCCGTGATACCGGCTTCTGCGAGCATGCCGTTGATCCCGGTCTCGAAGGCTTTGCCGGGCGTGCCCGTGAGGACATACACCGGGACCATGCCCATGGTGATGAGGAACTCGGTGAGTGCGATGACGTGATCGGGGTCGCCGAAAACCGCCACACGCTTTCCCTGGTAGTGGAAGTGGGTATCGATGAGGGTATCCACGACCTGCCCCCGCTCGGTTGCGAGTGATGAAGGTACCTCGACCCCGAACCATTTTTTCAGGGCCATGATGAAGTCGTCGGTGGCTTTGAGGCCGATCGGCAGTTTGAGCGGGATACCCGTTACGCCGCATTTCTCCTGCAGGAGGTCGGCCGCATCGTTGGATGCAAACGCCCCGAGCGCAATCGTCAGTTCCGAATTGCCGGCATCGCGGATCTGCGCAACGGTTGCCCCGCCTTCCGGATACATCTGGTACCTGCCCAGGAGCGGGCTGTCGACAACGCCGGAGGTGTCGGGGAACATGATCAACTTGATCCCGAGCTCATGTACGATCCGCCGGATCTCGCGCATGTCGCCGGGGTTGACGAAGCCCGGGAGCACATTGACCTGGTCCTTCTGGAACCCGTCCGACTGGCAGAGGTACGAGACCATGGCCCTGCACATGCCGGAGAACCCGGTGACATGGGAGCCCTGGTAACTCGGGGTGTTGATGTGGATGACCGTCTTTCCTTCGGGAATCTCTGCCTGTTTGATGATGTTGGGCAGGTCGTCGCCGATCGTCTCGGAGAGACAGGTGGTATGCACGGCAATGATCTCGGGATTGTAGATCGCAAAGATATTTTTTATCGAGGTCTTGAGATTGGCAGCGCCGCCGAAGACCGAGGCGCCTTCGGTAAAGGAACTGGACGATGCCATGACCGGGTCCCGGAAATGCCGGGTCAGGTGCATGCGGTGGTACGCACAGCAGCCCTGCGAGCCGTGGCTGTGGGGCAGGCACCCGTGGATGCCGAGCGCGGCATACATGGCACCGAGCGGCTGGCAGGTTTTTGCCGGGTTGATCTTGCCGATCGTGTGTTCAACCGGTCCTTCCGGTATGCATTCAAGCATGGGTTTCACTTCCTTCGGTAGTTTCTTTCTCCCAGGGGGGAGTGATCAGTTTCCAGGCAGGGGTCGAGAGGGCGTTTGCCACGTCACGGGCGAAGTTGATCGCACCATTGTAACCGGCATAGGGGCCGGCATAGTCGTACGAGTGGAGCTGCTTTGAGGCAACGCCGAGCTTGTGGGCGATATACTTGTCCCGGACACCGGAGAAGATGAGATCGGGCTTGTATTTTGCCACGAGTTCTTCGACTTCATGGTGGTTGGCATCGTCAATCATCAGCTCGCCCGGCTGCATATCCGGGTACATCCCTTCGTAGTAACTGAGCGGTACGTCCTTTTTGAGCGCCTCGAACTGTTCCTTTGTCAGGTCCAGGTACTCGTGGGCTTCGCGGTACCGTTCCGGGTCCGGCGCAAGGTGGAGCTCGGGGATATTCTTGGAGTCCGCGTCGCTTTTTATGGTCGGGATGACCTGCCGGCCCTCGTAATCGTCGCGGTGGGCAAACTCGTACCCGGCAACAACGATCTCCATGCCGAGATCACGCAGCAGGTACTGGTAGTGGTGGCTTCGGGAGCCGCCGACGAACGCAAACGCGGTCTTCCCCGTGCAGATCTTCCGGTACTGTTCCAGGACCGCTGTCACGCGGGCGGTCTCCCGGGCAATGACCATCTCAGTCCGTTCTGCAAGTTCCGGGTCATTGAAGCACCGGGCAAGGTTGCGCAGCGATTCATTCGTGGCCCCGATCCCGATGAAGTTCACCTTCAGCCAGGGGATGCCGTATTTCGTCTCCATCATCTCGGCGATGTAGTTGATGGACCGGTGGCACTGCACGAGGTTGAGGTCCGCGAGGTGGAGGTTTCTTATGTCCAGGTAACTGGAATCCCCGGTCAGGATGGAATTGACCGTGTAGCCGCATTCCGTAAGGAGCCGTTCCAGCTCCCAGCCGTCGCCGCCGATGTTGTACTCGCCGAGGATGTTGATGACGTGTTTGCCGGGTTTCCGTTCTGTCCCGGTACCGATCACATTCTGCATGAGATTGTTGTTTGCTATGTGGTGGCCCGCCGACTGGCTGACCCCCTTGTAGCCCTCGCAGTTGTAGGCGAGTACCTGGATACCGTGCCGTTCCTGTGCGGCTTTCGCCACCGCGTTGATGTCGTCGCCGATCAGGCCGACCGGACAGGTGGCGCAGATGTTGATCGCCCGCGGGTGGAACGCGGCCACGACCTCGTCGATCATCTTTGCGAGCTTCTTCTCCCCGCCAAAGACGATGTCCGGCTCCTGCATGTCGGTGATGAAGCAGAGCTGGCTGTAGATCTTGTCTTTGGGGGTCGTGTCGTCAGCCCGGGCCTTGTTGCGCCGGGTGCCCCAGCTGTAATACCCGCAGCCGACCGGGCCGTGGGTGATGGTGATCATGTCCTTGATCGGGCCGACCACGACACCTTTGCACCCGGCATAGGCGCAGCCCCGCTGCGAGATGATGCCGGGAATCGTCCGCGTGTTCGCCTCGATCTGCGGACACGCTGCTGCCGCTTCGTTTTTTATGATGAGATGCTTTTTCCGGTTTTTCTTTACCAGATCCGGGTAAGGCGCGAGCATCTCCTCTAAGGGTTCGTCTGTTCCTGTCACGTGTCTCACTCCGTTACCAGATGGCTGCTTCTCCTGCTTCCCCGGTCCGCACGCGGACCGCGTCAGAGACCGGCATCACGAAGATGGTCCCGTCCCCGATCCCGTACTCCGTCCGGTTTGCTGCTGTGATCGCTTCGATGATCCGGGGAACGTCATCGTCATGGACCAGGATCGTAAAGAGGCGTCGCGGGAAGAACCGCGAGCCGTCCAGGAAACTGGTCACCATCTTCTCGGTATCCCCTGCTTCGCTGAATTCGTCCATGCCCATGGACAGGAGTTTTCCTTTGCATTCTTCGATCGTTTCCGGGTCGGTGACCAGGTTTCCCCGGCCAAGGACTTTTACTGCAGTGAACCCGGCTACGCCGGCTGCAACGAGGGCTTTTTTGGTGGCGCCGGTCTTCTTCATCCGGACAACCGCCATGATCTCTTTCATGGTCTTTTCCCTCACAGGCCCGCGGTGCCTTTCGAGATGGTGTAGACCTCATCGACCGGGCTGACAAAGATCTTGCCGTCACCGAAGGTGCCTTCCTTTCCCGTCTTTGCGATCGAGAGGATCAGGCTGATGACCTTGTCCTTCGCATCCTCCGGAATCACCATCAGGATGAGGGTCTTTGGGATCTCGTCATAGACCATGCCCCCGATCTTAATCCCCTTCTGCTTGCCGCGGCCCACGACATCGACCATGGTCGCCGCATTGAACCCTGCCGAGGAAAGCCCGGCAAGCACGTCGTCCTTCTTCTCCGGCCGCACAATTGCACGTATCAGTAACATGTCACACACATCCGCCATTTTTTCCCGTCTGTATTTTTCCGCACTTCACATTGCGTCAAGGAACCCGTGCTGCATCATCAGCTCTTCCAGGCGTTCCTGGGTCATCGGTTTCGGGATGACGAACAGCTTGTTGTTGTCGATCGCCTTAGCCAGGTTCCGGTATTCGTTTGCCTGTCCCGATGCCGGGTCGAAGTCGATGACCGTCTTCTTGTTGATCTCGGCCCGCTGCACGAGGTTGTCCCGGGGCACGAAGTAGATCAGCTGGCTCCCGAGCTCCTCGGCAAATGCCTTGAGGAGCGGAAGTTCGTTATCGACTTTCCGGCTGTTGCAGATGATTCCGCCGAGTCTCACTTTTCCGTTGTCGGCGTATTTCTTGATCCCTTTTGCAATGTTGTTGGCTGCATAGAGCGCCATCAGTTCGCCGGAAGCGACGATGTAGATCTCCTCGGCCTTTCCTTCCCGGATCGGCATCGCGAAACCCCCGCAGACCACATCGCCGAGCACATCGTAGAAGACATAGTCGAGGTCGTCGGTGTATGCCCCGAGCGATTCCAGCAGGTTGATGGACGTGATGATACCCCGTCCGGCGCAGCCCACGCCCGGCTCCGGTCCCCCGGACTCCACGCACCGCGTGTTGCCGAACCCGGGCTTGAGGATTGCATCGAGCTCGATGTCGTCGCCCTCGTCCCGCAGGGTGTCAAGCACCGTCTTCTGGCAGAGCCCGTGAAGCAGGAGCCTTGTAGAATCTGCTTTCGGGTCGCACCCGACTACCATGATCTTCTTGCCGGCCTCTGCCAGTGCTGCAACCGTGTTCTGGGTTGTGGTCGATTTGCCGATACCGCCTTTTCCGTAAATTGCTACCTGTCGTTTCATGGTGCCATCCCTCTTTTTTTCTTTTCCAGACCCGGAACAATTTTTTCCGGGTTCTCGCGGTGTTCTGCAGATTCCCCGGAGTTTGCTGATTCCTGTGTTCAGCGAATCACCTGGCTGTCACACGTTATCATCGTCCAGGTGAACACCCGCCCATAGACCGGTTCGGGACTGCCGTCATGCACAGGCCGGAGCAATCCGGTGCCGTGCGTCCGAAGTCATTCCGCCCGGAATTAAGTTGGTGAATCCGATCCCCGATGCTTTGCCGGGTATCCTGTGCCCGAAGACCCGCGTCTTCCGGTGCAGGAACCCTCCGGCGCGGGAGGTGCGGCAGTGCAGCCCCGTCCCGTTTCATACCGTGCGATTTTCTGCATGTAGCCTCCTTTTGTTACACTCTAGTGTCTGGAATTACATATATTTATATGTGGTAGTAAGAAGGTTCCTTCCATCGCGTTTAGGTAAGAATCGATGATGGATCGTGAAGGAACGCTATAGTATCAACCGTTCAGGGCCGCTGAGACATCTGCTGTAGTATGGATCAGTACCGGAGGGGGAGCGCAGGGGGACCGGGGGAACGCTGGACAGATTCCGGGCCATTCAGACAGTGCCAGGGTTGGGAAAATTCTACTCCCCCACGTTCGCCCCGGCAGCGGTTCGCCCGTGTCGTACAGGATGGGGAACGGATTCGCGGGCAGCTGGTGGCACCGGGAAAAGAGATCGGGGGGGCTGATGCAGCGGGCGTCCGGCGGGGAATGATTTGCCTGGATTCTCTTCGTTTCTCATAGTCATATGATGTACATCAGGTTTCGTTTCAGGCAAACAGGGAATTCTCTGTGCGATTTCTTCAGATTGCGCACTCATCATCTCCATCGATGGCTGATGTACATTTTTACCGGTTGGGACAATCCATATGATAATCTGCGAAGGACTTCAATGACCATGTGTTGTAATGGATAATTTTCAGGAGCGGAATAACGGAAAATCGAAATTTACCAGGAGAATCCTGATAGTTGGTCTTATTATCGTTTTCCTGGCAATTTTCGGCGTGATTCTCTATGCTGCCCATACTTCCGGATATAATTCCGGATTTAATTCCGGATATACTTCCGGCAGGTCGGACACCCAGAAAGAAGACGAACAAAGTCTGGATGAATATTTCCATAACAAATATGCGAACGGGTACAAATCCGAGGGTTCGGCGTTTATTGACAGTATTGCCGACAAAACGAAAGATGATCAGAATACCCGGGAAAAACTGGACAGGATAGCCTCGCTAATGACCCGGGATTTTACCGATCCTTTCTGGTCCGGCAAGGCGGAATCAGATGGAGAACTTCCCAGCCGGAAATATTTCTACGATCTCTACAATAATTCGGGCGGTGATTACAAACCATTTGTGAATATTCCTTCATATTCATCTGCGTTCTGGTTCGAAAAACGGGGAAATGTCCGGTTGAGGCATATGTCGAACGGCTCCATTTACCGGGAGCCGGAATGGATAGCGTCCCAGAATACCGGCGCCTGTCACGAGTTATCGATTCTGTTCAATGCGACTGCGAACAAGGCAGGAATTGAAACCCGGGCGGTCCGGGCAACCGGTGCGTACGGCGGGGGCGGTCATGTCTGGAATGAAGTGAACATAAGCGGCAAATGGATGTATTACGATGTTCAGGAATATGGTCTGAAAAAAAATACCAACAATTCCGGGGACTGGTTCGGGAATACCCGCGATTATGCAGACATCATCCAGCCGGGATCCCCGTGCGAGGTCATGCAGAAAGGGGTGTATATTTTAGACATTCCGACAGACGGATTCATTGAACCCCCCATTACCAGCGCTTATGATCCGGATAATCGGTGTCCACACGGAACGTGGAATGATTAATTTTTTTTATGTGCTTTTTTCTTCCTTGCGAACCGTGCCGGAACGTACCTGAAAGAAAAAATGGCAGGCCATGAATAATACGAATACCACGCGGTAAAGGAAATACCGGAATTGAGATGGGGGGGTTGGCTGCCTACCCCCCCTTATGTTCCGGCCCGGCCGGTTCCAACCCCCCTGGCAGGGGGGTGGGGGGGTTGCCGGTGAACCCCCCCGCCTCCCGGATTTTAAATCGCCCGAACCCCCCCACCCATGGCCAGGGGAGGTAGGCCGCCAACCCCCCCAGCGGGCCGGAAATTGCTGGGGGGTGGGGTTGGCCGGGGCCTTCACGGGTCGCGGTTTTACGTCGGGGAATGGTGGTGAGGATGGTGGTGGGGGTTGCTGTTGGGGGGGAGGGGGGTTGGGCTGGAACCCCCCTCCCTCCGGGTTTTTTTCATGGATTTGATGCGCTATGGGAATGTTACGTGAATAGGAATTCCTATCCAGTAGAGGTTCGCGTTAGAAATTTTATATGCCCCCTTTGAGATGGTATCCGGTAGACTGCCGCGTTAGAAAGTATATACGCCCCGTATGAGATGGTATCCTGTCGCAATGCCACGTGCAACAGGATGTTCCTGACTATGCATATCACTTCCGCAGGTACACGACTCGCTGCACGAGCGCACCTGGAATATAAAAAAACCGGCCTGGAACTCCTGGTAAGGATACGAATGGTGAGAAAAATGGTCTCTTAAAACAATTCCTCCAGGGATTCATGAAAGCGGGCCGGATCAAGTGGACAGCCCCGGCCAGGTATCCGCCGCATTGTGACCGGTTGTCGGACCCCGGGAGGATTTCGTCTACCTCCGCCCGACCATTTTTTACGATATTATAATCATCCTTTAAATGAACTGTAATTTAACCGACCAGAATCTCCATCTGACACCATTTCTGGTTCCGTCAGTACCATGACACCCGAAGAAAAAGCCCGGCTCACGATTGATAACCTACTTGAACGAGCCGGGTGGACCGTACAGGATCTCAAAGACTACAATCCCAACGTCTCACTGGGTGTCGCGGTCCGGGAATTCCCGTTAAGTACCGGCGAAGCCGATTATGCCCTTTTTATCGACCGGAAAGCGGTTGGTGTCATTGAGGCCAAACCTGAGGGAACTACCCTGGGGGGAGTTGACAGCCAGTCCGGGAAATATGCTGAATCATTCCCGGAAAACTATCCCCATGTTCACCTTCCTTTGCCGTTCGTGTACGAGAGTACCGGTATCGAGACCCTCTTCCGGGACCTGCGGGATCCGTCACCACGGTCACGCCGGGTTTTTGCTTTCCATAAACCGGAGACCCTGCACGAGTGGATTCACCTGCAGGATACTCTGCGGGCACGGCTGCGTCACATGCCGCCCCTTGTGACGACCGGCCTGCGTGACTGCCAGAATGAAGCTATCACCAATCTTGAACGGTCCTTTGCCGATGCACACCCGCGTGCTCTCATCCAGATGGCGACCGGCTCCGGCAAGACCTTCACAGCGGTGAGTTTCATCTACCGGCTGATCCGGTATGGCGGCGCAAAACGGGTGCTCTTCCTTGTTGACCGGAACAACCTGGGGCGGCAGACCAAGCGGGAGTTCGAGCAGTATATCACTCCTGACGATGGCAGGAAGTTCACCGAGATCTATAATGTGCAGAACCTGACCACAAACAAGATCGATCCGGTCAACAAGGTGACCATCACAACCATCCAGCGCCTCTTCTCGATGCTGAAAGGGGAGGCAGAGTACGATCCGGAGAACGAGGAAGAGTCCCTTTACGATCACGCGCCATCGGATGGCAAACCCAAAGAAGTGACCTATAATCCCCGCATCCCTATCGAGACCTTTGATTTCATCGTGACGGACGAATGCCACCGCTCGATCTACCATCTCTGGCGGCAGGTGCTCGAATATTTCGATGGCTTCCTAATCGGACTCACGGCAACCCCTTCCAAGCAGACCCTCGGGTTCTTCAACCAGAACCTGGTGATGGAATATCTCCATGAGCGTGCGGTTGCTGACGGGGTGAATGTAGGGTATGATGTGTTCCGGATTAAAACGCAGATCACAGAGCACGGGAGTGTTGTGGAGCGGGGGTTCTACGTGGACAAGCGGGACAAGAACACCCGTCGCCAGCGGTGGGAACAGCTGGACGATGATCTCCCGTACTCCCCGGACCAGCTGGACCGGAGCGTTGTTGCCCCGGACCAGATCCGGACAGTAATCAGGACATTTAAGGAATCCCTCCCGGTCCTGTTCCCGGATCGTACATGGGTACCAAAGACGCTGGTCTTTGCAAAGGACGATTCCCATGCCGAGGATATCACCCATATCTGTCGTGAGGTGTTTGCGGAAGGGAATGATTTCTGCAAGAAGATCACGTACCGGACAACCGGCGAGAAGCCCGAGGACCTGATCCAAAGTTTCCGAAACTCCCCCAAGCTGCGGATTGCCGTGACAGTCGACATGGTCAGTACCGGGACGGATATCCGACCCCTGGAGTGCCTGCTCTTCATGCGGGACGTGAAGTCGAAGGTCTATTTCGAGCAGATGATGGGCAGGGGCACCCGGGTGATCTCCCCGGATGAACTGAAGACCGTGACGCCGGATGTTGCCGCGAAGACCCACTATATCGTGGTGGACGCCGTCGGGGTCTGCGAGAGTATCAAGATCGAGTCCAAGCCTCTTGAACGCAAGCGGGGAGTCTCGTTCGAGAAGCTCGTCCAGTCCATTGCCTTCGGTGCCCGGGACGAGGACTCCCTGACCTCCCTTGCGGGCAGGCTATCGCGCCTTGACCGGGAACTGGTCGAGAGCGACCGGAAGACGATACAGTCCGCTGCGGGCGGGATGTCCCTCCGGCACATGACCAATGCCCTGCTCGATGCGGTGGATGCGGACCGGCAGATGGAGAAAGCAAAGGCACTGTTCAGCATTGAAGCGCCTTCCGCAGAGCAGTTGAAACTGGCCGGTGACGAACTGGTGAAGGATGCCTGTGCACCCTTCGAGATCCCGCAGATCCGGAACACCATCGTCGCCATCCACAAGAAGAACGAGCAGGTTATCGACACCGTGAGTTCCGACAATCTTATCTCAGCAGAATGGGATACCCAGGCTGCCCTGAAGTCCCGGACCATCGTGGACACCTTCCGCAAATTCATCGAGGAGAACAAGGATGAACTGGATGCCCTGCAGCTCATCTACAGCAAGCCGTACGGCCACCGGCATTTCCACTATGCGCAGATCCGCCAGCTGGCCGATGCTATCCAGAAGCCGCCCTACAACCTGACCACGGAACAGGTCTGGCGTGCCTATGAGCAGCTGGAACGCTCGAAGGTCCGCGGCGCCGGCCCCCAGAAACTGTTGACGGATATCATCGCCCTCATCAGGTTCGCGATCCAGGAAACGCCCGTGCTGGAGCCGTTCAATACCACCGTCAGCCGGTCGTTCGACCTCTGGCTGGACTCGCAGGAGAAGCAGGGCAGGCACTTCTCCGCGGAGCAGGTGAAGTGGCTGGAGATGATCCGCGACCACATTGCCGGGAGTGCGGCCATCGAGCTGGAGGACTTCGACACCATCCCCTTCAACCAGTGGGGCGGGAGGATCAAGGCCTATAGTCTCTTTGGGAATGAACTGCCAGGTATACTGGAACAACTGAATGAGGCGCTGACGTAAGCGGCTTTACTCCGATATTCCTTTTTTTACTTTCACGCTCTGCACGCCCTGCTTTAATTCCTCATTCTGCCCGATAGTGAAACATGACACTGATGCACCTGGATGCTGAACTTCAGAACGAGACCGGTATAGTGACGCTTGGCTACGAGGGCAGGAAACTCGACCAGTTCCTTCAGATTCTCAAAGGGAATAACGTCCGAAGGCTGATCGATGTCCGTAACAACCCGTTCAGCCTTAAGCCTGGATACTCGAAGAACCAGCTTGAAAAGTCACTGGAAGCAATTGGTGTGTCCTACCTCCATCTTCCGGAACTGGGTATTGAGAGCCGAAGAAGGAGGAATTTATCTGAAGAAGGTCTCGTTGCATTGTTACAGAGTTTTGAGCAGGAACTGGACTCGAAGGGGGCCAGTCTCAACAGGATTAAGGATCTGGCAAAGAAAGAAAAAGTGGCACTGATGTGCTTTGAGGCTGATGTAACAGAATGTCATCGTAGTTTGATCGCAAAGAAACTGAGAGCAGACGGGATTGAAGTTGTAGATCTGCGTTAAGGAAACCACGAATCGGAATAATATATGTCCTTCGAAGTTCTGGAAGAATTTATCAGCATGAACGCAAACTGTTAAAATGAGATTTAATGGACGAAATTCAAAAAGCCATGCATATTGAAAAAATTTCTATCCGGAATTTTAAGGCAATTCACAACTTGGAGTATATTCCACGGCAAATCAATATTTTAACGGGAAGAAACAATACTGGAAAATCCACGATATTGACTGCAATTGCCTTAAACGCGCCATTCAATGATAGTTCAGAATTGGAAGATACCTTTATTGAAAATCCTTCGAACTTTATTACTGTTGGAGAAAAAACTGGAAATATCAATTCAAATTTAAATTCAGTATCTATTTACTTGGATAGTAATGAAGTAAAAAAGAAAGATAGTCATATTCTTTCGGAATTTTTCGAGAAAGACTTTCAAAATCTTGAGGAAATTTTGTCTAAGAGTGATCTCAAAAAAATCATTAACGATAAAAATTTCCAGAATGACTACATCATCCTTTTTAATGAAAATTTTGACCTTCTCACTCTTAATTCAGATTTTAATACATGGGTCTGTCCGTACTATAAACAGAATATTAGTTCCGGGAAACAATATCGTGAGTTTTCAAAAAACATCAATAGTAATTTTAAAAAACTCCTGAAAAATTACTCAGAGAAAGATACACCTCGCAAAGGCGGTCGTCTTGAAAGTATTTTTTACCGGATAGGTATGTATCCGGGTAACATTGTATTAAGAGAGAAAGAGAAACCAACAGATCAATCCAAAAAAATTGTTAAACTCGATCATTACAATAAATTAGAATTTGACGATGTGACTGAAGAAGAGTTAGTTCTGCTCACTGAATTCATTCTTACGAATAATATTGTTAAAAATCTCAAACGTCTCTCTCAAAATGAAGTTGTTTATCAAAGAGAGAATTCACTCGTTACAATACCGATTTCAGCCCACGGTGACGGATTTAAAGCGCTTCTGAATACAATCCGTTATCTTGTCAAAGCAAAAGATAGTATTCTTCTGATCGAGGAACCTGAGAATCACCTGCACCCCCGGTATGTAGATATTTTTGTTGAAACAATTTTCAAATATAGTAAAAAACTGAATGTTCAGGTATTCATGTCAACACATAGTCTCGATCTGATTCGTGCAGCCCTAAACTATCCGGAAAACGATGAAGAAAAAGAGATGCTCTTGATCTCTAAAATGACCTCTGATGGACAAACCGTGGAAAAATTCGATTATACTGTTGATAAAGGACTAAAAATTGTCAACGAGTTATATCTGGATCTCCGAGGAAATTGATGCCCGGGAAAACCGTTGTCTTTTGTGAAGGGATACATGAGGCCACGTTAGTATCGTTGATCCTTGAAGAAAGAGGGATCACTAGTCGGATTATCACACATGAATCACTTCGCGATTCGAGAGAGAGCACGCCAGAAAACAATCGGATTAATGAATTTCTAGGGCGAAAAGGGGATTCCTATAAATTTCTCTTGAAGGATGAGGGGGGAGATAAAAAGTGTGTGAGTAGTTTTATTGAATTGTATAAGGATAGAGATGAATCATACTCGGTAATCGTTTTCGTTGATTCACCAGTTTATACTTATTTCAAAGAAACAGCGTTTGATGAATTAAAGAGAGATATTTTAAAGCCAGAATCAGCGAATCTCTTTTTAACGAGAGATTCAAAGAGTCCTCGAACAATCCATCGTATCTTTTTCACACCGATTTCTCTCGAACATCAAGTACAAACGATAACGGGTGAAAACCTATATAATCATGATAGAGATAAACAAAAAGCAATTCTCAAACAATTTATTTCGGAATGTAAATTACAGAGAATCGATTGGTTCCTAGAATTTGAAGAAATCGTGTTGTCATAATCCAAATTGTCAACGAAGCTGCAAGAAGAAACCCTCATCCCTGTTAAGCAACCAGTTACTCTTGGCAACTGGATGGGGACATAGGCTGTGGGGAGTAAGATTTCTTCTAAAGAAGTTCAAGATGATTTACCCGTTCTGCCACAGGATTGGATCAGAACAAAAATTATCGATGTATGTTATGTAAATAGTGGACGAACACCTCAAAACATCGATTTGTTCAGTAGCGAAGGAGATATTAATTTTTTTAAAATTTCAGATATGAACACTCCTGACAATGAACAATTCATGTCCCATTCGAAAATTAAAATTAGTTTTTCTAAGATCACTGAATTGAAACTTAAACCACAACCAGAAGGTACAGTGATTTTTCCTAAAAGAGGAGGAGCGATCGCGACAAATAAAAAGCGAATTTTATTAAAACCGTCGCTTTACGATTTAAATCTCATGGGAGTTACACCTTTACAAATTCCCTCAAAATTTATGTATTACTGGTTTCTAAAACAAGACCTGGCACAATTATCGGATGGATCCAATATCCCTCAAATTAATCATCAGGATATCGAACCCGACATTCGGCATTAATTTTTGAGCGAGTAATATTTTTCAACCGGCGGCCCAAGCAAGTGAACAATATCAACTAATTCGG
>JBAZHD010000042.1:0-26575 GCA_041652515.1 Methanoregula sp.
GGGCTGCATCGAAGCCTTTGGACGGCAGCGGCCCGCGGATCATGCTGCACACCCCCGGCGCTTCCGCCCGGCATGCGTACCAGCAGCGCCCGGCACCGGCTCAAACACTGCTGAGAATTCCGGCGCCAGCTCCTTCTTAACCCGCTTCGTCCGCACCGTCACGTTGTAATGGTGCCAGCGGGTCCGCACAACACTGATGCGGTACACGACCTCCCCCCACTCGCGGATCCGGCGGGCAATGGCCTTCGGGAGAAGGTAGAGCGGGACCTCTTTCTCGGTCCTTGACCGGCATTTTACCATCAGGACCGCCCCCGCTCCCTGAGATCCTGAAGATCGGTCTCGCTATCCTTAACCCGGTATTCGAGATCGATGATCCTGTTGAGGATCTCCTCGTTCATCCGGTCCTGCCGCTCCATCAGCGAGCAGACCAGGTCGCGGATCACATTCTCGGCCTTCAGGCACGGCACTTCCGGGTCCCGCCCGCGGAGATCCAGCTCGGTCTGTTTCCGGAGAGCGCTCTTCTTTTTCCGGGGTGCTCCGATCGAGAGTCCCCGCAGGGCCGTTGCCCGTTCAACCAGCACCGGGGCCGGATCAACGGGAGCCGGAGACGGTCCGTCCGCGGTTGGCGCAGGAAGGGCCGGGCGCTGCCCGTCGTTTGGAAGAAGCGTTCCGGTCACAGGCAGTACCTCCGCGCAGTGTCATGAAAGATCTTCATGGCAAACCGGTCGATCCTGGTTACCAGCCTGGCGGGCAGGCCGGGTTGCATCCCGGCAAGGAGCAGCCTGCCCGCATGGGCGGGGGATATCCTCACGAGGTCCCGGCTCATCTCTTCAGTCCCCGGGAATATTCCCGGGCAATTGCCCACAAACACTTCAGTTTCAGCACGGGAATTATTCTCCCGCATGACGCTGTTCTCTGCCGGGCATGTTGCATCCCGGCCGTGATTTTTACGTTGCATTGATTCTTCCTCATTGAGATTGTTGTTCAGCATCCGTACCCTGCAAAACCCGGTCATCCACACCACCCGGGGAATCACCGCGTCCGCCCGGAGATCAACGGCAGCCGTCACTCAGGGATAATCGAAACAGCCTGCCGGCCCTCCGGTCGCAAAAAGGCGGCTACGCTTGCAGAAAAGTGCGGGGTACCCTCCCCGCGTCCGTCCCGGCAGCAACCGGGAAAATCCCACAAATGGTGAGCAATGAAAACCGGCAGGCACAGAAGAATACACGCTCCTCAAGCCAGCCCTCCTCATCCGTCCGGACCATGCGGTACCCGAGCAGGGTGCAGAGAAGCACCAGCTGGAGCAGGATCGCGTCGGCCAGGCGCCGGGCTTCCGCAAACGGGTAGCCGAGCGCCATGGCCTTCATTCTTACGGGGACAGAGAGTTCATTGAACATTTGTGATTAAGCTGAATTGCGTATTTTTTGAATATATACTAATTGGTTCTATAACCGCCCGGTTCAGGGGTGAACCGGCCGGTTCACGGCACGGGGATGCCGGTCCCTGCACGCCGTCCGGCACCACGTCCGGCAAAAACTCCTGCCGCCCGTACCTTTTGAAAACCCTTATCCGACGATCCTGCCGCAGGGTAAAAAACCGGCTGTCATGCCGGGATCAAAGACCGTCCCCACATTATCGACCGCTCCGTAATCCTGGTGGTTTTTCACCATCATTTTTTTCACTGACAATCTGAGGGGATTGATATCCGTCAATGACCGGCAATAACCATGGCTGGAAATCTTTTGGTTAATTCTGTTCAGGGATCACTGGAATTCAAAGAAATGTTCCCGGACACCCTGCCATGAACCCGGATCCTGGAGTATTGTTCTCCCACGTGATGAGCCTTTACTGAAGACAGGAAACCTGGATCGGGGCGAAGAAATTGCATAGAATATTAAAAAGCATATTTACATCAGCCACTCAATATCTGTCATTCATCTGAGCAGAATACTCTGACTCCCGGTTGATGACAGGCACGAGCATGATAATGACGACAAGCAGGAAGATCACAACAATCGGCATATTTGTCAGCAGTGTGCAAAAGGAATTGAATGAAGAGAGGACCGCAGTCCGTGACTACATCAAAACGGATCCTCTGCTCAGGATATACTTTGAACCCTTTCTCTTCGAATATGTCCGGCGGTTGATCGGGAACCTGAAGAATTATATCTGAGCGAAGTCGATGGATGCTCAATATACCCGGGAATTTTTGGTAACGAATACGGCCCCGAGAACAAACAGGGTATTTCCCCGGTAGAACGTGAATTCGAGCGGGCAACAGAGAAAAGTAAACACCGGCTGATTTTCCTGAAGGGAAAGGATGACAACAAACGCCATCCGAAGATGCAGAGCCTGATTGGCAGGGCGACACCTCATGTTGTGCGACGGCGTTTCACCACGATTGACGAATTAAAAACAGAGTTGTATGCCGCATTAGTCCAGTTCCTGTGTGACAGTAAAATTATCTCCTGTACGCCATTCGACGAATCAGCCTGCCCCGGAGCAACGCTCGCTGATATCTCCGATGAAAAAGTTGCATGGTTCATCCCTGTTGCAAAAAAGGAGCGGGGTTTCCCCCTCAAAGACGGAACCCCGACTGAACAGGTACTAAAACATCTGGATTTACTGGAGGGGGACAAGCCCACGAATGCGGCGATTCTCCTGTTCGGCGTTAAACCCCAGAAGTTTATACCAGCATCAGAGATCAAGTGCATGCACTATCATGGAACGGTCGCCGCAAAACCGATACCTTCCCATCAGGTATTCACCGGTACACTTTTTGATCAGGCAGACCAGGCCGCGGATTTCATTCTCTCAAAAATCAATCGCATCGTACCTCCCCGCGATTCAGCACCGGTCAGTGAAACAAAGTACGAGATACCCAAAGAAGTGATTCAGGAAGCGGTTATCAATGCCGTTGCTCACCGGGATTATACCTCATCCGCAAGTGTGCAGGTGAGTGTCTTTTCTGATCGGATTGAAGTGCGAAATCCCGGCAGCCTTCCTCCGGACCTTACCTTCGAAGACCTGAAAATCAAACACAGCTCCCGGCCACGTAACCACCGGATCGCAAAACCCCTTTTTCTGGCACACTATATCGAGAAAATCGGATATGGGACAACCCAGATGATAACCGGTTGCAGGGACGCGGGGCTCCCGGAACCCGAATTTGCCCAGAGCGGCGGAGAATTTGTTGTCACCCTCTGGAGAGACTGGCTGACCGAATCCGTGCTGGCGGAATTTGGACTTAATGAACGACAAGTGAGGGCCGTCAGGTTTGTGAAGGAAACGGGGAGGATAGGCAATTCCGAATATCAGGATCTGGTAAAAATTTCAAAGCGGAATGCCAGCAGGGATCTTTCAGAACTTGTGGAAAAAGAAATATTTGAGAAGAAGGGTATCCACGGAACCGGCGTTCATTACATTCTAGGTAAAAGGGCCAAAAAAGGGCCAATGGGGCCATGATCCGGATTTTCCAAAATTAAAACCGGACAAAATGTCGACGGGTAAAAGGGCCAGATTAGGGCCAAAAGGGCCAGGCCGGTTACCATTACGACGTGAAAAGTGCCCGTCAAACCACCCGGATCCGCCACCTGCACCTTTGGGGGAACGGGGCACGTACACTGACGCGATTGCTGTATATACCTCGCTTGAAACCTGCATAACCCGGGCCTCGCAGCGGCAGAAAACGATCCCTTACCCATTCCCGTGGGCATTGGTGGAAAATTTCGTACCGCTCATCCACGACGGGATCGAATATTAAGGTGGGGCTCCGGTGCACGCAGGGGTAGCGGGTGCACGACAAATTCCAGCGCATCTCCCGGTTCTGAAACACCAGCGGGTCCGCAGCCGGAAATTCCAGGATCGCCGGCCATTATCCCGGATGCTCCATTCCCAATAGAAAGCGGATATCACTTTCACTCCCCGGCCGCCCCTCGTTTATCACCAGGAATATCCGACCATCATGTATGTCTCCGGCGCCGGGAAAACGGGAGGGCTGGACCACGCACGAGATCGTCCGCTTCCTGGCCTGGCCCAGGAAACGCGGTGCACAGCAGCGGCTGATCTCCTTTGGAAAAAATGGGACGGGAAAGGGATCGATATCAGGGAGGTCTGCAGAGGGCTTGCCTGACAATTCCTTAAATATGTGATAACACATAAACCTGTGTGGTGATGTGATGCCGAATATGACGCTGTCTCTCCCGGAAGATGTGTACAGGATCGTAAAAGCGCATAACGAAGTGCGGTGGAGTGAAATTGCACGCCGGGCAATTGAGGACTATGCCAAAAAAATTGCGCTCATGAATGCCATGACCCAGGAAAGCGAGTTAACTGAAGAGGATATTCTGGCACTTGATCACAAAGTGAAGGCGGGAATCCAGAAGCATTACAAGAGTAAAGTATCCCGGAGCACAGGAAGGAAAACAGACCTCTCCGGATAGAAGCACGGCACAGGAATATCATTCATGACCAGGGGCAGGATCCGATGAAACTTGTCATAGATACCAACCGGATCATGGCCGGCCTTCTCAAAGATTCAACATCACGAAGAATTATCCTGCACGATTCCTTCTCATTTTTTGCCCCGGATTATGTTGAGATCGAACTCGCAAAACACCGGCCATACCTTATGAAAAAGGCAAAAATCCCCCAGCAGGAGTTTTATCTTCTCATGCATACCCTGCTTGAGCACGTTACCCTGGTCTCCTTTGAAGATTTTGAGCACGAGTACAAGCATGCGATGCTGGTCATGGAAACGATTGATGAAAACGATTCTCCTTTTCTTGCGGTCGGCCTTGCACTGGGTATCGGGAGTATCTGGACAGAGGATCACCATTTCCTCCGGCAGGATCTCCTGAACGTCTGCTCCACCCGGGATCTTATTGAAATAATTTAACCTGGATGGAGAAAGCGTTCTCCCGTACCCGATGAGGGATTATGGATCGATATCAAAGTAATTTGCCGGGGCCCTGCCCGGGGAGTCGGTGCAGCACGATCCCTCCACCGGAAAGAAATGGGTTGTGCTGGATGATCTGGTCCATGCCGACAACCACATGATCGAATTCGGCGAGGAAGTCCCTCATCACAGCCAGTGGACAGAACTGTAAACAAAATTTCTGTTATGGAAAATTTATTTACCATTAAAAGAGAACCAGTACCTGTGATACCGGTGAAAAAAGAAACCTCCGGCCCGACTGCCCGGGAATTTTCCGACACCCCGTACGCCGGACTTTTTGGCGATACCGTGATGGCGCGGGTCGTTGAGGAGATCGTTGCCGATCCCCATTCGGTCTACCACCCCAAAGACCTTGAAGACCTGACCGGGAATTCTGCGCCGAGAATCCGGGAAGCGCTCACCCTGCTCACGAACCTCGGGCTGCTGAAATCCTCTGGCGGGAAGCACCCGGCCTATACGGTTGACATGTCAAAGAAAACATTTGTCGCCCTCACGCTGCTGGCCTATGCAGTGCTGGATGACCGGGAGGGATCAGACTGCATGGAAACAGCGGTCCGGCACTATTGCGAGACCCGTACGACGCCGGGTGCCGGAGGTATAACCGCTTCTGCTGCACCGGGATATCTTTCTGCTGCGGCAACCAGCCAGCTGGCGGTGCAGATAGCAAAAGTCCTGGAGGACTCATTCCGGCGCGGAGAGAGTACACTACCCGTGCAACCGGCAGAACGCAACGGGAAGAAGACGAGATCCGTTACCTGAATGAGTCAATGCCCGGGAGATCATTTCCAACCACAAACCCATTAGGCGCATGAAAAAAACCGGTTCAAAAGGAAAATGAAGAGAATACCGGATAACGAAGACTACCCTGCGGTTCATTCCTGGAATTATATCACCATTGAAGGGTATTGCATGCTCAATAGGGAGTATCGCATGTGTCATGACCGGTATGACTACCGTCTCAATCCGGATCGCACATTCACGCGGATGAAAAACGAGCGCTACGATCCGAAAAGAAAACCGGATCCTTACCCCGGGAACTGTAAGCGTTCAGTCAGATCTTCATGTATTGAATGCAGCCATTTCGCATGGTGCGATCCTGATGATGAAACTCAGGGACAGAAAATCGGGGAAAAATGAACCGGGCAGGGCCCCCATGCAGAGGACGTCCGGGACAATCTTCTCTGCTCCACGGTCCCGGTATCGGTAATCTGGCTTGAGCTTCCACTGGATACCTGTATTGCACGCGCCTCGCAGCGGCAGAAAAAGATTCCATATCCATTCCCGTGGGCACCATTCGTATATTCTGTGCCGCTCATCAACGATGGAATAGATATTTCCTGGGAGATAGTGTGGAACGATAAATCACATTTTCAAGCAACGCGGCGGAAATTTTCAGGGACTGCTTCTGTTGAGGAGATGTACTCTGCTGTCAGAGAGATCTGTTTAATGCCATGAGGGGATTGCAGCCAAAGTCCGAATCGTACCGGACCAGCCGCTGGGGCATGATGATATGTACTGCGGGCGCTTCGCTACAGGGTCCGGTTTGCTAAAGGGTTACAAGGATGAGACAATAGTCCCGGCATTGCCGGGACAATTACTAATTTAGGAGAAATTAGTAATTATTAGTAGTATCAGGGAGATCTGTTCATCCCGGCAGTGATGGGAAATAGTTACACCATTACGGATAAAAAATTATTCAGAAATTTCATGAAGAGACGCGAGCACGCGCTGCTCTTCCTCGGACACAAACCGGTGGAAGTCCATGTAGAGCGGAATCGTTTCATCGCGTGGTTTCACCTGGGCAAGCGTGAACCCCGTCTTCCGGTACCATTCGACAGCACCGGGTTTGGAATCAACCGTGATGACCCTGCATCCGGTAAATTGCGAAACATGCAGCACAATGATAAAAATCCGGAGAAGCATGAGGGTCCCGATACCATGGCCGTCGAAATCGCGGTGACGGGCCATCCGGGCGATCTTGATAGCAGGATATTTGCGGTATTCCCATGAGGGTTCACGGTCAGATTCATGTACTGCTTCTGCGACAATGCTGTCATTGATTAACGTGAAGTATCCTACCAGTTCATCATCCCAGCAGGCAAGAAATGTCGCGGAGAGCCGGTTGGTCTGGTTATTGAGCGCATCCTCTTTTAAGAAATCGTCAAGCTCCTGTGAAGGAGAATGAAAAGAAGAGACGTCGTCAAACGAATCAAGCGACTTGAAGACGATATCAGAATAGGAAAGATCAGGCATAGAGTTTTTCTTTCTTTGCGATTTTGATGGCTTCGCGGATGAGGTTGCGCCCTTCTTTTGTGATCCGGGGGTTCTCCATGTATTTGTGGAACCGCCGGGCGTCTTCTCCTTCCAGCACCAGCCCGATCTCAATGGGTTTTGCCATACTCTTCACCTCTTATTTACCGTTAGTAATATATTTCCATGGATCTATTTGAAATGTCGCGAGCCGACAGGTCTGCCATGATGCGCTGATCCGGCATTTCGGAATGTATTCACTGTCCCGGGGATATGACCTGATCTGTGAGGTCCCCGGGGCGAAAATTTTCAGTGAGGACGCTGTCTTTGTTCCAGTATGCGGAATCCCGGTGTCGCTCATCTGGCTTGTGCTCCCGCTGGAAATCTGCAGAGACCGGGCCATGCAGCGGTTGAAAAAAATTCCTTCGCCATTCCCGTGGGCACCTGTCACGTATTCTGCACCGCTCATCCACGATGAGATCGAATTTTCCTGGGAGTACATATGGAGCAGGGAATCACGGTTCCATACAACGCGGCTGGAATTTTCGGGGACTGATTCCGGGGATGAGATGTACGCTGCGGTCAGGGGGATCTGTTTATTGTAATGAGGGAATTCAGCCGGAACGTGCAATGGTTCTGATGGTCCGGTCCACCTGCCGGGAAAGGACCGGGCGGTGGTGAAATGGGACTGATTTGTTCGTGCGTTTCCCTCTCCGTTCCGCACCAGTCCGGCACAACCTCTGTCCCCGTCCCCCGGGAGCAGCGGAGGGATCGGTACGCGGGTGAATCACGCGGGGGCTGCCGGGGTCTTACCGGCAGGTATGCCGGATTCTCTCTTGCACGTTCTCCCTGGTGCAGGAATGACGGGGCCGTGGCGGGTTTGGCGGGTTTATGGCGCGTTCGTGGCGGGTTTGTGATGGGATAAATGTCGGGATTGTCGCGATTATGTCGGGCTGATGTCGGGATTGTCGGGAACAAGAGGCTCCTCGATATTCAATCTCAGGAAGGCAGGGGGAACGGGCTTTTCTCTATCACCCTCCGCACCTGAGCCTTTATCACCAGACTCTCCCCTCATTAACCGGGAAACAATTATGGAACAGAACCCTCTCACGGACCATGAAATTTCCATGTGCCCGCACGGTGTCCGGACAATTCCAGTACCGGAATAATCGATGACCGGACAGGAGAAATGCAAACAGAGATGATCTGATGAAGAATACAGGAAAGAAACTGGTGAAAAAGACCGGTGAAGTACTATCCCGGGACACACAGGATACCGGGCCATCTGCAGTTCCTGCGGCATTACTCGGGGATCTCAGGTCTCTCATTGAATCGGCCCGCATCAGGGTTGCTGTCGGGGTAAACGCAGAAATGGTTCTGCTCTATTGGGATATTGGTGAACGCGTCCGGAAAGAAATTCTTGATGATTCCCGTGCAGCCTACGGTAAACAGGTAGTCAATATCCTGTCCGATCAACTGGTCATGCAGTACGGTACCGGCTTTACGAGAACTAATATCTTCAACATGATCCGTTTTGCGGAGATTTTTCCTGACCGTTCAATAGTCCACTCACTGAGTGGACAATTAAGCTGGACCCATTTCCGGAATCTCATTTATATCGAGGATCCGCTTGCCCGCGAGTTTAACTCTCCTGGCGCTTATGGAGCTCTTTTCCCCGGAACGTAATGACCGCCGAACCCGTTTCACGGGCGCAACAATCTTATTCTGGTTAAACAGAATTAAACCATAAGAACCGCATGTAAGTCTGGCTGGCCAGAATTACAAGCAGAAACCGTGCGGGTATTCTGGAGAAGAAGAATTATGATCGAAAGCCGGATGGGAATCACGGTACGCCAGAAAGGTGGATACCAGGCATACATCCCAAAACCCCTGCCCCCGGATCCCCCGGTCCATTTCGATGACGAACTCCATCACATCCTCTCGGAAGCAGACCGTGCCCTCGCACGACTCGACGGCATGACAACGGTCCTCCCCAACGCAGATCTCTTCGTCGCAATGTACGTGAAGAAGGAGGCGCTGCTCAGTTCCCAGATAGAAGGAACACAGGCCTCGCTCCAGGGCGTACTTGAGTTCGAAGCAGACATGGTCCCCGCTGACGACATCAACGAGGTCAAAGAAGTCATCAACTATATCCGGGCGATGGACGCAGGACTCGCACGCACAAACCACGAGATCTTTTCCATGGAGATCCTCCAGGAAATCCATCACGTCCTTCTCAGGGGAACACGCGGAGGTAAGAAGGAGCCGGGAAAGATCCGCACGGTACAGAACTGGATCGGGCCGGCCGGATCGAACCTTCATTCCGCGACGTTCGTCCCGCCGCCCCCGGAAAAAGTGCCGGAACTGCTCGCGGATCTCGAATCGTTCATCGTGGGAAACGACCGGATTCCTCCCCTCATCAAGATTGGGCTTGTTCATGCACAGTTCGAGACGATCCACCCGTTCATCGACGGGAACGGACGGATGGGACGGATGTTTATCACCTTTTATCTCTGCCAGAAAGGCATTCTTGCCCGACCTCTCCTGTACCTGAGCATTTACTTAAAACAACACCGCGAGGAATACTATTCCCTGCTCCAGGAAATACGGATGGAAGGTGACTGGGAATCCTGGCTGAAATTCTTCCTCCGCGGCATAATCGAAGTCTCAAAAGAAGCCCTTGCCAATGCAAAGGAGATCATCACTCTCAAGGAACGGCTCACCGGCACCCTGGTGAAAAATAATGCCGGAGGGTTGAATGCAGTACGGCTCCTCGACCTCCTGTTCACAAAACCTGTCGTCACCGTTACCGATATCAGTTCAGCGCTGGGTATCAGTCACCAGCCTGCCTATGATCTGGTGGACCAGTTCGAAAAACTGGAGATTCTCCGGGAGATCACCGGGAAAAAACGATACAAAAAATATCTCTTCACCGATTACCTCCGGATCATCGAGCGGGGAACCGGGCAATAGGTATCTTTTTTGTTACCTCCGAAAAGCCCACTCTGGCAAGGGGCGAAGCCCTGTTGAGCGTAGAAAAATAATCAAAAAACGGCTCTTCGCTGATCTGTGTGGGTAATCTGGATCCCGGTAAACAAGTTGATGGGGGCTAACGCCCCCAAGCCCCCATTACGATGAACTCCGCCGCCCCCGAAGGGACGCCCCCGCGGCGGCTCACGCAATGCAATGGCAGATGAATTCATCGTTTATCTTACCCACTTGAAATAGCGAAGAGCCAGAAAAACTCGATGCATTCCTCCGGTTCAACGAGCAGGAGATCTTAAGCGATAAGGGATCCGTCTCCATGGAGATTGCACAATCCCTCGCTCTTGAAGAGTATGAGAAATTTTCAGCCAGAAGAATTACAAAAGACCGTAATGAACCTGATCCGGCATTTGAACGGGCAGCAAAACAGATCGAAGGGAAAAAACGGGCCGGGAAAAAAACCGGTATCCCTCCCGGATAAAAATAGTTATAAGGATATATTCACAACCAATATTCATTGAATAAAAAACCGGACACGAGATCCGGCGAAGTGAACGTATGACCGCCAAACCAACCACCATCCCGGGTTTTTTCAAAGTCCACGCCATCAAAATATCCTTCTGTCTCGCTCTCGTCATTATCGTTTCATCCGTTATGCTTGTCGACAGGCCCTGTGCCTGCATGGAAATCCGCTTTGACGGGGTTGCTGTTGAACGGATCCATGATAATGAAATTTCCATTGTCCGGACTACCGATGCGGGATCTTCTGACTGGAGCACCTCCCGGTACCCGTACCATATCCGGGTCAACGGGTACGATGTATCGGACATGGAGACAATCCGCAGCCAGGGATTACACGATACCGTGAACCCGCCGGAGGGATTGCTGAATGAGAAGGGATCGTTTGTCAACCTGACCGGACCGGATTTTATGCAGAATGCATCGGGCGGTGTTCATCTCACCATCGTGGAAGATTTTTACCACAAAACATCAATGACGGTGTTCGACACAACCGTATAGAGGGAACTATACCGCCGGCGATGAAGGGTGAGGGGGTCCATCGCAGAAATTTTTGGGATACCCCGGCGATGAAGATTATGGGTGAATTACCGGGCCACCCGGGGTTCCGCGGACCCGGGCGGCGATGACCCGGCCAGGGCAGCCGGGTCACCCGTCTTCAAAAAAATCGCTGGGAACCGGGATTGCGGAGATGAACCAGCCAGCGGACCCGGGTCACCCGTCTTCAAAAAACTCACTGAGAACCGGGTGTGCACAAGAGGGAACGGCCGGGCGTGCGCCGGGAAGGGCGTGGGGCGGATACCGCCGGTTACCCGTCAGCGATCCAACCCGCCGGCTGAGATCGCCGGCATAAATATCGTACACGTTTATTCCGTTTCGGGCAGGGGTGCCTGCAGGCAGGGTCTTCATTGGTCAGCAGCTCCGGAAGAAGAATCGGGCAGCCACCAGATATATTCCTAAAATCCACCGGGTTCATTCAGCTAACCATGCGGTTGTGGCAAACCGCCCGGATCCGCCGGGAGATCTCCGGATCCAGCCGGGCCGGGAAAAAATCTCACGGTATTTTTTCATGACGTCCTGGATGCTGCCGGCACGGGAGCAGAGAAACAGCCGGAAAGATGGTGGGGGGATTCCATTCCGGAAGCGATGCGGAAACGGGGCGATGAAGAGTATGGCCGGAATTTACCGGGAGAGAAAGGCCCGGGGAATCACCGCCTCCGTACGGAGACAACCGGCAACCCGGCCGTGCAGCCCGGCTGGTCACACCCGAACAATTATCAGGTGCCAGCCCAGAGTGGTAAAAAAAACAGGAGGAGAGCAGCCATGGGAAACTACAACAACATCAGGGCGAAAAAGCCGGAAGGGATCGACAAGAAACGGGCATTCCTGGTCGGGGGCGGGATCGGGTCGCTTGCCGCCGCATTTTACCTGATCCATGACGGCCACATGGACGGGAAAAATATCACGGTCCTTGAGAACCTCGGGGTCATGGGGGGCGCCATGGACGGGTCCGGGGATGCAG
Source organism: Methanoregula sp. (assembly GCA_041652515.1). Classification (GTDB taxonomy): domain Archaea; phylum Halobacteriota; class Methanomicrobia; order Methanomicrobiales; family Methanospirillaceae; genus Methanoregula. Next base: position 12,234 of record JBAZHD010000042.1, read on the forward strand.
AGAACGGGTTTCTTGTCCGGGGCGGGCGGGAAATGGAGGAGCATTACGAGTGCAGCTGGGATCTTTTCAGCCACATCCCCACCCTCGAAAATCCCTCCCGTACCGTGCTCGAGGACCTGCGGGAGGTGAACCGGCACGACCCCAATGTTGCCGCATGCCGCCTGATGCATAAGTGCGGGGAGAAGATCGAGCGGGAGACACTCGGCCTCTCTTCCCACCATGTCGGGGAACTGAAAAAACTCTTCCTGGCAACCGAAGACGAGATCGGGGCCATGACGATTGAGGAGTTCTTCGATGACTCGTTTTTTGCAACCGACTTCTGGTATTACTGGCGGTCCATGTTCGCGTTCGAGAACTACCAGAGCGTGCTTGAGATGAAACGCTACATGCACCGGTTCATCCACCACTTCCCGGGCCTCTCCCGGCTCCGGGGCATCCTCTTCTCGCGGTACAACCAGTACGAGTCCATGATCCTGCCCCTGCAGAAATGGCTGGAGAAGCAGGGCGTGACGTTTGAGAAGGACACCCGGGTGGTGGACCTTGCGATCGATTTCATGCCGGGCAAAAAGACCGTCACTGCCGTCCACCTGGTGACGGACGGCAAAGCCCGGGCGATCCCGACAACGGAAAACGACCTTGTCTTCTTCACGTGCGGGTCCATGACAGAGAATTCGACCCTCGGCAGCATGAAAACGAAGGCGGTCGTGAACCGGGGGCCCGGGGCGTGCTGGGAACTCTGGAAGACCGTTGCCGCAAAGGACCCCTCGTTTGGCAGGCCCGGCGTGTTCTGCAGCGATATCGACAAGACGAAGTGGGAGTCCTTCACCATCACCTGCACGGACTCGAAGATGGCTGACCTGCTCAGGAAAATCACCGGCCGTGACCCGTACTCGGGAAAACTCGTGACCGGCGGGATCATGACTGCCACCGACTCGGCCTGGCTCCTCTCCGTCACCTGCCACCGGCAGCCCCATTTCGCCAGCCAGCCAAAAAACACCCTCGTGCTCTGGGCCTATGGCCTGCTGCCGGATAACCCGGGCAACCATGTACAGAAGAAGATGGAAGACTGCACCGGCGAGGAACTGCTGCGCGAGCTCCTGTACCACCTGGGGGCCGGGGACCTGACCGAAGAGATCGTCCGCACATCAATCGTCATTCCCTGCATGATGCCGTACATCACCAGCCAGTTCATGCCCCGCAGCAAAGGGGACCGGCCGGCCGTGGTGCCGGAGGGCAGTGCCAACCTTGCATTCCTGGGACAGTTCGTGGAAATCCCCGGGGACTGCGTCTTCACGGTCGAGTATTCGGTGCGGTCGGCCATGATGGCGGTTTACACCCTGCTGAAGCTGGACAAAGAACCCCCGGAGGTGTACCCGGGCCAGTACGACCTGCGGGTCATCGCGAACGCGATCAAAACCATGTACGGCGAGCACCATATCCCGGGAGAGATGATCCTCCGCCATATCCTCAAAGATACCAGCATGGAAGGACTGATTTAGGCCGGTATTTCCCCGGCCGGACGGATGCCGGTGATGCTGCCGGGGAAAAAGGATCCCCTCCTCCACCCCTTCCGCGGGATTTATCCCTGATCCCGGAAAACTATCCCCTATGACTGATGCTCCGATAATCCCGGCCGGCTGCCCTGGCGAACAGGCCAGGTACCGGATCACCCTGCTCTTCCGGGCAATCCTGGCAGTATCCATCGCCCTCGCCCTGATGATCCTGCTCATTCCCGGCCCGGCGTTCCTCGCGATCAGCAACTATGTCCAGATCCTTGCGGCAATTGCCGGCTCGCTCGTGTTCCTGTACTGCTGGAGCCGGTGCGGGCACCATGAACAATACCTCTGGGCCGCCTACGGTCTCGGACTCTGGGGGATTGCAAATATCCTGTGGTACGTCAACGTCCTGTTAGGCCTGCGGGCGCTCGTCTTCCCGAGCCTCATCGACCTGGGCATGATCGCGTCCTTTCTCCTGCTCGCGGTGGCGTACCGGAAAGGTTTTCCGGCAGGCAACCCCGCCTCGTACCTCCCCATCGGGATTGCTGCAGCCAGCCTCATCATCCCGGCCGCAGTCATCGTCACCGCCGGCATAAACCTGCCCACCCTGGTCATTCTCCTCTACTTCCTTGCCTGCGGGATCTTCCTGGGAGAATGCATCCGGTACCCGGGAATCCGGAATACCGCACTCTTTACCGGCTCGGTCCTCTTTGCGCTGGCGTTCATGATCTACCCGCTCCGGGAGATGTTCTTTGTCCAGATCGCGTTTTTGAACATCATCGGCACGCTGGTCTCCGCCGGGTTTGCGCTCATCGTTCTCGGGTGGATGACTGCCATTCCGGCCGGGCAGCAGTAACTCCCCCGGCATCCTCTTTTTCCCGCCGCCCCGGCCGGAGCGTACAATCGTACGCACCCACCCGGGCACAGCTCTCATCCCCGGCTTCCTCAAAAACCGGGGACACGTCCCGGTCCGCCGGCACCCTGCCATGGTGGCCCCTGCCGGCATCCCGGCCGGATCACCCCGGCAGCCCCAAAATCATTTCGATATGATTATCTCAAAAAAAGGGTGTATCCATGAATACTCATGAAGACACAAATATTTGTTCTCCTGCTGGTTGTTGCATGCTGTTTCAGTATGATCGCATGTGCAGCGGCCGTCCCGGATATACGCAAAGATGCAACGGATTTCACGATTGCCGCCAACCTGAGAGCAAACAACACGCCCGCGTGGAACAATAACGATGAGGACTTCATTTTTTCCCACCGGGGGTTCATCGCAACCGTGAGTCCCCTCACCATCCGCGCCGACATCCCGAATATCACCGCATGGAATGCCAGCGCATTCATGTATTTTGAGAACGGGACCCGGTCGGACACCATCAACCCGCTCCTGTACCGGCAGGCGCAGCTGAACAACATCAACGGTCTCTTCGAGGTCCGGCCGGGCATATACCAGGTCCGGGGCTTTGACGTATCGGTCATGACCCTCGTTAAAACCAACACCGGCTGGATCGTTATCGACCCCCTTGCATCGGTCGAGACGGCCCGGGCAGCAATGAACCTGGTGAATTCGAGCCTGGGCGCCTACCCGGTAAAAGCCGTGATCTACTCCCACCCCCATGCCGATCACTACCAGGGTGTCAAAGGAGTGATCCCAGGCGCTGAAGCCAGGGACCGGGGAGTAGAGATCATCGCCCCGGAACATTTCATGGAATACGCGATCAGCGAGAACGTCTATGCCGGGAACGCAATGCAGCGGCGGGCAGTCTACCAGTTCGGGAGCCTCCTTCCCCGGGATAGTAAAGGACTGGTCGATATCGGGATCGGCAAGACCATCTCGACCGGCACAGCTTCGCTCGTACCACCCACCCTGAATATCACGCATACCGGGCAGGAAGTCACCATTGACGGCGTCCGCATGGTGTTCCAGGTGGCCGAAAACACCGAGGCACCGGTTGAGATGAACATCTGGTTCCCCGACCACAAGGCCCTGTTCGTGGCAGAGGACTGCACGGCATCGCTCCACAACATCCTGACCCTCCGGGGCGCACCGGTGCGGGACCCGCTCGCGTGGTCTGACAGCCTTGACGAAACCCGCCGGATGTGGGGGGATGACGCCCAGGTCATGTTCTTTGCCCACAACTGGCCCCGGTACGGGAATGCCAGGGTCATTGAGATGCTGGAGAACCAGCGGGATATGTACAAGTACATCAACGACCAGACGCTGAACCTCATCAACAAGGGGTACACGATGGACGAGATCGCGGACATGATCGAGCTCCCGGACTCGCTGGAACAGTACTGGTACACCCACGGGTTCTACGGCCAGGTCTCTATGGGCGTGAAGGCCACGTACCAGAAATATCTCGGCTTTTATGACGGGAACCCCGTGAACCTGAAGCGGCTTACCCCGGAAGCGTATGCAGTGAAGATGACGGAATACATGGGAGGATCGGATGCCGTCATGCCGCGCCTGAAAAAAGATTATGAGGCCGGGAACTACGAGCTGGTCGCTTCCATTGCGAATTATCTCGTGTTTGCGAATTCCTCGGACATGAAAGCACGGGCGATCGAAGCTGACGCCCTCGAGCAGCTGGGGTACCAGGCTGAATCGGGCACGGCCCGGAACGCGTACCTGTCGGCTGCATCGGAACTCCGGGGCACTATGCCGGCACAGACCCGGAACAAGATATCCACAGATATCATGTCGGCAATGACGGTTGGCCAGCTCCTGGATTATATTTCGGTCCGGGTCAATGCAGGCAGGGCAGCCGGGGATATCTACACGATGAACCTCCGGCTCACCGATACCGGGGACACTGCTCTCATCCAGGTAAAGAACAGCGTGATCATCTGCCATGTGGGCAAAACCTCGCCGACCGCGGCCGTGTCCGTTGAAATGCCCCGCAAAACGCTCGAAACGCTGGCGCTGAACCCCCGGGCTCCCCTGGACGGCGTGGTCGTAACGTCCGGCGATCCCGCGATATTCACTGAGTTTGTCGGGATGCTCGATGTGTTCGACCCCGGCTTTGCCATTGCGCTCCCGTAACGGAAGACCGGCGACGGGCCGGTTGTAACGGCACCCGCCGGCTTCCTTTTTTTGCCGGGATCCTCCGGGCCCGCACCGGCGCTTTTTTTTTCGTAAAATGCCCGGCCGGGGTTACCCGTAATCGACAACCAAACCGACAACCAGGACCCGGGAATCTGAACGGTTTACGCCGGTAAAAATGTATCAGGCCATCACGTACCGCGTTGCCCGGCCTTTCTCTTCTGCCCGGATAAGCCCGGGCTCCGTCATGCAGCCAGGTTCCTTACCGGCAGCCTGGCGGGAAATGCCGTACAGCTGCATCAGGTCCCCGCTCTTCACCGAGGGAAAAACCAAGTCTGCAAAAAAACCGGTGTCCCTCCGGATGAACCAGGCCGCATCTAAATCACGCCGTTGAGAGTCCCTGCAGTAAGGGTTTACCAATAATCAGGAATATGCATCGCCATCCCGCCTTATGAAAACGGACATGATGCCGATAGCCACATGTATACAGGATGAAAAAGTGACCCCATTTTCATATTAAATTTTATGAATTCATCATAAAACCTGGAGAGACCAAACGACCCGGTTGAGAGATCTACTTCTGATAATTATTGAGAGAGTCTTTTCTTATTCAGCCGCACAATATCGTCAAATTCAATGCGACCGTTCTTGTTGAAGTCGAATGCAGAGACCGGTTCGTTTACAGAGATCCAGTCCAGCTGCCGGAAAAATGCAATCACATCGGGGTATCCGAAGTCACCGCTTCCGTCCACGTCCTCGTACATCCCGTCATCATCCGGATCCCCGGGTGGCAGGACCTGGCCGGGAAGCGAACTGACCGGTAAATATACCGTGATATAACCCGTCTTCGTCGTCGCATTATTATCAGGTGCATTTGTTGTGAGGGAGACAGTGTAGGTCCCTGGCGTTGTGTAAGTATGTGACGGATTCTGTTCCTGTGAGGTCCACGAAGGATTAATGGTCACCTCAGTCCACGTCGCTCCATCATCTGTCGACCGCCAGATGTCGTTATAAATCTCCCCAACACTTCCGTAGGATCTCTCACCACCCATCAGGAGAATACTGCCATCAGGAAGCGCAACGCTACTATGACCGTGTCTTGCTTCCCAACCGGAACTTGTATTCACCGGAGTCCATACAATACCATTAGATGATGCTGACCACGTATCGTTCCTGAGAAAATTTATCCCTGACCCATCACTTCTACCGCCCATCAATACAATATTACCGCCCGTTGTTACAACACTCGTGTGATCGTATCTCGCGGTCCATCGCGCCTTTGAAGTCACCTGCGCCCATGTGGACCCTCCATCTGTTGACCGCCATGTATTGTTCACAAGACCTGTATACCGGCCATAACCACCCATCAGCATAATACTGCCATCTGGCATCACCACGCTGCTATGATCTGTTCTTGACCTCCATCCCACATATTCAGAACTCGAATTCACCAGTGACCAGGTAGCCCCCTTATCGTAAGACCGCCAGACATCTTTCAAATAATCATAGTTATTAAAACCGCCCATGAGGACGATGCTGCCATCTGGCAATACTACACTCGAATGACCGTCTCTTTTGTCCCACCCGGAACTTGCATTCATAAGCGTCCACGTTACACCCTGATCGGTTGACCGCCACGTATCGTTCATCGCAAATGGCCAGTCTCCAATCCTGCCACCCATCAGGACTATACTCCCATCCGGTAAAACAACACTTGTATGTTGGTATCTCCTAGTCCAGGGGGCATCTCCATTCACCCGCGACCATGTTATACCCTGATCAGTTGACCGCCATACGTCATTTTTAAAACCATACCCTAAACCCCCCATCAGAATAATGCTGCCATCCGGGAGAACTACACTTGTATGACCGTTTCTTGCCGACCAGTGTATCACGTCCTCGTCGCCGAAGTTCCAATCCCATGCCGTGGGGGAGTTGGTGGACGTGTCGTTGAACTGGACGGTGAGCGGAGCGGAGCCGCTGCGGGGGGTAGCGGTGAAGTCGGTGGTGGGGATTGGAGGTTCTACAAAATAATTGGCAACAACACCTTTGGTTTCATTAATCCTCCGGGCGTTATCATGGAGTGCATCGCCATGATTGTTTCTCGAAGAGTAATCAAAACCAGTATTTGGACCCGGTGAGGAAATTACTGTGTGGTTTATGAAATTATTAGAATCAATATATGTAAAAGCACGGTTGTATGTTTCATTCTGATGATCCGCGATCTCATGGTCTCCATCAAAAAAATGTCCGATCTCATGTATTGTTACAACTGTCCTGTCATGCTCATCCCCCGAATAGCCAGGAGCGGTAGTATTTACCATTTGTCCCCATCCGTACCTCTTACGAATGCTACTTGGATTATCATATCCATAAGTTGCACCAAGAGAACTATTTGAATAACAATATGTATCATCACAATCAAATCCACCGAGATAGAAGGCAAGGTCCGCGGATTTACTGTTTAAATAGTCCACGCTTACGTGGTTCATAAATATATCAAGGGGTATGTGGTCGATTTCAGGATCATCGGCTAACTCTGTCGCTTTAGAGTCATCAAATATTGGTATTAAATTGACCTGGATATCTGATTTGGCAAGCTGAGCCTTTGCTTCATCAAATATCCTCGTTGCAGAATATTGCCATCCACCGGCACTCTGTTCATGATTAATCCAATTGCTATCTGTCATGATGAGAATTTTGACATCAACCGGGCCGATTGTCGCCATCTGTTGTTCAAGATTATTTTTTTTCAACTCAATGAAAGTACGATCGGGTTTGGATATTTCTTGAATATTCATAAAACTTAGATAATCATTATCCAGACACCCATTACAATCGTATGGAACAACATCAAGAGAAGAATAAACGTAATCTATATGGTTCTCATTTTCTTTTTTATGAGATACTTCAATAAAATAATTTACACCACCTAACATTATCCGGCCGCCGACAACCTGATCCGTAATTGTGAGAGCAACCTCGCTGTTATTAACATTTTCAAGAATTCCACGATATGAATGAATCGCCGGATCCAATCCTATTGCATCTCCCATACTTTCATGAAGTACCATTTGATATGGAATTCCGTTAATCCGGACGGTGATTGGTTCATTATTGGCCAATTTCTCCTGCATCTTTTCGATATCGATTGTGAGTAATTCGTACTTCTTTATCGATGATGGAATTCTCAAATCATCGCTTTTATATCCTAATATTTTACTTTCAGATATTTTCACATCAGAGAGTCCATCAAATGACACCATCGGATTGTTCTCGATTTCCTCGATTTGTGAATCAGATACGTTTAATTCCAACATACTGGATTCATTTTCAGGATATATCATCGGATTGTTATCAGTTTCCAGGATTTGTGAATCGGATACATTTAATTGCGACATATTGGATTCGTTTTCAGCGTTTATTATCGGAATAATTACAATTCCTATAAGAAGGAAAGTGATTGCTAAAATATATTTTCTCATTCCTTCACCTTCGGATCCAAATTACTAAGCTGATAACACACAATGCACCAAAGGGAAAGATTGTGGGCAGTGATGCTTTTTGTGTTGTTGGAGGTTCCCCAGTTATTGTCGGTGGAACATCTACATGAGAAAGATAATCATTTTCCAGACACCCATTACAATCGTATGGAACAACATCAAGCGAAGAATAAACGTAATCTATATGGTTTTCATTTTCTTTTTTACGAGATACTTCAATAAAATAATTTACACCACCTAACATTATCCGGCCGCCGACAACCTGATCCGTAATTGTGAGAGCAATCTCGCTGTTATTAACATTTTCAAGAATCCCACGATATGAATGAATTGCCGGATCCAATCCTATTGCATCTCCCATACTGTCATGGAGGTTCATCTTATACGGCATCCCCCTGATCCGGACGGTTATCGTCTCATTATTCGCCAGCATCTTCCGCATCTTGGGAATGTCGAATGTCAGCAATTCGTACTTCTTTATCGACGAAGGGATATTCAGTTCCGTTGCATTATATTGCGCACTGCTTGGCTCGGAAAGTCCGTCGAAAGAAATCATCGGGATGGTTTGTAATTGTGTTGACGAGGGCACTAATTCAAAATTCAGTTCATTCAAGCCAGGATTTAAAACGACTTTTTTGTTAATTAAAATATATCCAGTTTTTTTTACGGTGATATTCTGTGGATATTCAATAGCGTTAATCCAATATGAACCGTCTTTACCGGTAAGATTTTGCACTGCACCCAATGATAAACTGGATTCAAATTGAACAGACGCATCCGGAACCGGTTGACCTTTCTCATCGATCACGTTCCCATGGACTAATACACTTACCGGCCCGGGGGGACCAGCAACATTAAAATAATTTCGAGTTTCGATAGCGATATGTCCTGAATTATCAATAGCAGTAACCTTTATTGAATTTTTTCCTTGATCTGCCAGATTCTTACAGAAATATGCATGGTCAATATTTTTTTTACACAAACTCTGATCGATACCGTTTGTGATTGATACTTCCCGTATCCCATAAGGGGAATCAACATCTACGAAAATAGTATCTGGAGATCCACCTATATCATTATAAATAACGCCCCCTTCTGCAGGGATTGTTATATTCAATGTAATATTTTTCCCACTATTTGCGGTTTCATTTATTCCAACTGGTTCGGTTGCACTCACTACAGGCACAATAATCCCTGCTACGAACATCAGGGTTAAAAAAAACACAATTCCGGTTTTGTTTAGCATCATCAGAATCACACCATATCAATCCACACAAATAACCCGGAATTTACCGTTTCACATCACGATCTAGTCTATTTTTAATATATAAAATGAATTTGTTTTGATTTCAATCAAAAATTATCTTTAAAGAAATTTTATACATTAGTAATGTAAAAAAATCGCATAAAGTATACATTAGTAATGGAGAGAATCAACGCACCAGCCGGCTTGACACCGGGTATATTGAGTATCTGGACCGGGGACCGGCACATCTCATCCCTCATCCATGATCTTTATCCCCCATCCCGGAACACTATCCCTTATGACCGATGCTCCGATAATCCCGGCCGGCTGCCCTGGCGAACAGGCCAGGTACCTGATCACCCTGCTTTTCCGGGCAATCCTGGCAGTATCCATCGCCCTCGCCCTGATGATCCTGCTCATTCCCGGCCCGGCGTTCCTCGCGATCAGCAACTATGTCCAGATCCTTGCGGCACTTGCCGGCTCGCTCGTGTTCCTGTACTGCTGGAGCCGGTGCGGGCACCAGGAAGCATTCCTCTGGGCCGCCAGCGGCCTCGGGATCTGGGGGATTGCCAACATCGCGTGGTACGTCAACGTCCTTCTGGGTCTGCGGGCGCTCGTCTTCCCGAGCCTCATCGACCTTTGCATGATCGCGTCCTTCCTCCTGCTCGCGAGGGGGTTCCGGATTGGTTTTCCGGCAGGCGACACCGCCTCGTACCTCCCCATCGGGATTGCTGCAGCCAGCCTCATCATCCCGGCCGCAGTCATCGTCACGGCCGGCATAAACCTGCCCACGCTTGTCACGCTCCTCTACTTCCTTGCCTGCGGCATCTTTCTTGCAGCATGCATCCGGTACCCGGGAACACAGCATGCCGCACTCGTTGCCGGCTCTGTCCTCTTTGCGCTGGCGTTCATGATCTACCCGCTCCGGGAGATGTTCTTTGTCCAGGCCGCGTTCCTGAACATCATCGGCACGCTGGTCTCCGCCGGGTTCGCACTCATCGTCCCCGGGTGGATGAGGCCGGTTACTGAGGCATACCGGTCAACCCGCAGGCCTCGAATCAAATACTGCAATTCAGCAAAAAACCTATACCGCGACACCGCCATCTCACCGTATCCCAAAAACAGGGTAGTATGGAGATACTAATCATGAAGGATAATCATAAAAAAGACAAGCCATCCGTTGCAAAGGTCGTTGAACTGATCGGCAGCTCACCCAACAGCTGGGAAGAAGCAGCCGAAAATGCCGTGGAAGCAGCAGCGAAAACCATCAGGAATATCCGGGGCGTCGATGTCCAGCACTGTACGGCAAAAGTAAAGGACAACAAGATTGTCGAATATCGTGTTGATGTGAAGATCGCTTTCATCGTGGATATGGAATAATCGTTTACCCGGTGCCTCCCGGTCCCGGCCACCATCCCGGGAATTATTTTCACTCCCTGCCCCAACCATCCAGCGACCGCACATACGGTACAGAATAAGGAGAGCCTGAGCAATCCCACCCTCCCGGAACCGGTCACCCGGTCGCAGATCCTCTTTTACCAGCCCGGGGACGGGACGTACCGGATCGAAGTCCGGCTGGACGAAGGGACCGTCCGGTTCGCCCGGGCGCTCATTGCCAAGCTCAGCCAGACGACAATCCCGGACATCAGCAGGTATATCCGGAATATTCTCAAGAATGGCGGGCCCGGAGCGGGTCCGGTATTAAGGAATACTTTGCTCCCGAGAAAACCAGTTTTTAAAGCTATGATCGCCCCCCTTGCGCCAGTCCTGATTCGAAGAATCCTTCGGATTCTTCCCGTGACTCATCTCCGGTGAGATTCGACACCACCATTGAAGACAGGGGTGCGTTGCAATTCATCAGGATTACCTGTACGGGAAATTCCTGCATTTGTGTGTACTGGAAATCCGGTACTATCACAACCGGGGCGCCTCAGCGGCCGGGCGATGCCCCGGGAGCGTCAGGTCCCTGCAAATGATTTCCCCTGAAAACGGACACGATGCAAAAGGGCCACAAGCTCACGGAATGAAAATTCTGATGACATTTTCAGATTAAATCGAATCCTTTTTGAAGGAACGATGGCGGTTGAGACTCCCCATACCCCCAATGACGATGTATGCCGCCACCCCCGACAGGAAGCCCCCGCTGCGGATCGGTAACCGGATATATATTTGAAGACACCTTACTGCCCCGCCATATCCCGAAGGGCCCTGAAGCAGGGAACCCTTTCACACCTGCGATCTTCATGGTTCGGGTGTGAACCGGATCGGTTCAAGCTGGTTTCACGAGAGTAAAAATCCAGAAAATGCCTGAAAACAGAAAAATTTTTGGGATTATTTTGTCTTCTTTGCCACGGGCTTCTTTGCTGCTACTTTCTTTACAGCTGCCTTCTTTGCTACGGGCTTCTTTGCTGCTACTTTCTTTACAGCTGCCTTCTTTGCTACGGGCTTGGCTGCTACTTTCTTCACAGCTGCCTTCTTTGCTACGGGCTTGGCTGCTACTTTCTTCACAACTGCCTTCTTTGCTACGGGCTTTGCTGCTACTTTCTTTACAGCTGCCTTCTTCGCCACGGGCTTCTTTGTTGCCGGCTTTGTTGCTGCCATATCTTTTTCCACCCCCTACCGGAAAAGGTTATTTTTTCTCTTAATTTTAAATGGGATAAAGATTTTGGTCACAATGCCATTTTCCTGCATAGAATCGAATCAAATCATCACTTGCTGGCTGTTTTTGATTGGAAAATACGAAAGTCGGATGAGTGGAATCTATTTGTCCTGAAATGCGCAATTGCCCGGGAAATGCCCGGATTGGCAAAAATCAGACATCCGGTACGATTAAAAAGAAACAGCCTTTCTTTTTGCCGTGACCAGGAAAAATTGGTATAATAAATGCTCATGGATACCCGCGCATGAATAGTGCACCGGGTACAGGTCAGGGGATTTGAATTTTATTTCACCACCTCCCGTCACCCTTATCCCGCTCCCTGCCAAATACCGGATAACAAATGCCGCCCGATCCCGACCACCCCCTCGACCCCGAAGAGATCCCGTACTTCTTCGATAACTGGTGCTCCCTCCCCTGGACCCCGTGGGTCCCGTTCAACGCCGACAAGCGCACGTTTAAGGAGATCCCGCATGAGCCCGGGCTGTACCGCATCCGCCCGTCCGGCAAAGACTTCCTGATGTATATTGGCGGGACAGGCCGCACCCTGCACCAGCGGCTCACCGATCTCCGGCAGAGCCTCCGCAGGTCCGACCTGATGCCGTGGAGCGACCCGCTTGCCGAGGCACCGGCACTCTGGGCATGGTGGGTTGAATGGATTTCAGAAGACCGCATCGCATCAGGGATGAGGGAGATGGAGCCGGGAAAAACTCCCTCCTCCCAGGAGTCAACTGACTTGAGCCAGGAGAAGAAACCGCAGGGTTCTTCGACGCTGGCTGAAGGAGGTGCAGATGTCCCCCGCGCTGTGCTGCCGGACGGTTCTTTGGAGAATGAAGACCTGCCGGAAGAGGCAGGACAGGTAATGCTTGAATGCTCCGCGGCACCGTTCGATGCATCGGCAGGCAGCCGCAAAGGAATGGAGAGTTTCCTGCTCTACCAGTACCGGCAGGAACGGGGCGAGTCCCCGCTCTGCAACTTCGGGAGATTCCACCCGCGGTACCGGAAGTCCACGATCCGTAAGGAAGGGCTCCGGGGCGGGAAGCTCGCGGAGGACCATAAGGACAACCCGGCGGGATTTCCGAGCATCGAGCCGCTGGAAGTTACCGGTACACCGGGCGACAGCGACTGGATGGGGCTTGAGTGGACGGACCGTACACCGCTTATTGCGGAAAATGTCCGGGAGATCCCGGCCGGTGCCGGGCTCTACCTGCTCGCTGATGCCGGGGTGCAGGAGATCGTGTATATCGGGCAGTCAGCGGATATTGCGAAACGGTTGCTCGGCCACAGCCAGAAGACGGGGGAGGGAAGATCGCTTGAGTTCTCGTACCAGATCATCGGGCAGGTGGTCGTCCCGCATAACCTGAGAGAACTTGAAACGGATCTGATTGGAAATTTCTTTGAGAATTTCCGCAAAGCGCCGGAGTTCCAGTACCGGAATACGAAAGGTTCGCCGGAATCCTGAGGAGAAGAAGAGACCATCAGGGTCTCTTTGACAACCGGTAATTTTTTTTTGGTGATTAGGTAACGTTCACCGGTAACCCAGGGTTAGTATTGAGCCGATTCAGGATTTTTTTTTAAGATCTGCCGTGGAGAAAACAAAAAATGTAGCCCCCCTCTTGCGCCGCCAGTCCCCCGAGGGGGACCGGGCGCATTGCGATGCCTCGGCATTACCTACATCAGGCACACTCAAAGTACAGGGAATACGGCACTATCGCAACCGGGGGATGCCCGAGCGGCGGGGGCGGAGGCTTGCCGGAGCCCCCAAGAGCGGCAATGTAAATTTTGTTTTAGGTTTATCGAACGTTTGGTGGATGTTACCCAATCACCTTTTTTTTTATCCCTGCTCTCCAGAAAACGGCATAAACCGATCCGGTTCACCCAACCCATGAAAACCGGCAATAAATTATTTCAACCGTCCTGATCCGCCGCGGGGGCGCCCCTTCGGGGGCGGCGGGGTTTATCATTTCTGGGGGATAGGGGGGTCTCAACTCCCATCAGTAAATCCTGAAGAGGCCGGTTTTAAAGGGGAAACAATCCCCAACTCCGCAGGAAACCTGTTTCATAAGGCAGGATCGCCCCCCTTGCGCCATCCCTGCCCCATTGGGGGCGGGCGTGCATACGATTCCCCGTATTTCCTGAACAGAAATTCTCTGCTCTTTTGTGTACGGGAAAACCGGCACTATCGCAACCGGGTCGCGCCAGCGGAGGGGTGATGGCCCGGGTGCGTCAGGCCACGCAAAATGAGTTCTCCAGAGCAAAGATTTCTTTTGAGATCTTCTCTTCCACAACCTTCGACAACCGGTAATTTTTTCAAAAAATCCCTGCCTTATAAAAACACCCGTGAACCGATCCGGTTCGCACTAAAGCCCATGAAAATCATGTAAATACTGAA
>JBAZHD010000043.1:0-26136 GCA_041652515.1 Methanoregula sp.
ACTCCGCCGCCCCCGAAGGGACGCCCCCGCGGCGGCTCACGCAATGCAATGGCAGATGAATTCATCGTTTATCTTACCCACTTGAAATAGCGAAGAGCCAAATTTTCACAGTTGACTGAATGGATTCCCATGAAAACAGATATGGTGCCGGGAAGGCCAAAAGCATACCGGATGAAAAAGTGATCCATTTTTCATATAAAATCACGCTAGACGATATATGATGGGGGCTGATGCCCCCATACCCCCATTACGATAGGTGCCGCCGCCCCCGCGGGGGCGCTCCCGCGGCGGCTTCATTTCCCGGAAGTCCCAGAAACTGAACTTGCCCTGCCGTGCCGTACCGAGGCCCTGAAGCGGGGAGCCCTCCCAATATCCAGTATTTGCCGATTTTCATGGTCCGGGTGTGAACCTGATCGGTTCATGTTTGTTTTCTAGAGAGTACTTCTCCAGAGCACGTTCTCTCATTTTTCCCGGAGCCCAAGTCTTATATCTCTGGCGGGAAACTCTGTGAGGATGATACCATGAGATCCGAACTTCTCTGTCTGCTCATTCTGACATTCTGCCTCTGCAGTTCACCTGTAGCGGCAACAATCCCCCCAGGGGGAGAAGGCTGGCTGACCATCAACTGCGATACTGACGGCGCATCCGTGTATCTGGACAACACATTCAAAGGCACGATCTCCGGCGGGTCGCTGGATATTGAGAACGGGGTTTATTCCAGTACCTATTCCGTAAAGAAGGACGGGTATTACGATGCGGGCGGGGACATCAGTTACGTTCCCGGTGGCGAACCCAACCTTGAGATCACGGTCAGCCTTACGCAAAAACCAGTCGGCAGCGGTAAGGGCTGGTTCACCGTCCACTGCAATGTTGACGGTGCATCCGTTGCATTCAACGGGGCCACCAAAGGCACGATCTCTGGCGGTTCGTTTTCCCAGGATGTATCCACGACCGGGACTCCCTATACCCGGTATTCCGTTAGCAGGAGCGGCTATGTGACCTGGTCTGAATCCATCTCCGGCATGCCTTCCGATGGTGAAACCATTGATCTTTATGCAACCCTCAACCCGGTCCCGACCTCAGAACCGACCACCGCGGAAACTCCCATTGGCGGCGATGCCGGGTGGTACACGGTCTCGTGCAACGTGAACGGGGCCTCGGTATACTTCGACTCGGCATACAAGGGCACTACCCGCGAGGGGGGCCTCGATATTCATGTCTACACTACCGGGACACCCTACACGACCTACCGGGTGGAGAAGAACGGGTACATCACTTCTTCCGGTTCCCTCCCGGCTGCACCGGCAAAAGGCCAGAGTGTCACGGTCCGGGTCACGCTTGAACCCGCCGGCACCCTGACACCAACAACACAGCCGACAACGCAGATCAGCCCGCCCGGCAGCGAACATGGCTGGGTCGCGATCCATGCGAACGTGGACGGTGCAACGGTCACGATCGGGTCGAAAACTATGGGCACGATCCGTAATGGGGTGCTCAGGGTTTCGGTTGCAACTACCGGGACACCTTATTCGGAATTTACCCTGTCAAAACCCGGATTCGTTACAACAACCGGCACCGTGCCCCGCCAGCCTGCAGCGGGCGAAACCGTTGATATCTACGTAACGCTGGCCGAAGAACAACCTACTCAGATCCCGACAGAGTCACCGGTTCCCCTGCCCGTCATCATTGCGGGGATTCTCGGGGCAGTCCTGCTTTTTCACACCATCAGGGAATGGGAATAAAATCCTGAATTCACTTTTTTGCTCTGTAGAATCACACTTAAACCGATCTGGTTCACCCAAGCCATGAAAATCTTGTAATACTGGTTATTGGGAGGGCTCCCCGCCTCAGGGCCTCGGTACGGCACGGCGGGGTAAGTTCGGTTTCCGGGAAAAAGGAGTTGAAGCCGCCGCGGGAGCGCCCCCGCGGGGGCGGCGGCACCTATCGTAATGGGGGTATGGGGGCATCAGCCCCCATCATGTCTCTTCTAGAGTGATTTAATATGGAAATGTCATAAAAATTTCCATTCTGTGTGCCTGTGGCCGCAGGCATCGTGCCCGTTTTCATGGGAAAATCTTCTTCACAGCCGTTGGCTGTCCCCGATGGGGCGCCCCCACAACAAATCAATACGGTTGAAATGATTATTTACCGGTTTTCATAGTCCGGGTGTGAACCGGATCGCTTCATGCTTGATTCTACAGAACACGAAAAAAAAGGAATTCACAGCCGTTCCGCAACATTCACGAGTTCGTCGAAATGCCGGCTCTTCTTGAACAGCCACCACGTAAACCGCTCGATGACCGTGAAGTTGAACGAGCCACCGGCAGCGTTCGGGTGCCCTCCGCCGCCAAACTCGCGGGCGATGAGGTGGCTGATGGGCGGTACGGAACGGATTGAGAACTTCCCGTCTTTTCCGATGATCACCTCGATCTCCGTCTTCTTCCGGTCGCGGATGAAGTGGGCGGTCTCGCTCGGGTACCCGTAGAGCGGTGCAAAAGCAATCCCGTATTTCGTGCCGGTGAAGGTCGCTTTCTGCAAGCTCCGCTGCATCATCGCCTCCATCTCGGTCTTTATCTCAGTATACTCGCGCTCGATCTGTTCGTCCGAGAAGATACCTTTGATCAGGCAGTCACGGACATGGTCACGGTTCTCCTTTCGCTGGAGCACCTGCCCGAGGACTGCCGAGCGGGGATCGGCATGTTTCCAGAGATCGTAATCGCAGACCACCCGGGCTACTTCAGCCGCAGCGGGATTATCGGGCATAATGTCGCGGGCAACAACGCCGGTCCCGCAGACGGAGGTATCGATATGGAGCAGCGCGACCTCAGGCTCCACTTTTTTTACCTCCTCATCACGCCAGCGGTGGTGGTCACGCCATTCCACAACCCAGCCGTTCTTTTTTGCTTTCTGTGCTACCTGTTCGGCATCCCGGCAGTACCCGAGGTCCGAGATCGAGAGCAGGTCGCCTTTGCCGTCGCAGGAGGCTGCAAGCGCGAAGAGCTGGCCAAATTTTCCCACCGAACTCCAGATGGTGAAGACGCCGTCCGTACCAAACTTCATACGGTGTACCGCGTCCGCTCCCACGGCATCAAGGTCGTTATGCGTCAGGTGGACCACATGCGCAGTGCGGCTTTTTATCGCGTTTGCAAGGCCGGAAGTATTCTCACCGGCACCCGGGGGAGGCATTGGTTAATACTGTCATTGCAGGATATAAAAAAGAACGGTCGCGGGCAGCACAGGAACAGGCAAAATTCCGGAAATAACCAGATCATTTATTAGTGACAAGGAACAACATTTGTACTCCTGCCCTAGTAGCTCAGCTTGGGAGAGCGCTAGACTGAAGATCTAGTTGTCGCCTGTTCAAATCAGGCCTGGGGCACTCTTGTTTTTCGCATCCGTTTTTCCGCTTCAGCCACCGCGTTTGGGATCGGCGGGAATACATCGGATAAAGATAAATTACTCTACAGAAAAGAACGAGTGCACAACAATGTTCCGGAGAATTGTCATCCGTAAAGAAGCCCGGCCCGGCCGGCTCCTGGACCGGGCGGGAAGCGGAGGAGTATAATGGACTTCATGCTTGCCCTCACCGGCATCGCACTCATCTCGATCCTGTTCCTGTATTTATGCCAGGTCTTCAGGCTCCCGAGCATCGTCGCCTTCCTCGTCATCGGTATCCTAGCCGGCCCCTACGGCCTGGGATTCATCACGGACGAATCATCAATCGAGACGATCGGTGAGATCGGGATCATGCTCCTGCTCTTCACCATCGGGCTCGAGTTCTCGTTCGACAAACTTCTCAAATCATGGCGGATCGTCATCATCGGCGGCCTCGTCCAGCTCTGTACAACGATAGTTGCCATCACGTTCGTTGCCTACACCCTCGGCGTCCCGTTCAGCTCGGCTGTTGTTTTCGGCTTCATCATATCGCTCTCCAGTACGGCGATCGTGATGAAGATCCTGCAGGAGCGCCGGGAAGTCGATACCCTGCAGGGACGGACACTGTTCGGGATCCTGATCTTCCAGGACCTGGCAATCATCCCGATGCTCCTCATCACCCCGATATTCATGGGCAGCAGCGGCACAGACCTGAACGCGCTGCCTCTCGGGATCGCAAAGGTTGCCGGTATCCTGCTCCTGGTCATCATCCTTGCCCGCTGGGTCATCCCCGTCATCCTGTACCATGTTGCCCGGCAGAAAAGCCGCGAACTCTTCTTCATCACTATTGCCGGGATCTGCATCGTTGTCGCATGGCTCACGAACCAGGCTGGGCTCTCGTTCACGCTGGGGGCATTTGTCGCCGGCCTGATCATCGGCGAATCCGATTACAACATCGACGCACTCAGCCACATCATCCCGTTCCGGGACGTGTTTGCTGCCGTCTTCTTCCTCTCCATCGGCATGCTGCTCAACACCCGGAGCATTCTTGCCGATCCCGAATTTATTTTCATGACCCTGCTCATCGTGTCACTCATCATCGGCACCAAGATCCTGACCGGCGCATTCGCAGCAGCAGTGATTGGTATGCCGGCACGGGTCTCTATTATCACCGGTTTTGCTCTCTGCCAGGTTGGAGAATTCTCGTTCGTGCTCGCAAAGACCGGCATCGACTCAGGATTCATTCCCGATATGGTGTACCAGATCTTCCTTGCATCCGCGATCATCACGATGGCCCTGACACCATTTTTCATGAATATCTCACCCCGGGTTGTCGATCTGTTTTACCGGGTGATGCCCGGGCGTGTGGCACGGGTTGCAGCGTGCAGTCCCGCGGACCAGGAGACGGCAAAAAAGATTGCGGATCATATTATTATCGCCGGTTACGGTATCACCGGCAAGAGCGTGGCACGGGCAGCGGAGATCACCGGTATCCCCTACACGGTGATCGAGCTGAACCCCGATACGATCCGGCGGGAAAAGGCTGCCCGACACCCGTTCTTTATCTATGGGGACGCAATCCGGGAGGAAATCCTCGATTATGCCGGGATCCATACTGCCCGGGCGCTCGTTGTCGTTGTTTCCGAACAGGAAGCAGTCCCGCGTATTGTCCATAAGGCACGCCAGATGGCCCCGTCGATCTATATCATTGCCCGGACCCGGCAGATCCGGCATGCACAGTACCTGCTGGACCTTGGCGCAGACGAGGTGATCTCCGAGGAGTACGAGTCGGCAAAGGAGATCTTCACCCGGGCTTTGAGGAAATACCAGCTCCCGGAATCCGAGATCGGGAAGATCGTGCGAAAACTGCAGGACTGGGGGTACGCGAAATTCACGAAAAACGGCGATAACGGCAACGCGATCCCGGCCATGGATACCGTCCTTGAATCCCTGCACGTCCAGATGCTGCACGTTGAACCGGGATCCTTTGCCGACAACAAGACCATCGCGGACCTGGACCTGAAGTCCCGGTACGGCATAACGGACTGCGGCCTCCGGAGGAACAATGCCACAGACATCGCTCCCGATGCCACGACCCGACTGCAGGCCGGTGATGCACTGATCGTCTTTGCCTCGGACAAGACCGTGCAGGAGATTGCCGGACTCTTCTGTCACCCGCAGGACTGAGCCGGCAGGCTCCTCCTCATTTCTCCGGAACCCGTCCGCAGGGTCCGCCCGGATTCATTTCCGGTATCGCGAATAAAAGAATATTTTTATCCTGCAAACGAGTATGCTGAGTAAGAAATTACGAGGAGACGGGCATGGGACTTTTTGACGATCTCGGAAAGGCACTGAAACAGGTTGAGAATGAGGTAAAAAAAGCAGAACTCGAACACCGTGCGAAGCAGGCCGGGACCGGGACGAACCAACCGGCAGCTGCACAGCCGGCACACCCAGCCACAGGCCGGTCCGCCTCCCGCTCACCCCACCCGGGATACCAGAAGCTCGCGGCATGGATGAAGCGGAACTACAAGGACCGGATCCTCGGCTCCGGCGACAGTTTCCAGAAAGGTCTCGAGCTCGAACAACTCACCGCGGAAGCGTGTCGCGAACTCCCGGCAAAAGCAAAGATCGGTTTCATGGATTATCTCAAAAAGCAGAACTACGAGCCGCTCCTTAAATAAACCCTCATGTCCGATCCCTTCCGCTCTTTTTACCAGCACAATTCCCCGGACCTTTCGGCCATCACCGATCTCCCCCACCGCCATTTCCGCATTCTCCTTCCCCGGGGCATGTTCCTCAAGCTGCAGGACCGGATCCGGTCGGAGGAAGTGCTCCGGAAGTGGCTGGTCCGGTACCGGCCATCCGATGTCTACTACTCCACGAGCTGCTGGCTGGTGCCCGAGAACCTGGGAAGGCGCGAACGAACACCCCTCTCCGACAACATCTTCCTCTCTTCGGATATCGTCTTCGACATCGACCGTTCGCCGTTCTCGGTTGCGAACCTCGAACTGGCACGTGAGGATACGCAGAAACTGCTTATGTTCTGCGATACGAGCGGACTTGCCGTAAAATATATCGCATTCTCCGGCAGCAAGGGGTTCCATGTAATCTGTGCGGATCCCCGCCGGTACGATGACCCGTCCCCGCTCGTGCGCGAGGATATGGCAAAGGCCGCCCGGAAGGAGATCGTCGGCCGGGTACTTGCTGAAGGAATTGCAATCGATACAAAAATCACGGCCGATACCCGCCGGATCATCCGGGTTCCGGGGACCATCAACTCAAAGACCGGTTATGTCTGCACGGTACTCTCGCGGGAGCAGCTTGCAAAACCCGTCAGCGAAATTCTTAAATATATTCCCCGGGTAAATCCTGGTACCCCACTGATCCCTGCAAAGGGAGATGACCGCCCTCTTCGAGGTTCCCGTATTATATCCTGGCTTTGTCACCGTCCCGGGGTAAGGTCAAAGCCAATCCCTGCTTTTTCCTATTCCACGTTCCTTGTCAGTTCCGTTCCCGGGACAATGGTACAGGTACCGCTCTTCACGTACCCGTCATACAGCCGCCTGGACCGGATCGAGCCCCTGCTTATTGCCGTGCAGGAGCAGTACGGGCTTTCGGACATCTACGTGTACCGTTCAACAACCGGCATCTCCGCCATCTGCCTGCGGACGTTCCCGCTCCGGAGGCTGGAGAAGATCATCAAAGCATCCGGCTCGGTAAATTACGGGACACTCCTGAAATACAAACAACTCTTCTTCCGTGTCGGAGAAGTCCGTGACGAGGACCAGAACCTCATCAGCGGACCACCGGAGTTCATTAAGATCCTTCCTGCACCCGAAGAGAACAATGGCCGGTACGTGAGCAGGCCCCATTACGGGTTCATGAAGGATTTCGTTGTGTCACTTCGGGAATATCCCCGGATGCATGGCAGGGGTTCGGTCATCCTGACCCACACGGTCAATGAAGTGTAAGCGCCGGGATATTCCGGTTCGCAACCCGGGAAGACCGGTACACACGAACCGGGGAATTATTTCTCTAAAAACTTCGCGATACCGGCCTTGAGATCGGACATGGAAACCGGTTTCTGGAGTATCCCGAGGTGGTTGTCATGCATGGTCGCGAGCCGCTCTTCGACAGCCGGCGACGCCGTGAACAGGATGACCGGCAGGTCCTTCATGCCGTACCCTGTACGGATCTTATCCAGGAATTCCCAGCCATCAATGGGCTCCATCATGACATCGAGCAGGATGAGGGCCGGGGGATCGTTTTTCACGATATCGAGGGCTTTGGGCCCATCCGGTACGATAAGCGGTTCATAACCGATCCGCGTGAGCAGAATTTCCATCAGTTCGAGAATCGGCTGGTCATCCTCAACAAGCATGATCTTATTCGACATGGGGTATCTCCTTAGGCAACTCCCTGGGTATCTGGATCGTGAAGGTACTGCCGACATTCACGGTGCTCTCGACCGTGATGTCCCCTCCATGCATCTGGATAATCTGTTTTGCTATCGACAGCGACAGCCCGAGCCGGTCATATTTCCGGGAAAGCTTGGCCGCATCGGCCAGCTGGAAAGGCTCGAAGATCGAGGCAAACATCTTTTTCTCGATCCCGATCCCGTTGTCCTGCACGGAGATCGCATGGGAGATCCCATCAGTACCTGGTCGGTACGCGATATGGATCTTCCGCGGGGGCTTGGAATAGTTGACTGCATTCGAGAGGATGGAATCGAGCACGGAAAACATCCGGTCCTGGTCCGCACGGATGACCAGGTCATCGGGAATATCCACGGTGATATCGCCCTTGGAAAAGTATCCGCCGGTGTCGAGCACGGAATGGACGAGCGGAGATAAGGCAAACTCTGAAAATGTCAGCCGGATCTTCCCGCTCTCAAGGATAGAAAGCTCCAGCATCTGGTTGATGATCTGGCGCTCACGGTCAACACTGACAAGGCACCGTTCAAGCATCTTTTTCGTATTGTCGAGGATGCCGAACGCTTCCGGGTCCTGGATCAAGAGGTTGAGATAGCCGAGGATCGGCTGGAGCGGGGTGCGCAGCTCGTGGGCCACCGTGATGATGATGCCCCGGCGTCGTTCATTGTCCAGCTGGATCCTCTCCTCAAGCCTCTGCTGGACGGAAATATCCACCAGGTTCATCATAGTGGCCTGGACGTTGTCATGGGTGATCGGGTTTGCAAAGACCATGGCCACTTTCTGCCCGCCGCTTTTTGTGACGAACCGGAACTCGGTACCGTCCGGAAGCTGGGTCTCGCTGACCAGCCGGTTGCTGAACACCCCGAACTTGTCCTTGTCCCGGGAGTCCAGCATGAAAAGCAGGTCTTTTCCAACCAGTTCCTGAGGGGAATATTCAGAATATGCGCAGAACGCCGGATTGGCAAACCGGATCTGCCCGTCCAGGAGCACGAGGATACTGGTCGGGGAATTATCCGTCAGGGACCGGTATTTCATCATGGTGTCGTTGTTGATCTCCTCGATGAGTTTGCGTGCATTGACGTTCACGATAGTGACACTGACCGTCTGTTCGTCAATAGCACTCCATGACAGGTTCACCCAGCAGCTGTCGCCTTCTTTTGTCCGGAACCGGATCTCGAAATTTTCACAATCCCTGTTCTCAGCGATTCGTTCGAGAAAAACCTGGTTCTCCCGGGGGGTATATGCAAGGGAGGGAAAGGTCATCTCAGTGATTTCGCCGGTGCTGTAGTGGAGCATGGAAGCAAATTTGTCATTTGTCTGTTTTATCCGGTAATCCGGGAGATGAAACAGGATAATTCCCAGCTGGGAGTGTAAAAAGACACTGCGGTACCGGGCTTCGCCATCACGAATCCGCTCGATGAAATAGGTCATGAGGCTCGCGATAATGATAAAGAGGAATGCCTCTGACGTTACACCCATCAGTGCCGGGAAATCCGGGAACCGGTAATAATACCCGACCCCCTGGTAGAGAATCCCGCAGATCCCCGCAACGAGAAGCCCGCGCTTGGCATAGAAGTACGTTGCATACAGGATGGGGATGAAGAAGAGCTGGTAGTTGATGAGCGTGATCGAGCGCGAGAACGAGATGGCGGCAATGACAGTACAGGTAACTACCAGGGAGGTGATGACGATTATCCGTACAATATCGGTCTCAGAGACATCATACCGGTAAACCCTGTACACCTTCTCGTCCATAGCTATCTTCGCCATTAGTTTCTCCTTTTATAAGAAGGTGACCACTCGTTTACCGGATTTCGTGCGTAAAAGGAGGAGGGAAAACACTCCCTGCAGGAAATCGTGTCAGGTAACCACACGATCACCGGTTACCGTAAAACCGGTGGTTTGATATGAGTGGCAGGGCAATAAAAAATATCGTGACGCGTCCTTACGTTGTTGTCAATGTTGCCATGAGCGCCGATGGTAAGCTCTCGACCCGGGAGCGCCGCCAGGTGAAAATATCCGGGGCACAGGACTTCAACCGGGTGGACCGGCTCAAGGCCTCAAGCGATGCGGTCATGGTCGGGATCGGTACGGTCCTTGCCGATGATCCCTCCCTGACCGTCAAGGGAGAGGAATGCCGCCGGCACCGGAAAGACCGGGGTGTCGATGAGCACCCGGCACGGATCGTGGTGGACAGCAGGGCACGGATCCCGCTGGAGGCAGCCATCCTTCACAAAGGAGACGGTCTCCGGATTGTCGCGGTTTCTGAAAAGGCGGATAAAAAGAAGATCGCATCCCTGAAAAAAACCGCGACCGTAATCGTAGCCGGAGAAAAAAAGGTTGACCTTGTTCATCTTATGGACGAACTCGGGACACTGGGCATCCAGCGGGTCATGGTTGAAGGGGGCGGGGAACTGATCGCCGGCCTGATCCAGGCCGGGGTCGTTGATGAGATCTATACGTTCATCGGGAACCTGATCATCGGCGGTCGTGATGCCCCCACGCTTGCCGACGGGAACGGGTTCATCTTAGAGGAAGAGTTCCCCCGTCTTACGCTTATCGGGACCCACCGGATTGAGAACGGTATTCTCCTGCACTGGAACGTTGAACCGCCGGCTCCCTGATTGTTAATACTTGTTTCTGTAGGGCATCTGCTGGTCAATGATCTTGTAACTGGTGCCCGATGCCATCAGCATGAAGACCTCGACACGGTCCGTTCCGTCACTGCCAAGGATCTCAACCGAATCTCCCATTTTTGGTTTGGCGATGCCATCCATCTTTACCGTCCCGTCCGGGTACGTGACGCGGACATCCATCCGCGATGCATAATTGAGTCCTTTGCCGCCGTCAAACTTCGCAAGGATGGTGCGCGAGTACATCCCGCCCTTTTCCACGGTGATCGAGAGATCCCATTCGGATGGCAGGGTATCGACCGGCCCGGGTTCTGTTGAAGCCTGCGTTGTCGGTACCGGAATCGCGGGGGTGGTTGGTTCAGGAGTCGGTACCGGTGTTGGCATGGGCGTTACGGGTTGTTCCGGTGATGTGCAGCCGGCAACAGCGAGAAGCACGACAAGTACAAGTGCGGGTATTATTATGATCCGATAATCCATGATGCCGGTTCTGCCCGGGAATATTTCAGGTTGCTGGTCGCGGTTAACAATAATCACGCGATTGTATTTTCCTGCTCTGGAGAAACGCACATGAAAGGGAGTTCACTCCCGAACCATGAAAATCGCGACCCTTTTAAAATATTTACGAGGGCTCCCCGCCTCAGGGCCCCGGTACGGCACAGCGGGGCAAGTTCGGGTTCCGGAAAAACAGGAAATTGAAGCCGCCGCGGGAGCGCCCCCGCGGGGGCGGCGGCACTCATCGTAGGGGAGCAGGAGGGCACCATCCGACCATCGCTTTGAGACAATCCGTTCAGAACCCAACACCTATCACCCGGCACAGAGAACGCTGATCTACGTATATCGCAGTCATCGTGCTTGCCGCCGTTTTCCTGCTGATTGCAGTCCGGCAGGTGGGCGGGGTTACCCTCCGGATCTGGCAGGTCATGCTCGCGGGAGCTCTTGCGGTACTGCTGACCGGCCAGATTGGTCCCCTGGATGCACTCCGGGCTATCAACACCGACGTGATTATCTTCCTGTTCGGCATGTTCGTTGTTGGCGAGGCCATGGTGGACAGCGGCTACCTTGCCTATACCGCAAAGCGACTGTTCTCGCGGGCGAAAAACCCGGACCAGCTCGTGCTCATCATCCTTTTTTCGATGGGCATTCTCTCCGCGATCCTGATGAATGATACGCTTGCCATTATCGGGACGCCGCTCGTACTTTCGCTTGCAACGAAATGGAAGATCTCCAAAAAGCTCCTGCTTCTCTCGCTGGCAATCGCGATCACCACCGGCAGCGTGATGAGCCCGATCGGGAATCCCCAGAACCTGCTCGTGGCAGTGAATGCCGGCATGGCATCGCCATTCCTGACCTTCGCAGTCTGGCTTATCGTCCCCACGCTTGTGAGCCTTGCCGCGGCGTTCATCCTGCTGCGGTTATTCTATCCCGGTGAATTTTCCGCCCGCACTGCAGAACCGGATACTGAGGTCACCTGTGACCGTTCCCTCTTCTTCCTGACCCGGTGCTCGCTTGCGATCATCTTCGTGCTTGCAGCAGTGAAGATCGTTACTTCGCTCACCGGTACCATGATTCCCCTGTCGCTGCCCCTGATTGCTGTCTGTGCCGCAGCACCGGTCCTCCTCTTCTCGCAACGCCGGTTCTCCATTCTCCGTGCCATTGACTGGCCCACGCTCGTCTTCTTCGCCGCAATGTTCGTCCTTATGGAGAGTGTCTGGGAGTCCGGGTTCATCCTGTCATTTGTCGACAGCAGCAGCATCTCATCGATACCGGTGATTCTCGGCATGAGCATCATCATCAGCCAGTTCATCTCGAACGTCCCCTTCGTTGCCCTCTTCCAGCCGATGATCATGCAGGCCGGCGGGACCACGGCCCGGCTCATGGCGCTTGCTGCGGGAAGCACGCTTGCCGGCAACCTGACGATCCTGGGTGCTGCAAGCAATGTGATCATCATCCAGAACGCGGAGAAGAGCGGGGAAACACTGACGTTTTTCGAGTTCGCCCGGGTGGGTGTGCCGCTGACGATTGTGCAGGTCGGGATTTTCTGGGTGTGGCTGGCGGTGTTGGGATAACCGGTGCCGGGTTTCCGTGGTGAGCCGGCCGGGAAATTTTTCCCGGAACATATTCTGAAACGGTTTGCCGGAAATTTTTTCAGAGAAAATTTTAAAAATTTTCTTGGACCGTGGGACCAAGTCTGAGAAGTTTTGAAAATGTTAACAGGACGGGAGAACCGGGAGAAAAAATGTTGTCAGGATTATCGTAGTTCCATCAAAATACCTTTGTAGGGCAACAGCGATTATGGTACAGAGGCATCTTATGGGAAGCGAAGCAGTATCCCTCAATACGGTTCTGGAGTATGTTGATAAGCTCGACATCGAGGACCAGCAATACATCCAGGAGATTATCCAGCGCAGGCTTATCGATGCAAAACGTGCAGCCATTGCACTCCGCGCAAAAGATGCGAAAGATAATGTCCGGAAAAACAAGAGCCGGTGCGGAACGGCAAAAGATCTCCTGGCGGATCTGAATGGTTGAACTCATCTGGGATGATAAGTTCAAAAAGATCTACCGGAAGTGGTCCCTCCAGCACCCGGAACTGAAAGCACAATTTGCCAGGAAAATTATTCAATTCGAAGAAGATCCTTTTCATCCTTCCCTGAAAACCCATACCCTGAGCGGCACCCTGAAAGGTCTCTGGTCGTTCCGGATCACCTACGAGCAGCGCATTGTCTTCGATTTTATCGATGAAAGCCGGACCCGGGTTGTATTGATCAATATTGGTCCGCACGAAGAAGTGTACTAGATCCCTTTTTTCAAACGAGGGTGTTGGTGCCGGATTTTCCTTGTGACCCGGCCGGGAATTTTTTTTAAAAATATTGTGCCGGAATTTTTTCATAGCGGAAAGTTCTGAAATCGTTTTGGGATTGCGGCCGCATGTCCGGAAAAGTCTCCGGGAAATTTTTTGGAGAACTGTTGGAGATTTTTTCAAGGTGGAAAAAAATTCTCATGAAAAATTTGGGCGGTGCAGGTTGGTGAGCGAAACCGCCCTTTGCCAGATTCCGGCGCTACCCATTTACGACAAAAATTTTCAAAACCAGATGCCCCGGGGCACCCTCATTTTGAGTACTTCCCAAAGGAACCCTGTACGGTCCCGGATTGCCCTGTTTTCCGGGAAAATAACAGTGTTTTTCCGGAAAACAGCAGGGTTTCGCGCGAAAACGTTCATTTTCACGCCGGAACAGGATGACAGGATATGGCAGAGTTGGGGCGGCGGAAAAAGGGGGCATCTGTGCAGAGGATGCGGGAGCATGTTGCCCGTTGACCCATATGCAGGGCTCCCTATTCGGACGGGTGGGCTGATTTTACGTCGGTACCGTCGGTATAATCCCTGGTGAAGGAGATACTCGTTCAGGATCCCGGGTCTCCGACGGTGAACTCGTGATCCGGACCCCTCCCGGCACTCCCAAATCCGGGGAATTCAGAAAAAACGGTACAATAAGGAGATTTTTCTGCCCGATACTGGCTCCGTTTCACTTTCATCACGCCGGTGGAAAAAATCCGGGCTAATACACGCTATTGGGCGGGCGATCTTTTCTCAAACGGGCTGGGGTAGGCTGGATCGAAAGGAAGGCCTGTTTTGGGGATCCGGCTTCTGTCGGTGAGATGATATTCTCCGTCGGTAACTATGTGCTGATTAAGGGCACCCACCGACGGCGAGTGGGGAGGCTCCGTCGGGCCGATCTTCCGGACCCCCTGTCATGCAAATACTTCCAGGAGTTTCGCACGCAACAGGGGGTCGGCGGATCCTAATCCGGGCTTGGATTGTGCTCCGTTCCGGAAAAGTGGTACAACGGGGGGCGTATAGGGGCCGGATTGGGGATGGTGTGGATCTTGAAAAATGGGGTTCCGGGGGGGTTGTTTGTTGCGGGGGTTTACGGCGTGAATGGCGGGGATTTCGATGCCGGGATTTGATGTGGCCTGGCCGGGAAATTTTTTGCAAAAATTTTTCTGAAAAGTTTTTGGAAAATATTTTTGGCCCGGGGAAAATTTGGGAAAACATTCTGTGCGGACTCGATGACGCGAGTGGGAAAAGTTTTGAAAAACGTTTGTGGAGATTTTTTTTTGAACGGAAAAATTTTCATGAAAATAATTTGAGTGGGAGCGAGTTCGCGACCATGCGGGCGTTTTGGTTTTGAAAGTCCTGTCTGATCAGGCAACTGATAGAGGAACGAAACAACTGCGGTATCAAGCAGGCACTATCGTGGGTGCCGGTCAAATTTTTTTTTAAAAAAGTCTGTGGAATGCCAGTTTCACACCGCTCACGCCGTACTTTCATAACCGTTCTAGGAAGATTCCGGTTCAGTGATTATTGTCCGGAACTCCTGAGTTGCCGGTGAGGTTATCATGGCAAAGATCAATGTGCTCGACCGGGATGTGGGCGTTGTGGTTGAGAACGATGAGGATTATATCTGCATCACCGATATTGCCAGGTATAAGGACCCCGAAAGAACCGATTACCTTATCCAAAACTGGCTCCGGAACCGAAACACCATCGAATTCCTTGGAATATGGGAGCAGCTCAATAACCCGGATTTTAATCCCATCGAATTCGATGGGATTAGAAAACAGGCCGGGCTTAACAGTTTCATCCTCACAGCACGACAATGGATTGGTAAGACAAACGCCCGTGGTATTAAGGCAAAACCCGGGCGGTATGGCGGTACCTATGCCCACAAGGATATCGCGTTTGAATTCGCTTCCTGGATCTCGGTGGAATTCAAACTCTATCTCATCAAGGAATTCCAGCGCCTCAAGGATGAGGAACGAAAACAGCTCGGCTGGGACATCCGGCGCAATCTCGCGAAGATCAATTACCGGATTCATACGGACGCGATCAAAGAGATCCTGATCCCGAAAGAACTCAGCACATCTCAGATCAACCGGGTGTATGCATCCGAAGCCGATCTCCTCAACACGGCGCTCTTCGGCTTCACCGCAAAAGAATGGCGCGACAGCAACCCGGATAAAAAAGGGAATATCCGGGATTACGCCGATATCTCGCAACTGGTCTGCCTCTCGAATCTCGAGAATCTCAATGCCCACTTCATCGGCGAGAATATTCCCCAGCCCGGGCGGCTGGTAAAGCTGAATGCAATCGCGATCCACCAGATGACCCTGCTCACGCAGGACGTGACGAGCCGGCTGATCAGTGGGGGAACATAACCCCGGTGTTCATTTTCCCGGACGGTGCTGTCGACCGCTGCTCATGTTTATCCCACTCGGGATCTCCTCACGGTGGTTGTGCAGATGATGCAGCATGCCGGGGATCGCCATTTTCTTCTCCCCGGATGGGCCGGGTTCCATTGAGCGGGGGGGATTGTGCATCTAAGGATGATGGGGAAGAGGGCGGTTTTTAGAGAGCCTCGGTGTGGGGGTCTATCATTGAGCGGGAGAATCTCGGGAATTCCCTTTTTACAGCCACCATACCCGCGTAGGTTTTCATTTACGCCGGAAAAACCTCCCTTCCGGAAAATCCCGATCGATTCTATTTACGTGTTGTCGTTCAAAACTCAACCTATCATTTTCACAATACTGGATAGTTTGATGATTTGGACATAAAACATATATATGTCATCATTATAAATCGCATTTTGTGGATGACCGGAGGTTGTCCCAAAACAGAAGAAGGACGGGCTCACCAAGCGACAAACTTCGTTGAACCCGGTCCCGCCCGTAGGCATGAGATTGTTATCTTCTGATCCTATGAAGGTTTTCCCCTGCCTTTCGAGCACAGGCTATGGAAAAAACTACAATGGAAGTGAAAGAAGAATGCAACTACGAAAGATAGTCATCGCCCTGCTGGCACTGCTGCTGGCGGGGGTGGTGATGGTGCCGTGCGTGAGTGCGGCGGATACAATCATGACCGAAAGTCAGACAAAAACTCCTCTTCATAACCAGATACCAACTGGATATCTTCAAAATTGGAAAGAGGCCAGTCCATTGCCAGAATCAGAAATCTATTCGGTCATTGTACCAGAATCGAGCATTTCAAAAACAGATGATCCCAAAGGAATCTATCTGATTGATTTCACCATTTCAGAGAAATCCATTCAGGATTCGTTTGTGAAAAATCCTGATTATCCTGGATATCTGGTAAGTAAAAACCTTCAAAAAGATAGTCGCGCTGTCCTTTTCCGTATACCAAAGACGATGTACGAGTATTTCGTGAAAAATTCGGATAATGGAAAGCTTACATTTCCGCAACAATTTTTCAAGACATATTCAACGATCGATGAACTGATAGAGGAGAGTAATGACCTGGAAAAGGAAACGGCAATTTCATCGGTTTCCCCAATTATTCCTGCATCCCCGCCAATGAGACTACCTGATCGTACTGGGTATTCATTGACCTACAATCCAAACAAGCTCGGCTGGCATAATGAATGGATAACATTCAACCAGAGTGGTACCCATAATGTAATCTACATTACCGGAAAAATCACGCCGAACATGTATTATCTTGATACCAATGATCGGTATCAAGTATATCAGGAACGGGAGTTGTACATGGATGACAGCAATGATGCAATCGAGCTGGTTGTCACATTCCATGATATGAACGATGGTGCAAACATGCTGTTGTTCCCCGCAATCTGGGATAATGGTGTGTTAACCGACATCGACGACTGGGATTACAACGACGGTTTCGTAACGATACCTCTGAACTCTGTTCCGCACGAGTATGAATATTACGCGGGACTTGGTATTGATGATAATCCCGGGATCTATGAAATCTGGTTCCAAGACGTCAGTGCCAGCGATTGGTATTATTATCTGTTTGATGATACCGACAACCCGGCGTATCATTACAACCGTATAACAGGTTCATCAGAATTTTTATGGAATACTGTTACGAGCGGTTTCTTTGTTGCTCGGACAATCCCGATAAAAGATGAATGGAACTATGATGGATCTTCATGGTTTTACCCCCGACAGGTCTGGCAATATGAAAACAAGACGGATAATGAGGACTATGTAAACATTGACTGGTCCTGGTATCCGGATGCAAACGGGAACCTGCTTGTTACCAACAGTTATTGTGATTCCCGGTGATGATGAAGATCATAACCTTTTTTTATTTCTTAATTCGACCGGGGAATGAGAAGAAATGAAAATCCAGACATATTCGCTGATACTGATCCTGATACTTATCTTTGTTTCCGGATGTACCCAACCTGACGAGAACTCCACACCTGAAAGATATAATTCTGAAAAAATTGTTCAACTTCAGAAATCCATCACTGATTATTCGGTTACGGTCGAAGAAAAATTACAAAACGATGGCCCCACAATCACGCAGGATATCCTCATTAAGCGGCCATATATGTACCGGGTTGTAGATCCCAACGGTTGTTACTCCCTCTCTAATGGGAATATCCGCTGGTCGTATTGTAATGGATCAGATACAGCAACGTATTTTGAAGATCCTTCGGTCCGGCGTTTTTTCGATGATTTGGACTACCAGCAGATATTTGCGGATATACTCAACGAGAGTCCTGGAACGATAAAGGGAAATGATACGATCGATGGAGCCAGCACATGGATTATCGAGACAACGCCGGTCTCCAAACGATACAACATCAGGTATTCGTTTACTACGATTCGTTTATGGGCAGATATGAAGACCGGAATGATTCTTCGGGCAGAACTTATCCCGAATAATACAACGAACATTGGGATTATCCGGTTCCATAATGTGACTGTGAACCAGGGGATCTCTGATGATCACTTTACGTATACACCAGGTCCCGGGATAAAAATAATCAATCAAAAGGCCGGGCGGTTTACGGAAAACCTCGAAGGAAAAGCCGGATATGCAGACGCGGCAACTCCATGTACAGACTGCCCCCTGCCAATCAACACTCCTCCGTCATAATCTTTTTTGATGCCACATTCCCTTATCGCTATCCGACCCCCAATATGGGCTTCGATTGCCGATTTCTCCGGATGTTTTCCCCTGATGGGGATTCCACGGGTGGAGGATCTCTCCTGCATTTTTCGGATCCCGTTACGGCCCCGGATTGGCAATCCGGCGATTCGGGATCCTGAATTTCGTACAATTTCGGGCCATTTACGTACACGGCTTTCCGGGGGGCGTTGCATTGGCCGGTTTTTGGCAATCGGGGAGATTTACGGGGAGATTAAAATCCATTAACCGGCATTAACCCGTGGCCGAACGCGGGATCCTGCGGGGGATAGCCCTGGTGATCAGAAAGAAGGGCAGTTTTCAGACCCCCGTCGGTACCGTCGGTGAATTCTCTTGCAGAGGAGAGACGTTATCCGGATCCCCCATCTCCGACGGTGAAGTATCTGTCGGACCCCCTCCCGGCACTCTAAAATCCGGGGAATTCGGAAATAAGGGTACAATGAGGAGATTTTTGCGCCCGATACAGGCTCCGATTCACGTTTCTCACGCCGAAGAAAAAAATCCGGGCTAATATACGCTATTGGGCGGGCGATCTTTTCTCAAACGGGCTGGGGGATGCTGGATCGAAAGGAAGGCCTGTTCTGGGGATCTTCCTTACGTCGGTGAGATGAGATTCTCCGTCGGTAACTATGTGCTGATAAAGGGCACCCACCGACGGCGAGTGGGGAGGCTCCGTCGGGCCGATCTTCCGGACTCCCTGTCATGCCAATACTTCCAGGAGTTTCGCACGCAACAGGGGCTTGGCGGATCCTAATCCGGGCGCGTATGGGGCTCCGTTCCGGAAAAGTGGTACAACGGGGGGCGTATGGGGGCCGGATTGGGGATGGTGTGGATCTTGAGAAAAGTGGGTTCCGGGGGGTGGTTTTTACTTGGGTTTACGGCGTTCGCTTCTTGGAATTCCGGTGCCGGTTTTTGTTGTGGCGGGGCCGGGAAATTTTTTTGTGAAAATTTTTCTGAAAAGTTTTTTAGAAATATTTTTGGCGCGGGAAAGGTTTTTGGAAAAAAATTCTGTACGGACTTGATAAATTATTTTTGCTGAGGGTCAAGGGGGGGTCATGAAAATATTTTCATGAAACCCAATTTTTAAGCGGTGCGAGTTAGTGAGTGTGCCCGGCATTTTGCTTGGAAAATTTTTTTAGAGAAAGGTTGCGGCCAGGATCTGGCAGGATGTGGTGTGGATGCGTGAACCTGAATACAACTGAAACTCGGGATATGAGAAAGATTTTTGGTTTTGGACGTCAGTAAAACACTGTGGCTATTGTCCGATTATTTGGCTCAATAACTTGATAATTTGATCCAAATCAACAAAAAAAATATCAATATTGTTTTAAATGCAGAAATCAATAAAACCGAATGATAAAATATGGTGACATTAGGGGTTCCCCCGGATGTATTTAAAAGTCCTAAAATGAATTATTCGACCTCATATTATCAGGTCGAGTATCATCCAAAAAATTTGCCACATTCTGATTCATCAAATCCGGATCACGACATAAACAGTGCCAATTTATTGGCATTAAAGGATAGATTCGGAAATGGGTACTATGGATACAAAGGCAAATCCATAAGCCAAAAAGAGGGAATGGATTTTTTCTTTAACTTAATCAACCCTCTAATTAATTTGGATGTTCCTGTACTCATTATTCCATCATCAAACCCAGAAAAGACTAGATCCGGAATGTTGAGATTCGCTCAAAAATTAGCAAGTGCCGGACGTATTGATGCAACAGATTGTATCGTAAGAACTAAGAAAGTAGATCAAGATTTTTCAAAAGATGAAGATAACGAGATAGAGTATAAATCATCTTTAGAGATTAAAAATTTAGAGAAAATTAGAGGGAAAAAAATTCTTCTTCTTGACGATGTAAGAACTACGGGGAATAGCTTTCAATGGGTTAAGGAGATGCTATTAGAAAATGGAGCCAAAGAAGTTGGGTGTTTGGCTTTAGGTCAAACTAAACGATAACCCGGGATTTCAAAATATGATGACGAATGGAATTGATCCGATTATACCATTAACATTATCGAATATTCCTAATGTCGGAAAAAAGACTCTGAAATTTGCTTTAGATGAATTCCAGAAGGATATTGATAATTCGAAGGAAAAATTTATATTTATCCGTGATTTTCTTAATAAAAATTCGGACTCGTTGAAAAAAATTAACTTTCGGTTTGCGGTTCCGAATGATAATGAGCTCAATCTAGCATACGATAAGGCAAAAAATGTTTTATTAGAATCAAATAGAGCGAATATCGAGATAATTCCCCGCGATAGCACAAATTTTCCTGAAAAATTGAAACAAATTCCCGATCCGCCCCTCATTTTATTTGCGAAGGGTAACATCTCCTTAATAAACCAATCAAAAGCGATTGGAATAGTCGGAACAAGAAATCCATCGGATTATGGGGTTACAACAGCCGAGAAATTAGGTGAGATCTCTGCAAAAAATCATTTTGTAGTGGTTAGTGGACTTGCCGAGGGTTGTGACGCAGCCGCTCATGAAGGTTGCTTAAATGAAAATGGGCAGACTATCGCGGTCCTTGCACACGGCCTTCAAATGATCTATCCTCGTCAAAATGCTAACCTCGCAGAAAGAATTTTGGATAGTAACGGATGCCTATTAAGTGAATATGCATATGGGGTGAGACCATCGAGATTTTCATTTATTGATCGTGACCGTTTACAAAGTGGATTAAGCTGTGGTATTGTTGTTGTTGAAACCGATATCAAAGGTGGAACAATGCATACTGTAGATTTTTGTTTGAAACAAAAAAGAAAGTTGGCCTGTGTTCAACACCCCGATAATCATTTATTATTATCACAAGCACGTGGAAATCAGTTATTAATAAAGGAAAAAAATGCAATTCCCGTCAATGTAGATGATAAGGATTCTATCTCAAATCTTTTCAGAGAGATGCAATCGACATCGTTTTCAAAAAATGATGAAGTGTTAATCCCAAAACCTACAAGTCCAACCCGGTCACTCGAAAAAAATCCGGAACTGAATGAATTCATTGTCCCTGTTTTTTCACAAAAAGAGCGGATACTCAAATCAACTCCTAAAAAACGAGGGCAAATCTCATTGGGTGACTTCAAGAATGAAAATCCAGGATAATCAGCTTGGATTCCTATTCGATCTGGATCAGACACTTGTTGATTCCAGAATTTGCGCAAAAAATAGAAAAATGCGGAATTGGCCAACGGTATATTCAATGATTCCCTTAATTAAAATCTATCCAGGGATTCAAGAATTATTTCAAACAATTTCCGATTTTGATAACAAAATTTGCATAATCACATCAAGCCCTTCATCTTATTGCCTGAGAGTAATCGCACATTTTCAATTGAAAGTTGATGCAACCGTATGTTATCACGATACAAGTTTGCATAAACCGAATTCTGAACCGATCAATGAAGGCTTACGACGATTACGAATCAAATCATCCAAGGCGTATTCAATCGGAGACGCAACACAGGATATAATTGCCTCAAAGTCAGCTGGAGTTATTTCGATTGCTGCATTGTGGGGGTCCGATGATTCTAACAGTTTAATTGGGAGTAATCCAGATTACATTTGCAAATCGGTTGAAGAGTTACAAAAATACTGTGAAAAATTGATGAATCTGAATTAAATAATTTTGTTAACGGTTGAAAAACATTGATCGCTAGATCATAGTCCAAAAAACATTAAAGGGCAATCTGGATTGGCCAGATGCAAATTATCTTTTAAAAAATTTTGTCTTGGTGATTTTTCAAAGATTAAAAAGATAACAACTGCGATTGGTTTTTATCCGACGTTCCAAACAAAGCACCCATATAGATATAAAGATAATACGATCCTATTCAAATGAATTCTGAAACTTCAAATATCGGATTAAGGGCTGATCCAAAGTTTTCGAACCTCATTAGCCAAAGATTTCACGCAAATATCTCTCCTAAAATAGATGCAAAATTTTTCATGATCGAATTTTACAATGATAGAAGTCGTGATGATGATTTTTTTTTATTTATCACTCAAAGACTGGTCAATTATGCATTATCTAAAGAAGAACGAAGCCAAATTAATGACAAAAATTGTCAGGACATTTGCAAACAAGCCATTCGACGGTATGTGACAAATTCGACAAAATTCCGAGGAGGCGAGATGGGCGATTTGATTCTATTTCATCTTTTGGAAGTTGGCGAGGGCGCTGTTCAGGTTATTAATAAAATGTGCATAAAAACATCAGGGGGAATGCATTCGCACGGGTCCGACGCCATTCACTTTGGGATAAATGGTCAACTAAAATTTTTATTTTTAGGCGAGTCAAAAACAGGAGAGAATTTTTATTCTACGTTATATGAAGCAGTATCATCAGTAAATGGATATTGCTTGGATAAAGAAGAGCATCAATTAGAAATTACTCTCGCATCAGGAAATATTTCTGACGATATACCTCCAGATATCCGTCGGATGATCAAGGATTATTTAGATCCATTCGGGGCAAAAAAAGAGGATTTTTCGGAGATTCATGCAATTTTTTTATGTTTTGAAGAAAAAAAATTAAAAGAAATTGAAGAAAAAAATAATGGTGAAGATCTTATTGAGAAAATCCTTGCTGCATACCAAGAGAAAATTCAAGATTATATTTCAAAAATTTCAACGCGAATAAATGCACATCCCGAATTAATAAATCGACAATTTATTTTTTATTTATTGCCCATAAAGGATCTTGAACGTGCCAGAAAACTTTTCCTCGGAGAGTTGACAAATGCCCATTAATATTTCTATATATGACGAAATGTCTTCGGAAATAATTGGAAATTTAAAATTTAGAGATAATTATCGAGAGTTATTAAAAATACAAAAAATGGGAGTTGAACATCGCTCCACCATTTCGTTTGAGCAAATTGAAAATTTATTAAAATGCGCTGGAATTTTGTGTTTTTCCAAAGAAGAGAAAAACAAAAAAATTGCTAACAAAATTGTCACAATTCTCGTTGAGAACTTTTCTCACGAATACAACGAACTGTCAAGGATTTGCCAATATATTTTGATAAATACCGGCCAATTGCCTGTGGTTAAAAAAAATGTGGTGATTGATAAAGAAGTTGATTATTTCTCGATATATCAGGAATCTGAGTTTCCGTACAATCCATTAGTCTATCGAGATATTGTTGTCAAGCAATTATCAAACCGGGTTCCATTGCAAAAAGATAATTCGAATGAGTATTTCACAGATTTTCAAAGTAATGTTTTTAGTGATCTGAGTCTGGGTAAATCAATGAGCATATCTGCTCCAACTTCGGCAGGAAAATCGTTTTTATTAATCGCATACCTGGCAAAAAAATATCGGGAATCAGATCGCTTAAATGTGGTTTACATAGTCCCAACTAGAGCATTAATTGCTCAAGTTCAGAAAGACGTCATCAGTGAAATGAAAAAATATGATATTCCTGACATTTTCATATCGTCAGCACCAAAAAATTATGATAAAGATCAGTTATTTTTGAAGAAATTTTTTATTTTTACTCAAGAGAGATTCCATAACTTATTATTTGATTCTGATTTCACAGAACCGCTTGACATTCTGATTATTGATGAAGCGCAAAAAGTTTCAGATTTTAGCAGGGGCATCCTACTCGAAGAAGTAATTGAAGAAGCCATTAAAAGAAATCCTTCATTACAAAAAATATTTTTGTCTCCGTTTGTGAGTAATCCCGAAAAATTCGCACAAATTTTCAATTTAGAGGATTTAAAAGCGGAGAAAACAAATTTATCGCCCGTTTGTCAAAATGTGATAAAGGTTGATGTTGATTTAGATAAATTTGAAATGATTTTATCTAATTCTGAGTTCGCAGAAGAATTTTTAATTGCAACCGGCCTTGTATCAAAGAATGATTTGGACGCTCTACAGGGTGTGACGAATTGGCCGTTGATATGGGCGGCAAAAAATTTCTCGGATAGCAATAGTATTGTCTATTGTAATTCTGCTTCAGCGTGTGTGAAAAATGCTCAATCATTATGCCGACTTTTCCCGGATATCTCCGGTAATCCAAATATTACCGAGGCTATCAAATTTTTAATCGATAATGTTCATCGAGATTACTATCTAATCGAATGTTTATCGAAAGGAATCGGTTACCATCATGGGAAAATGCCTCCACAAATACGACTGATTGTTGAAAGCTTATTTAAAAATAAGGATATTTCTTTTTTATTCTGCACAAGTACCCTTCTTGAAGGAGTAAATCTCCCAGCAAAAAACATATTTATTTTTAAACCTGAACAGGGCAGAAAACCCAATAATAAAATAAATTACATGGAAAAAGGGAGTTTCTGGAATTTAGCAGGACGTGCAGGGAGATTGTTAAAAGATTACTATGGAAATATTTATTGTATTAATGTAAAAGATTGGCGAGGTTACCAACCCGATCCTCATGATTTTGAAAATGAAATTGAAAGCGGTCTTGAAAAAACGGTCATCAATAAAAATGAAGAGATCATGAAGGGGTTAAAACAGATGTATCGGAAAATGAAAATCAATGATCTTCAAGTCGAACAAGCTCTTACAAAATTTTTGATTCAATCAATGAAGACTGGAGAGACCAGTTTTGTTGAAAATCTGCTAAATCGAAACCCCCAATGTAATGAGGATTTGTTAACCCAAATTGAGAAAGAAGTAATGGAGATGTCGAAGAAAATTGAAATTCCGGCAAAAATAATTCAAAAAAATTCCTCAATTAATCCATTAATTCAACAAAAGTTGTTCGATATTTTAAAAACTCAAAAAATCCCATTACCCGTGTATCCTTTTAATCCTCACTTTTCATCAAATTTAAAACAAATCTTCCAATTTATCGATATTTTCTTCCGAGAATTTAATTTAAGAAATCTTACTTATACGTTTACAGCTCCTATCGCAGAACAATGGATTCGAGGGAAAAACGTATCGGAAATAATCCAATATAAAATGAATAATCCAAAATATAATGCAATTCCAAAAAATAAGGAATTTGTCAATAAACAAATAGAGGAGCTCTTTGATGTTTTAGACAAACAAATTCGTTTTGAGTACCAAAAATTCCTCAAATGTTATATTGATATTTTGAGTCATTATTATGAGGTTTCTGGCTTTGAAAACCCCCAATTTTGCGAAGAGTTACCATTGTTCATCGAATTTGGATCCTATAATCGGAATACAATTACACTTCAATCGATAGGATTATCGAGGTTCTCTGCTCTATCGATAACAGAAATTTTAAACCGAGATTTTCTTAATGAAATGGATTGTAAAATTTGGTTAAGGGAGAATTTACCGACACTTCAAAGAAAATTATCTCCAGTTTTATTTAACGAAGTAAAACTAATAATATAAGACCCGCAATTTCCAAAAAAAATTTGATATTTTCGCATTTCACCTTCCGTGTATCCGCTCAACCAACCCCCCGTATTTATCCCATATCAACGACACTACCGCAGGAAAAAATGCGCTCCCCCACCCCACCCTTGCTCTCTTCATTACACTCCTCGCTCTCTTGTCCTGGCCCCCAACCATACCCGCCCCCACAACTCCCCAATACATGTATGGTTATAACCCCTCACAAACCAACATTTATGTGGGGGTATAACCCTACACATCAGTGTGACAACTCCCTTCGAGCTCCTCGCTGCACAGAACCCGTGGTGGAGCGGGCAGCCGTTCGATTCCGGCCGGGACCGGCAGAAGT
>JBAZHD010000044.1:0-26042 GCA_041652515.1 Methanoregula sp.
TAAGGAGATATCTATCCGGTTTTATGCTGACCCTGACCCTATTCGATCGTGGTATGGGTTCCGGCAGGTCCATGATCCGGGCCGGATTGCGGATATTAATCAAGCCGACCCTGCCAAAAAAAAAAATCGCGATCATTTGTTGTTAATTAGCGAAGCGATTGTAGGTTAATTAACCTACAATTCGGGTGTACAACCTACAATATTTTGTTCTCTCCGGCGTGAGTGTTCCGGCCGGGCAATCGGATCGCGATTGAAAACTTGCGGACGGGGGTAAGGGGGGGATTGAAAAAAATTCCGGAGATCGATCTGATCATAATAAAACCGGGTCGGTTCGATTGCCATGGCTCCTGTTACACCAGGTCACATGCAAAAAGAGGATACAGGTGTTGAAACAGGATGACTGTACTATCTTTACTGACACCCCACCATTTTTTTTCAAACGCGAGGGAATCCTGCCATGTACTGAATGCGAACAGGATCAGCATTTATCTTTTTTTGGGAACAGGGCTGCCCGCGCAAATGCACAGTATTCCGGCACGATTTCGAATCCGAGGAAATGACGCCCCGCATTCTGCGCGACTACGGCAACCGTGCCGGATCCTAAAAACGGATCGAGCACGAGATCGCCGGGATCGCTTGAATAACAAAGGATCTTTTTCACCAGTTCCGAGGGCAGTTTTGTCGGGGTTTTCTTCCTGCCCTTCCAGTACTCGCGGTTGATCACCCAGACATCTTCCGGGTAATGGTCGATCTTATTGAAGGTATACCGTTTCGGGTCCTTGACAACGAAGAGGATGTGGTAGTGGCTGGTAACGTATTTTTTCTTCGTAAAAACCCCGAACTGGTATTTCCAGATGAGATGGTTGATGGTTGTAAGCCCTGCTGCATCGATTCCCTCGAGAATGTCCCGGAGACGGTTCCAGCCGGAGAAAATGTACATGCTCCCGGCCGGTGCAAGTGCCCGTTCCGCTTCTGCAATCCAGCGCCGGGTAAATTCCCCGTACTCCTCCACCGGGATCTCCTGGTACCCCTCAAGAACATTGCTGCCCTTCCGGTTGTAGTTCAGCCGCTGGGCTTTGAATTCAATGGCAAAGGGAGGGTCCGTGACGATAAGATCAACAGACCCGTCAGGTACCTGCGGGAGAAGGGCGAGGGCATCTCCCTCGTACAGGGTGTCCTCGTGGAATGGCCCGAGGCGCCGTTTCATCAGAAAATACCGCCAGCATTCCTGCCGGACTCGAACGCCTTTACATTGATCTCGATGGTCTTCTTCGGGACGAGCCGCTTTACAGCCTCAAGGAGGGACTCTGGCTTCAGGGGCATTGCGCTGCTTGCTGCGCCCAGCATTACGACATTTGCAGAGAGGGGGCTCCCAGCTTCAGCCGCCAGTGAATCGGCATCGAGCAGGCAGAGCTGGTGTTTTTTCAGCG
Organism: Methanoregula sp.; assembly: GCA_041652515.1. Lineage (GTDB taxonomy): Archaea > Halobacteriota > Methanomicrobia > Methanomicrobiales > Methanospirillaceae > Methanoregula. The sequence continues at coordinate 1,431 of JBAZHD010000044.1, forward strand.
CTGCAATGATATGTGCTTCCGAGGGGGGCATAAGTTTCTGGGTGTATACCGATGTCGGGAGCACGAGGTGGCTGTTCACGACCATCTTCCCGCCAGTCTTCAGGTAGTGCGAGTAGCGGAGTGCTTCGAGGAGGTCGAATGATATGAGCAGGTCAGCCTGTCCGGGCGCGATCGTGGGGCCGAACTCGCCGCCGATCCGTATGTGGCTCTCAACCGATCCCCCGCGCTGCGCCATACCATGAGTTTCCGCACCTTTGATATGCCGGTTCTCCATCAGGCAGGCTTCGCCAATGATGTTGGAAGCAAGGATGGTCCCCTGCCCGCCGATGCCGACGATCAGGATATCATAACTGCCGCTCATTTCTTCTCCTCCCGTCCGATAGCCCCGACAGGACAGAGCTGTGCGCAGACAGAACAACCGCTGCAGAGATCGTTGATATGTGCCTTTTCATCGGAGAATTCGATGGCGGGGCATCCGAACCGCACGCAGGTCCCGCAGCCGGTACAGGTTTGTGCATCCACCACGTACCTGCCCCGTTTTACCCCGGCACGGCGCGCCGATATCACGCACATCTGGTGGGCAATGATGACCTTAACACCCTTGCGTTTCTTTGCCTCCTGCAGCACGTTTACGGTCCCGGTGATATCGAAGGGGTCGATGGTCTCGACAAACGTCACGCCGCAGGCCCGGCAGACCGCATCCAGCGAGACCGCCGGAGTCTCCACGCCGCAGGCTGTTACACCGGTATTCGGGTTCGGCTGGTGGCCGGTCATTGCCGTTATCCGGTTGTCGAGGATAACAACGGTCATGTTCGCCCCGTTATAGACCGCGTTCATCAGGCCCTGGATTCCCGTGTGGAGGAACGTGGAGTCCCCGATCGTGCAGATCACGTCGCGCGTCTCACCGGAGTGCGCGATCCCGCTTGCGACCGTGATCGAAGCCCCCATGCAGATGCAGGTGTCAACCGTACCAAGCTGGAGCCCGAGGGTATAGCACCCGATGTCACTGGGATAGATTGCGTCCCTGAAGACCTTTTTTATCGCATGATACATTCCGCGGTGCAGGCAGCCTGCGCACAGGATCGGCGGGCGCGGGGGAATGTCCGGCACGGCTGATACCACCGGGAACGGGTTCTTCTGCAGGAAGCCGGCCTTCTCCATGATCGCAGCAACCGCTGCCGGAGATAATTCCCCTTCGTACGGGGCATATCCGTTCTTCTTGCCAAAGACCGGGACGCATCCCGCAACCTGCCGGACGCACTCCTCGACTTCCGGCGCGAGTTCCTCAATGACAAGCACTTTCTCGTGCTTCTTTACGAATTCCCCGAGCCACTCCTCATCAATCGGATATGCCCCGATCATCATGAACGAAACGCCGGCGGGCAGCAGCTCCTGCACGTACGATGCTGCGATCCCGCTTGCAATAATGGCAGTCTTCCCGCGGAGTTCGAACCGGTTGTATCCTTTCTCGACCAGTCGTTTCCGGATCGCCGGCTGTTTCTCGTTGAGTTTTTTATGCAGGACCCGGGTATGTGCGGGGATCACAACATATTGCCGGGGATCCTTGTGGAACTCTCCTTTTCTCGTGCTCGCGACTGCCGGTCCCAGCTCCACATCCCCTTTCGAATGACAGATACGGGTAGTCGGCCGGAAGATGACGGGGATGTCGAACTCCTCGGATAACATGAAGGCATCGCGGATCATGTCGTGTGCTTCCTGCACGCTCGCCGGATCGAGACATGGCACCCGGGCGAAATGAGCGTAACACCTCGTATCCTGTTCGTTTTGGGAACTGTGAGCAAACGGATCATCGGCGCTCATGATAACAAGCCCGCCGGTAACACCGGTGTAGGCACTGGTCATGAGGGGGTCGGCCGCAACGTTCAGCCCCACGTGCTTCATCGTGCAAAGTGCGCGGACGCCGCACCAGGCCGCAGCGATGGCATTTTCCAATGCAACTTTTTCATTCACCGACCATTCAAGATAGTATGCCCGGTCGGGCCAGGCCCGCAGGGTATCAACTACTTCAGACGATGGTGTGCCGGGGTACCCGCTCACAAAATCCACGCCGGATTCGATGCAGGCGTGTGCAATCGCTTCATTCCCGAGGAGATATTTTCGTTCCATGATTCCCAGATCCGTACCAGTACCGTGATTTTTGTGTACATATCCCTATCTGAATGGATTCAGACTTTCTGTCCGGGATTCACAACCTATAAAAACTCTGATGGAGTAGTAATTAGGGTAAATTCACGGTGAACTCTTGGGCCCGTAGCATAGCCCGGTGGTGCGCCCGGCTGATAACCGGGAGGTCATGTGTTCGAATCACATCGGGCCCACTCTCATTCGTTTTTATTATGATTTTACAGGATTACGATACCGGAATCCTGACAGTCTTTTCATCAGATTATCAATACTTCGGTATGCCGGAAATATACAGAGAAAAAGGGAACGGAGAAAACGGGCAGATCAGGCTTCACTGCCGAAAATATACCCTACGACCGTATCGAGTGCCCCGACCAGGGCTTCTTCACTTTTCAGATAGTCATGCATCGCGGCATACAGCATAAAAATGATATCGTACCCGTACTCGTCAATAGCTCTTTTTGCAGTGAGGGGATTCAGATAGGAATCGGTGAGAAAACCATCGAAACTGTACATCAGTTCAAAAAAATCGCCATCTTCCGTCAGGACGCAAAACTGGTCGGTGACCTGCACCTGGGGATTATCTGGCCGGACTCCCGGTGTTTCCGCTTTCCCGAGGACAATCATCTTCTGCGGGAAATACTGGGGATCATACATCTCCCCCTTGGTGTCCTGCTTTCCTTTTTTCAGCATGTTTTTGCCAACTGACTTGACAACAGGAATTGCTGATTCTGCCATGCGGCCGAGGAGTTTTGCATCGTTCTTTTTGACGGTATCTGCGAGTTCTCCCTCAGTTTTCTTCAGTCCATCGATCTTTTCCATTATTTTGGTAAATCCGGTCTCTATTTCATCCATAAGGGTCACCTGTCCCGTTTCAGTTTCGATCAGGAATAGGGAATGTATTTCCTTCGGCTATTAAACCACTCGGTTTTTGTTTCTCGATACAAAAATGGTATCTGCAGGGCAGGCCGGAAAAAATTACGGATATGTCTGACGAACAGGTTCCCCGATAAAAAAATATTTCCGGTCCTGCCTGAGGATTGCATCACCATGAAATCCGACCGGCAGGTTCTCGCGGATCACTATCCCGGTATACTCCGGGGACCGTGCCATTACCGATCCTTTCCGGAGGGTTTCGGTGACGATGAAGGGTACGGTCTTTCCGAGTTGTGCTGCATTGAGGGATGCATATACCTCTTCGGCAACAGTGTTCATGGTACGGGAGCGGTCTTTCTTGACATGATCAGGAAAGTCTTTTTCCTGTGAAAGGGGAGTAAACGGCCTGCGCGAATAGCGTGTCACGTTCACCTTGGCGGGCTTTACCCTCCTGATAAGATCAAGGGAGGCAGAGAAATTGGCGTCTGTTTCGCCACAAAAACCGACAATCATGTCCGTTGCAACCGTGATTCCGGGATACCTTTCGCGAAACAACCAGACAATCTCCCCGAACTCTGCTACAGTATAGCGCCGCCCCATCCGGGCCAGGATCGCATCAGATCCGGACTGGACGGGCAGATGAATGAATTTGAAGATATGCTCGCCGGCAAATGCATCGATGAGATCGCCGGTCTGCCCCTTTACGGTTGCCGGGTTCATCATACCGATGCGGATCCGGTGATGCCCGGGGATCTTGTCAATGGACACAAGAAGATCCGACAGCGATTCGCCGATGTCCATCCCCCATGCGCTTACGTCCTGTGCCGTCAGCTGGATTTCATATACCCCGGCCTGTACAAACGCACGTACCTGCGCGAGGATATCTTCTGCCGAAAAACTTTTCAGGGGGCCCCGGGCAAAGCGGGTAATGCAATAGGTACAGCTCCCGGTACATCCCTGCGCCAGCTGGACAATCCCAATACCCCCCGTGGCAACCGTTCCCACCGAACGATACAGGTCATGGATTATTTCCGGGGGGATGAACGTAGGAGAACATACCGCGAGAATCGCTTCACGCTGGACGCTGGGCATGCACCCGGTTACGTAGAGGTCATGGTCACGGAACGCTGAAAGCCTGCGGAGCATCCTTCGTTCCGTAGGCCCGACAACCGTGCAGGTATTGATGATGATGGCCTCTGCTTCATCGGGATCCTCCACCATCGTACCGCCGTAATGCCGCAGGATTTCCACCAGTTTCGCGGAATCCCCGAAATTGTAGCGGCAGCCATAGGTCTCGATATAGACGGAACGCCCGCAGAGCGCTTCAGGAAGTCCCCGCATCATTCCGATCCCAGCACTCCGGTCACCAGTTCCGGTATGTTCCATATCAGGTCCGGAGGATCCATTGATCGTCTTCCATTATAATGCCGGTTTCCACCGGCCTGATGGAGGGCAAGCACAATGCTTAACCGATGACACCGGTAATCTGTTTATAATGATGAAGATCGGGCTGCTTGGCTGTGGTAATATCGGGCATATTATTGCCGAGCATGCAACCGGTTTTACCATAAACGCTGTTTACGATGTAATGCCCGAACGCGCGCAGGAAATTGCAAGGATATCGGGTGCCCGGGCATACGCGGATTTTGAATCGTTCATCAGTGCAGATATTGATATTGTTGTCGAGGCAGCATCAGTTGTTGCGGTCTGGATGCATGCCCAGGATGTCCTTTCACACCATAAGAAGATCATTATTATGAGCGTTGGCGCACTTGCCGATCCTGCATTCCGGGACCAGATCCGGAAGGTCGCGCTTGAGTCCGGGACAAAAGTCTACATCCCGAGCGGGGCAATTTTCGGGTTAGATAACCTGAAAGTCGGCAGGATTTCGAAGATCACCCGCCTGCTCCTCCGGACTACCAAAAGCCCGGCATCCCTTGGCATGAAGGCGGACGAGCGGCGGCTGATCTTCTCGGGAAAAGCCAATGAGTGTATCAAGGCATTCCCGAAAAATGTGAACGTGTCCGTTGCCATGAGCCTTGCTGCCGGCCAGGATACAGACGTCGAACTCTGGGTGGATCCCGGGATTGACCGGAACGTGCACGAGTTGTTCGTGGAAGGGGATTTTGGGGAGGCCCGCATTAAAGTGACGAACGTTCCTTCACCCGATAACCAGGCAACGAGTTACCTTGCCGCCCTCTCGATCCTTTCGCTCCTGGAAAAGATGGATGACCCGATTGTCGTCGGAACGTGATCAACAGGATACGGTGATGAGGGAATGGTCCGGATACAGTACCTCCTGCATTTTATTGAGGAAGATTCCCCGTTTGGCGATGTCACTTCGGACACGATTATATCGGAGATTACCTGCAGGGCAGTAATACGGGCAGAGCAGGAAGGAGTTATTGCCGGTATTGAAGAGGCCGCAGCACTCTTTGATCATTTCGGGGTTGTAGCCAAGCAGGGGAAACATGATGGGGATGCTGTCATTCCCCACGACATTATTCTCACGCTTGCGGGCAATGCAAAAGGGATCCTTCTGGTTGAGAGAACTGCGCTGAATATCATCGGGAGGATGAGCGGGATTGCCACGCAGACGAAAAAACTCGCGGAAATGGTTTCCGCGGTGAACTCCCGGTGCAGGATCGCCGCTACCCGGAAAACCAGCCCCGGTTTCCGGGCACTCGATAAAAAAGCGGTACAGTTGGGTGGCGGGGACCCGCACCGGATGAGCCTGAGCGATGGGATCCTGATCAAGGACAACCACCTTATGCTCGTCCCGCTCGCAGAAGCTATCCGATCTGCGAAAGCAGGATCTGCCTACCGGAAGATCGAGGCGGAGGTTGAGACTGCAAAGGATGCCCTGACTGCTGCAAAGGAGGGCGCAGATATTATCCTGCTTGATAACATGACCCCCCGCCGGGTCCGGGAAACGCTTGCCACACTGAAACGTGCCGGCCTCCGGGACCGCGTCACCATTGAGTTATCCGGGGGGATCGATGAGAAAACACTTCCGGAATATGCAGCACTCGACGTCGATGTTATCAGCATGGGTGCCCTTACCCATACGGTAAAAAATTTTTCTGTAACCCTTGAAGTACTGCCTGAAACCGGATAATAAATCCCGCAGCATCCACGCGGGGGACTGCATTTATTTTTAACTTGAACAACCTGTTTTTAGAATTTTTTACAGTCAGTTGTTCGGGAAAACCTTAAAGGTGCGGTACCACGTATGGGTGGTTTGAGTGGATTGGAATGGGGGATGCCGAACCGCAGGTTCCTGCTTCTGAACCGGCACGGGAACCGACACCGGAGGAAATTGCTGCCAATGAAGAGCGACATAAAAAACGGGTAGCCGGGTATATCCAGTTACTGAAGGATAAAAACCTCACCTTCCGGTGGCGGGCCGCAGAAGCTTTGGGCGATTTGAGGGATCCTGGTGCGGTTGAACCGCTGATCGAAGCACTCAGGGACCCGTTCGTTGATGTCCAGTGGCTCGCGGCAAAATCCCTGGGAAAAATCGGCGATCTCCGGGCAGTCGGGCCCCTTTTGGAAGCCCTCATGGCTGAAGATAAATGGCTTCGTATCGGGGCTGCGTGGGGCCTTGGGAAACTCCGAGATCCCCGGGCAGTCGAACCACTTGTCCTTCTCCTTAAAGATGCGAAAAAGATGGTAAGGAAAAACGCGGCATGGGCACTGGGAAATATCGGGGATAAACGTGCAGTTTCTGGTCTTACAGAATCACTTAAAGATACTGAGGGGGATGTGAGGGAGGCGGCACGGGCCGCACTCGCATCAATAGCCGGAGCCAGGACTTAATTGCGAATGGACATAATCCCTTTCTATTCTGGTATCTCCCGTAATCACCCCGTGAAATGCAGATAATTGGGATTCCAGATCAGGTTCAAGGGTTGTCAGATAATCCGGTTAAGAGGATTTTACCGGAAGAATGCGGACATCCTCAGCACCACTCACCACGATCTCTTTTTTCCCGCGATAGGTCTGGACAATCCCGTATACTGAGATCGTATCCCCTTTCTGGAGAGAGACCGCCTGTCCAACCTGGGCCGGCAGGAATATGGAGAGGTTATTCACGCTCAAGGTCATGTGTCCGCCGCTCTTTGTGAGGGTGATCTGATCGATCTGCCCTTCCACGACCACCAGTTCACCATCCGCTGATGTGTTAGTGAACGACCGCGCAAAGGGCTGTTTCCCAAGACCTGCTAATATAAAATGGGCCACGATTACCGCGATGGCAACACTAACCAGCAGGAGGATCGCCACCCGCTCCTGGCGCTCGAACATGCATGAGTATTGAGAACGGGGGCTTATATGATCGATAGCTTGATATGTTAACGCTGTTAACATTGTTGTATGTATCCTACACAACTACCACCGTCATCAAAGACGGTACTGGAGATACTGGATATGGGCGGTGCGATGACCCACAAGGACCTCGTACAGAAGACCCATCTTGCACCCCGAACGGTGCGCTATGCTTTAAAGAAACTCAAGGAGCGGCAGCTCATCATCGAGAAGTTCAACTTCCGGGATGCCCGCCAGATCATCTATCAGAACCGCAGTACACAAAATCCGAAACCACAGTCTGCGTGCGTATGACCAAACATACCTGTACCCTGATGCACTGCGATACAATGGTCAGGACACTCTTACCCCCCATGCGGGCAGAGATGGTATCCCGGCTGGTACAAGAACAGGGGCTCAGCCAGAGTGATGCTGCGAAAAAACTGGGTGTCACACGGGCTGCGGTCTGCCAGTACATGAGCAGAAAACGAGGTGCAGGTGAAGTCGAGATCTCAAGCGAGATGGACCTGATGATAGACCGCTGGGTACTCGCCGTAGTAACCGGTGAGAGCGACATCAACCTGTGTGATGTATGCCAGTGTGCACTCAAGAAACTCTGAATTTCTGACTCTTTTCATTCATTCCTGTTATCTGGGTATTATCCATAATTCCTGCTGTTACGGATTACATTCGGTGACGGCGGATGTAGATGACAAGTAAAAGTACGATGACAAGGACGACGATTGCGATCCTGACATAATCGGTCTGGGGCGCGGGCATATTCGCCATCGGGTTCCAGTCGTCATCGAAGACCCCGCGGAAATACCGGGCAACACCGGGATGGTCGATAATGACACCGGCTTCCCGGTTGAAGTTTGGCGAATTGCTGTTCCAGTTGATGCTGCTGACGAGAACCCGTTCGTCGTCAACGATAACACCCTTATTGTGGATTTTTTCCACCGGGCTGACTGCGAGATCGATGCATTTTGCCTCAAGGGGGATATTCTCGGCAGCGCCGATACGATTGATCAGCGCAGCCATCTCATCGTTATCGTTGGGTCCTTCGGTATTATACCAGTACGAGTCGAGTAGTACCCTGACATGGACACCACGGCGCGATGCATTGATCGCAGAGGAGAGGCCGGGATTCAGGGTTAAGGGGGTTTCATTTTTAATATAGGCCTGCTCGATCTCGATACTGGTCCGGGCGCTGTCAATCAGGTCCACGATCTGGTAACTGGTATCCGGTGCAAGGACGGGAATCACCGTCGCACCTTCGAAGCGCGCTGGGGAGAACTCGGCGGCATGCTTCTCAACAGGTGCCGGTTCAGTGTCCCCCGCCAATCCCATGTAGGGGACAACCGACCTGCTGCTGGAATCCGTTGTATAAACCTCCGTAAAATATCCCGCAAGCCCGGGATCGTTGAGCTGAACCCCCCATCCGCGATTGCCACTCATTCCCTTTGGGGGGAGCCCGCTGTTCTTGAAATTCTCGCTTGTCAGGATGAGTGATTTGTTGTCAATAATGACATATTTGGCATGATCATAACGGTAGGGAGCATGTTCGGTTTTGGATGAGACCATGGAAGAAACGGGAATACCACTCCTGTTGACGATCCATATCAGTGATTTTTCTGCGGTACTGATCCCGCCGACAGGACCCCCCTCGATAAGAACCCGGACATCCACACCCCGCTCTTTTGCTGCAACCAGCGACGCTCCGAGTGATGGGCTGGAGAATTCATACATATTAACAAAAATTGTTCCTGATGCGCGGTTTATTGCCTCTGAAAATACCTCGTTGGAACAGTCCGGAGAGACAAAGGTCGTAACCGACACATTCCGGAAAACTCCCGTAGTAAAACGCGATTGCCCAATCATGAGAACACGGCGATCCCATACCCCATTCTCCAGATAATGCACCTGCCCTTCGCGGGGTTTCACATCTTCCGGCCACGATATTTTCTGTACAGCCGTGCCCTTCTCATACAGCACCAGTTCATCACCGGTATTTGCCAGGCGGAGCGGATCACCGTTAATTACATCCGGAACATCCGGGGAATAATTCAGCCATTCGAAATCCGGAAGCCTGCTATGACTCAGCTCGTATGCCTGCGCGCTGCGGGCAATCGTTATGGATCCGTTGATAACAGTACCGGGCGGGAACCGGAATCCTCCATGATTATCAGATATTGCTATATTATCCAGGGAATCATTACCGGAAAGGACAATGTATTCGTCCGCATCATCCTGCAGGTAGGGGTCAGGACAGAACTCGACTATCTGCACCACAGCGCCGGCATGCGCTACACATACAAAACAAAAAATGAGTGAGAGTATCCCGCGCATGGAAAAACTGTTTGTATACAATCCATATTTAACATAATGATATAATATTCAGGAGAGCCACCATGATCAGGGAATCCAAAAGTCCATATTCAGGTCTCCCGGTTGTCGTGAAGCTGGGCGGTAGCCTCTACAACCGGGTACCGGATCTGGTCCCGGTATTTCTTGCCTCCGAACGCTCGTTGTTCATTGTTCCCGGCGGGGGCGTATTTGCAGATGCCGTAAGAAAATCCCTGGTTGATGACGATTCCGCGCACTGGATGGCTGTCGCTGCGATGGACCAGTATGGCTGGTTTATTGCTTCACAGGGAATCCGGGCTACCGCTCTCATTCAGGTACCCGATAAACCGGTCGTTTTTCTTCCTTACAGCAGTATGCAAAAGCACGATCCCCTGCCCCACACATGGGATGTTACCTCAGATTCGATCGCCGCATGGGTTGCGGATATGCTTGGACTGGATCTCCTGCTCCTTAAATCTGTAGACGGGATACTTGAGGAGGGGGACCTGATGGAACAAGTAAAAAAGCCGATCAAAACGGAGGTTGTCGATCCATTTTTTATCCCGTTTGTCCTTGAAAAGAAGATACATACAACAATTATCAACGGATCGCGGATCGAACGTATAGAGAAATTCCTGATGGGGGAGACCGTTTCAGGAACCAGGATTGGTACAACATTTTAAAGGTTATAAAAGAGATACTATAGGAATCCTTGGAGGAGCACAAATGTCAGATAAGAAATGTACATCCTGCAGTGCCCCGCTCGCAGAAGTGGGGTCAACAGAGTTCGGGTGCCCAGCCTGCGGTGCTGAGATCAGCCGGTGCTACCGGTGCCGGGAGCAGAGTATCACCTACGTCTGCCCGAAATGCGGATTCGGGGGACCGTAAGGAAATGGGCAGTGTTGCAGTCATTATGAGGGTCATGCCGGAATCTCCGGAAATAGACCTCGAACAGCTGAAAACCGCCCTGAAACAGAAATTACCGGGAATCCAGGACATGAAGATCGAGCCAATCGGGTTCGGGCTCAAGGCAATCAAGTTCGCCGCAATTATCAACGATGCCGGCGGAGAGACTGATGCACTGGAAAAGTCCCTGAGCAGTATCCCGGGCGTTGAACGGGCAGAGGTTATTGAAGTAACATTGAACTAAAATTCTATTCTTTTATTCATTTTCCCTGATTTTCCATTCCTCATCATTCCATTGCATCGATGACATTACGGGTGCTTGTCCGTATTTTTTCAACGGATTCCCTGAAAGCGATCACTTCAGGTTCATCGAGCCGGATCGTAATAGGAAAAACCCCATCGTGGTTAACGCGTGCAGGAACTCCAATGCAGACATCGCCGATACCATGGACCTCGGTCCGTATATATGCACAGACCGTGAGGATGCGGTTTTCATCGCCGAGAACTGTCCGGACAAGAGAGGCAATTGCTTCTCCGGGGCCGTAAACCGTGGAGCCCTTATTCTGGATGATCTGTTCTCCGCTGCACTTAACCGCCTGGATAATTTCCTGTACCGGGAGATGAGAAAATTCCGGCAGGTTTGATATCTTGATTCCCCCGATCGTAGTCGCAGACCAGAGGGGGACCATACTGTCACCATGCTCTCCAATAATACGGGTGTGCACTTCACTGACATGCACCCGAAAATACGTGGCGATAAGAGATTTCAGGCGCATCGAATCGAGATGTGTCCCAAGACCGAAGACCTGGTTTGGTTTTAGGCCTGAATTCCTGAGTACAACGCTGGTCATGATATCGACCGGGTTGGTGACCACAAGAATCTTGGTATCGGGAGCGATTGTGCCGATGGTCTTTGCGATCGGAGCGATTATTTTTGCATTTCCCAGCGCGAGATCAAGACGGTCCTGTCCGGGCTTTCGCGCTTCTCCCGCAGTGATGACAATGATATCAGAGCCGGCAACATCATTCAAATTTGTCGTCCAGCTGGCTTTAACATCCGTCCCCCGCGCGGCAAAGGAATCGACAAGATCCTGGGTGATTCCTTTTAAGAGAGATTCGCGCCCTTCCCGTCCATAGAGAAGGATTTCACTAACGTATGGGATCGCAGAGATCGCGTGGGCAGCAAACATGCCGACATTGCCCGTTGCACCGATGAAGGTCACTTTTGCCATAATAATCGTGAATGGGGACGGGTTATCGGTCGACTGTACGTTTCTCCGTTCACCAAAGCATCCATCCTCAGCCCCGTTACCCCATGGGCGCCGAATGTCTACGGTAAGTCTGCTCCCTTCCGGGCCTGAACCGGTTCCCGCAGCAACAGGTCGTTATTCCCTCCGGAATATTGATACCTGGCCATCGACCTCATGGGACGAGGTTTCACTGTCAGGACACACAGGTTCCCGAAGGCCGTTGCAGCCTCAGTCAAACTTCGCCCCCCGCGTACCGACGGTTTCGGGTTACAAGTGACGCCGAGCCACCCGGGCTAGTCCCCATATACCTTTGTGCACTGGTCAATAAAGGCTTTTTACCCGGAAAAAACCGGAGCGTGGATATCAGCGAGGAAGTGAGGATCAGGGAATAAAAACCTCCCCGCCCACATTTTTCTTCCAGTCATCCAGGATCCGGTGCAATGCAGAAGTATCACTCTTTTCGAACAGGTCGAATACAGTAACCGGGGGTGAATTAATGGAGAGGACCGTATGCAACCGGCGGAAATCTCCCTGATATACCTCGATTACCTGTTCACCATCTGTTTCGGCAATTTTTATCGGATCTTTCATAACCGGGTGTTTCTGCATATCATCTTCCTGTTCAAATATCCGTACCCGATCTATCCGGAGGTAATCCCGGTTGACTTCAAGGTTAAATGCCGACCAGAACGCTGATGCGTACCATGCATCGTTCAAGATAACATGGGGAACCCCAAGACATGCTGCTGTAAGACCCAGTGTTCCGACACCGGAACATGCATCGATAAAATCATGAGTCGGGGGGATTCCCACATGCTGTTGAACAGCATGGATTTTCGGGTAACCCCCCCGCGGGAACTCGATATGGATGCGGGACTGTTGTTTATACATGACGAGCGGGCCGGTCCTGAGCGGGAAGATATCGGCCCGTACATCGCATCCGGCCAGAAGTTCATAGACCCGGGGAACGGAATCTATATCGGGGCTGGCAATACCCGGAATGAAATTTTCCCGTTTTATTACGCCACGCAGTTCGGGCACTTCTTCCATCAGTCGTTCCGCGGTCTTTTTTGTTGCAACGGGGGTGAGCAGGGTAAGCGACTTCTGTGGAAGAAACGGGGGTCGATCCATCGCATAACCCGGGTGCACAAGCGGGGAGCCGACAGCAATGAGCGGATCTGTGGGTTGTAAATCCCCCCCTTCAACCATGATGACATACATATGGGCAAATACTTCGTCAATGAACCGCTTCCCGCACGAACAGGATTGTCCGTATTCAAGTGCTGGCAGGGGAGCCCGTTTGTCAAGTGTCCGCATGGTGCATTCGGGACAGGGAAGAAAAATACCGGGTAACGTGGCGATGATGTCTTTTGCAGACTTCACGCAGTCCATCCCGCATACGGGACACTTCATGCTGCTCCGTTTGCATGTCCCACCATACAAAGGTTTTCAAATGGGATCACACAGGAAGTAGGCTGTGAGGAAAAGCCCTATGAAAAACGCCGGGGCAGTGGGCCCGAAGGGATTCGAACCCATGACCGCCCGGTTATGAGCCGGGCGCTCTAACCGGACTGAGCTACGGGCCCCCAAACGCCCCCCACAGGGCTCGAACCTGTGACATTCGGATTAACAGTCCGACACTCTACCAACTGAGTTAGGGAGGCACTATCACTGCGTCTTAATAGATTCTTTCTGAGTACTTTTAAAGGTAACTATGAGGATGAGCGATAATGATCGGACTGAGGAAAACCCAGTCCCCGTTTATTCCTTTTTTATCTCCGACAACAAGTTTATGAGGTCATCCAGATCCTCGTTGAGGTGAAGGAACAAGTCGTGGGTTTGCGGGGTTGCAACAGCCCCGTCAGGGGATGCGCGAATATACCCCAGCTGTTCCAGCACATGCAGGGAGTAACGGATTCGATGGGAGGGGAGATCGAGCAACTCGGAAAGCTTCATGATACCGATTGGCTGGTGTTCTGCAACCGCCTTTGCCACTTCGAGATGACGGCTCAGGAGTTCTATTTCATCCTTCATTTTCGTTATCATACGTTACCTGCTTCTTCTGTTACTGGGGAAATCAAGATTCGTTTTCTATTTCATCTTCTTTTTTATCCAACTGCTCATCACGCCATGCCTTGGTTTCCACATACTTTTTCCTGAAGATAAAGGAAAGCACAACGACAGCAACGAGCAGAACTGCAACCGTAGGATAGCGGAACTCCATGGGTACAAGGAAGAATGCAAGGACTGCAAAAGCAACAAGCAGGATAATTGCATTTAGTTGAAGGACAAGGCCGTAAAACTTCCACCGTAACTGTTCTTTGGTTTTTACATCCATTGCAGGTACGTCAACTCCGGAATAAAAGTACTTGACGTTTCACGACAAATATCCCAGCACATGGATCCTCTTTCAGAAGCAGTCAGGAAAAGCGGTACTGACGCTTATGTTGTATATGCCAACTCGCGGGATGCAGATATGAGGTACCTGACCCGGTTCACGACAAGTGATCCATTTGTCTATTTCAGGAAACCGGGGGAGAAAGGGACAATTATCATCTCCCAGATGGAGGTCGGACGCGCATCGCGCGAAGGGATTACTGCGGTTATGACCCGGGCCGAGGCCGGACTTCCGGAGATCATGAAAAAAGAAAAAGATCCATACCTGGCTACGGCCCGGATGATCGCAGGACAAGCGGGAAAGAAAATACTGGTCCCCCCGAATTTTCCCGTTGCGCTGGCAAACGCCCTTGAGGAGTTCTGTTCGGTGACTGTCGATAAGGGCACGGTCCTCTCGATGCGTGCAAAAAAGACCAGTACCGAGATCACGTGCATGCAAACCGTCCAGAAAATAACGCAGACCGCAATGGGACATGCAGCCACCTTACTGAGGCGCGCGGTTGTGAAAAAGGGGATCCTGCACCTTGACGGAAAACCCCTGACATCTGAACAAATAAAAAATACAATGCATTGCTTTCTGCTGGAACACGGCTGCTCTGCAGAGGATACGATTGTCTCGTGCGGGGAGGAGACTGCGATTCCCCACATGACCGGCACCGGCCCTCTCCGGGCAGACGAACCGATCGTTATCGATCTCTTCCCGCTCCACGAGAAGTCAGGGTATTATGCAGATATGACCCGGACATTTGTCAAAGGCGAACCCTCGCAGGAAATCCTTGAGATGTACACCGCACTTCGCGAAGCAAAACAGCTTGCGATCTCCCGGGTAAAGAGCGGTGTTTCAGGAGCAGACCTTTACCAGATTGTTGTTGATTATTTCAAAGAACAGGGATACGACAGCGATACCCGGGGATTTGTGCATAATCTCGGGCATGGCGTAGGGTTGCAGATACACGAGCTGCCAACAGTCGGGCCATCAGGAAACCAGCCGCTTGAAGCCGGCAATGTCATCACTATTGAACCGGGGTTGTACTATCCTGGAATTGGAGGTGTCCGGCTGGAGGATATCGGTGCAGTGACAAAAAAGGGCTTTGATAATTTCACCGTATTTCCCGAGGATCTGGTCATATGAAGGATGAAATTCTGGATAAATACCGGGAAGCGGGTCTCCTTGCATCAAAGATACTGCGGGACGGCGCAAAGGAGATCCGCATCGGTGCCTCCTACCTGGAAACGGTTGAATCGATAGAATCGCGCGTGATCGATGAGGGGGCTGCACTTGCGTTTCCCCTCAATCTTTCTTTGAACGAGGATGCTGCTCACGATACCGCTTCCCCCGGGGATGCACGGATACTCGCCAAAGGAGATGTTGCCAAACTGGATCTTGGCGTTCAGGTAGACGGGTATATCGCGGACACTGCAACAACCATCGATCTGGGTACAAACTCCCTTCTCGTAGATGCTTCAAAACAGGCGCTTGATGCTGCCATCAGCATTATCCGGCCGGGCGTAACTGCAGGGGATCTCGGCAGAGTGGTCCAGTCCGAAATTGAGAGCCGCGGATACCGGCCAATTTCCAATCTTACGGGACATGGGCTCGACCAGTATATCCTTCACCGGTCACCCACCATTCCCAATGTTGGCATAAACGGCGGTGTAACACTGGAAGAAGGAATGGTTTTTGCTATTGAACCGTTCGCGACAACCGGCAGCGGGCACGTAATGGAAAAAACGCGGAAGGAAATATACTCCCAGATATCCCCAAAACCCGTCCGTATTCCTGCGGGCAGGGCAATTCTTGAACAAGTCAAAGACCGGCGCGGCCTCCCGTTTTCACGGCGCTGGCTGATAGAGAGGAAGATGGATCTCGCACTCCCGACACTTCTCCGCTCGCAGGTGCTTCATGTTTACCCGGTCCTCTCCGACATTCCAGGGTCGCTCGTCTCGCAGGCAGAACACACCATTATCGTAACGGAGAACGGCTGTATTGTTACGACCCGTTGAGATAGGCTTATTCAATTGCAAGCAGAATAATCAAGGTTACAGCCATGACCGGAAATTCTGATGCCCTGCATATAATGGAAGTCGTGCTGACCGCCGAAATATTCAACCAGACCCCAACACTTGATATCAACGACCTGACCCCCGCATGCCGCGAGATTTTCAGTATCGCACATGCATCAGATGCCAAAAGGCCGGTGTTTGTAAGTGACGGGTTGATCAAGCGCACGCTGGGCATACCCGATGCTCACCAGAAGATGTCTGCAAACCCGTTCGTTTCCTACGAGGAGTTCGGGCAGCGTCTCCGCATCACCGCACTTGAGCCGGGAGCCCAATGGTTCCTCAAGCAGGGGGGAAAAGCACTCATCGAGAGAAACCCCACGCTCGCTTTTTATTTTAATAGCGCGGAGCCCATGGAAATATCCTATGAAACCGTCCGGGCAGCAAATCCCCTCTACGAGGATACAAAGGCATACCTTGATACACGGATTTCCAAACTTGTTGGTGAAGACGAAAAGCTTCGTGGCGCACTCGATCTCGTCATTGTTCTTGCGCCGGAAGAGGTCGAGCAGAGAATGGAGGATCTTGTCTGTACGCACGAACAGCTCGCGATCATTACCAAGATCCAGCAGGCCATTGTTCACCGGGAATTCCTCAAACGTCACCGGATCTATGAAGTAGGAAAACTGCTCTTTGTCGGGCCACCAGGGACCGGAAAGACATCTCTTGCCCTTGCCATGTCCCGGACCATGCATATGCCAATCCTTGAGGTCCGCCTTTCCATGATCACGTCACAGTATCTCGGGGAGACCTCCAAGAATATTGACCGTATCTTCGATCTGGCAAAAAAACTTTCCCCGGCCATCCTGTTCATCGATGAGTTCGATTTTGTCGCAAAGAGCCGGGTTGCGGATGATCACGGCGCAATGAAACGGGCTGTGAACTCCCTGTTAAAAAATATCGACAAGATGAATCTCATCAAACACGGCGTTGTCCTGATTGGTGCAACGAACCACCCGCAACTGCTTGATGAAGCAGCATGGCGCAGGTTCGACGAGGTTATTGAGTTTTCTCTCCCCGATGAGGATATGCGGAAAAACATCCTCAAGAAGGTGACGGGATCACTCCATTGCACCCTCGATTACCAGCGCCTGGCTGCCCAGACAGAGGGGTTTTCGGGATCGGATATCCGTATGATGGTAAAGGAAGCAATCCTTTCTGCACTCATGGATAAACGGGAGAGCATCAGTGCGGATGATATCGAAAAGGGCATCCACATGGTGAAGAACAGGGACGCAATCCGGCACCTGAACTGGTTATAAGCATGAAGATTACCCTTCTCGGGACCGGCGATGCAATCGGAACGCCAAAGGTCGGGTGTACCTGTCCCCAGTGTACCCATGCTAATACAACCGGTGCAATGCGCCTGCGGACCTCCCTTCTCATTGAGAACGAAGGCTTTCACATCCTGGTAGATTCTTCTCCGGATCTCCGTCAGCAGCTACTGAAATACGGATCCCCACATATTGACGCCGTTATCTGGACACACGGGCATTACGATCACTTCATGGGATTCGGGGAGTTTTATCGCGTCCAGCATATCCCGCCGGTATTTGCTACACCTCCCGTCATGAATTATTGCGCGGAGATCTTCCGGTTTCTTACGTTTGAGAAACGGATCATCCAGCCATACGAACCATTCAGCCTTTTCGGCATCACGATTACCCCGTTCATGGTCAAGCATCCCCCGGCGTATACCTGTGGCATGCTTTTCGATACAGGAAAATCCCGGGTCGGGTTCACGTCAGACACGAATAGCGACATCCCCAAAAAGAGTCTCGACCTGCTGGAAAATCTTGATCTTCTCCTGCTGGACGCACTTGTACCGTCAAGTATAACAACAATTCACAAACACATGAATTATCTCGAAGCGTGCATGCTTGCGGACAGGCTTAAACCGAAAGATTTCCGTTGTGTCCACCAGAGCCACATCCTCCCCTGGGATCTGCCTCATCTCGGCAAAGATGGTGATATTTTCGAATTTTCCTGATGAGATCCGTATCCGGTTACCAGGAAAGACCGGTAATATTGGGACTGGCGTTCGTTGCTACCCATACTTTAATAGTTAACAGGTTCCCAAACATAGGTGCATGATTGTAAAAGTACTTGAGCTCGAAAAAGACAAGGCACGACTTGTCATCCAGGGTCAGGGGCACACGTTCATGAACGCCCTCATAGAGGAGCTGTTAAGTGATCCTGATGTCGATGTAGCCAGATATATGATTGAATTCCAGTTTTCAGACCCGGAATTGTTTATCACAACCAAAGGAAAGAAGAGCCCCATTCCACTCATTAAAAAGGCATGTAAACGGATCTCCGGTCACTGTGACGAGCTCATCAAAGGATTAAAAAAGCGCTGATTCTTTTTTAATATTTTTTTCAAATCGCTGGAATGCGGTGTCCAGTTTTTTTCCCGCGCGGGGTGATTCCATAACAATTATCTGGATAAAAAAATAAGCCGTTACTACTATGAACAGGAAAATGACCATTTTACTTGTGGCCGCACTTCTTATCGCATCGGTTTGTATCGCTGGTTGCTCGATGAATCTGGGTACACCAGCCCCGACAACTATTCCGACAACGGTCCAGACCGTCCCCCCGATTACTACTGCCGAACCAACGCCGATACCTGTTACCACAACTGTCGTCACTACCGCTGCAACAACTGCTCCTACCGAGACTGTGGTCCTGCACGAGACAGGGGTTCTGACGACAAAGACTTACATGACCTATGACTTCAAGACCCTGATGGGCTACAAATTCCTCTATCCAAAAGATAAATTCAGGGTCACCATCAAGTCAGAACAACCGGTTCTGGGATATGCATTGAGCACTTTACAGGCGGGCCAGTTGGCTGCCCTGAGTCCCCGCTACCAGTCATATATCAAAGGGGGCATTGACTGGGGCCTGATTGAACCGTTCATGGTTATCGAGAAAGCGACCGACACCACAAAGGAATTTACTCTCGCGGACACCATGCCGCTGACCTATGTCGTTGACGGGCGCTGGATGGGCTACGAGAGCGTGTATACCAATACAGGACCCTTCAAATATGAAATAACCATTGTGAAGACCGGTGGCCCGACAAAACAAAGCTTCGATTTCGCAGGCTACGATTCTAATGCTTCGATCTCGTCAAAGACTGTTGAAACAATTGTGCAGGACTAAAGGACACCTGTGCCCTTTCTTTTTACAAAAAAGAGAGTGGATTTGGAGAGAATTATTCTGTTGCCCGTTCGGTAAAGACAATTGATCCTGAGATACGGGAGATCTTTATCTTGACTTTCTGCCCTGGCTTCGCATTGGCCACATACATGATATAACGGCCCATCTTCACGACACCATCACCACGCTTGGAGATGGACTGGATCTCCACATCCATTACTGTACCTTCCTCAAGATTTTCTGATACCGGTTCGGTCCTGGCCTTGCGTTTCCTCACCGGACGGTGACTCCCACAGGCATCACACCGGAGAATCATAACCCGGTCATCTTTCACGAGCCGCGTGTCAGGCTTCCCGCACTCTGAACAGATGACATAGTCGTCAACATAGCTCTTGAAGATCATCTTGATGAGCGAGATCTCAAATTTCCCATTGAAAATTGCCCGGTTCCCATCGATTTTACCGCTGGTTCCGAGTTCCCCGAGGAGGAACTTCATAAGATGATCCTGGTCGCGACGGACTTTACCGGCAATTTCAGCAAAATTTTCAAGGACGGTCGTCTTCCCTTCAACGTATGCTTTCGCCTCGGGAACTACAAAACGCTCCGAAGATTCCGTTTTCTCGGTAATATTGGAGTATGCCTGTTTGAGGAGATTTTCATATGAGTCCGTCATAGTTGTATAATATAATTGTTCGACACCTCCAAAAGGCTTTCTCCGGACCCAAAAAAGGAGTGCCGCGCAATGTGACGCGGATTAACAGACTCCCAAGGGTTGAGGATGCAAATCTTCAGTGAGAGTGGGGAAACTGTTCTAAAAAAATATGGCAGAATTAACAAAATTCTGCGATGGGAGGGAAATATCCCGCAGGGAATTACCTGCGGAACTGGGGCATCATCCCGCGAACGTCTTTCCCGACTTCCTCAAGTAAGTGATCTTCATCGGCTTTGGTAAGTGCAGTGAACATAGGGCGATTAACCATATTCTCAAGCATCCACTCACGGGCAAACTTACCTGACTGGATCTCCTCGAGAATTTCCTGCATCGCTTCATAGGCTTCCGGCCCGATGACTCGGGAGCCGCGGGTAAGATCACCGTATTGCGCTGTATTGCTGATGTACTGGCGCATGTTGGTGAGCCCGCCTTCGTAGATGAGGTCAACAATGAGTTTCAGTTCGTGGCAGACTTCGAGATAAGCCATCTCAGGCTCGTACCCCGCATCGACAAGCGTTTCGAATCCTGCCTTGATAAGAGACGTGCAGCCACCGCAGAGGACTGCCTGTTCACCAAAGAGGTCCGTCTCGGTCTCTTCGCGGAACGATGTCTCAAGTACGACCGCGCGGGTTGCTCCGATACCCTTGGCATAGGCAAGGGCCATCTTATGCGCATTGCCCGTATGATCCTGGTGAACGGCGATAAGCGCAGGTACTCCCTTCCCCTCCTCATACTGGCGGCGGACCATGAAACCGGGTCCTTTGGGTGCGACCATGATTACATCAACGGTCTCCGGCGGTACAATCTGGCCGAAGTGAATATTGAACCCGTGCGAAAACATGAGACACTGGTTCTCCTTGAGGTGGGGGAGGATCTCATTTCTGAAAACAGTACCCTGGTGTTCATCCGGGACGAGGATCTGGATAATTGCTGCCCCGTTGACGGCATCCGCAACCTTCATGACTTTCATGCCATCCTTTGCTGCAGCGTCCCAGCTCTTGCCTGGCCGGAGACCAATGACAACATCAAGCCCGCTGTCCCTTAAGCACAGCGACTGCCCGCGACCCTGGGATCCATAGCCGATCACCGCGATACGTTTGCCTTTCAGCACACCGATATCGGCATTTGCTTCATAATATTTTTTTAACATAGGATATCGAATAGATATCAGCAACAAAGCACATAAATATTATATGAAAAAACTAAAGAGCACACGTGAAATACCATCTGGATGCGATGACCTATTAAGAACAACAATAACGATCAGGCTTCGGACAAATCATTCAACAGGGAACTGCCTGATGTACAGGCTTCTTCACCTGACGTCCGGATAAACCTCACCCGTGTCGGGGTTAAAAACGTAAAAAAACTCGTTGAAGTACATCGCCGGGATAAACGACCGGTCATTTTCATTTCCAATTTCGATGTATACGTCGACCTGCCCGGCAGCCTCAAAGGTGCGAACCTTTCCCGGAATTTTGAAGTGATCGATGAAGTACTCCAGCAGGCGATTGACGGTAAAGTCAACGAGATTGAAAAACTCTGCAGCGTTGTGGCTCGAAAACTGCTCGACCGCCACGAATACGCGGACAGGACAGAAGTGCTCATGCGCAGTGAGTACATGGTGAAGCGCGAAACCCCGGTTAGTCACACAGCCTGTGAAGAAGTAGTGAAGGTGCATGCACGTGCTGTCGCCCGGCGAACATTCCGCAACCCTATTGTCAGGAAAAGCATTGGTGCCGAAGTGACCGGAATGACCGCGTGTCCTTGTGCCCAGAACATCATGAAGGAGCGCGCCATGCGGGTACTGGAAGGTCTCGAGGTCAGTAAGGATAAGATCGATGAATTCTTCTCCGAAGTGCCCATGGCTACCCACAACCAGCGCGGTAAGGGTTTCCTCTGTATAGAAACGGACGATGACCAGCATGTGGATCTTGAGAAGATCATCTGTATCCTCAAGGATTCGATGAGCAGCGGCATCTATGAACTTCTTAAGCGGGGAGACGAGGGGGCTGTAGTTCTCGCCGCGCACAAGAATCCACGGTTCGTTGAGGACTGTGTCAGGGAAATGGCCAAGAAAGTCCTTGCAGAGTTTGAGTACCTTTCTGGAGATTCTGTGGTCACAATCAAGCAGACTAACGAGGAGAGTATCCACCAGCATAACGCATATGCCGAACGGCAGGCTACGATTGCCGAATTAGCCGATGAACTGAACGGGGATACACATAACGAGGCTTAAATTTTTTTTATTGCATTTACAAATAATTGTAAGGCTAATCAAAATAGGTTGTTTTAATTGATTTGGGCGGGTTTTCGCCGAATATCCCGGAGATGCCGATTTCGGAGGATATTGCCAAAAAAAACTCTGATTATTCTTGTTTTCAGTAACAAGATCAAGTCATAAAGGTTATAAAACCCCTCGTGTAAGATAGATCGAACGTACTTTGTACGGTCAATTATCTCTAGAGATGAGAGATCTAAGATAACTTTGTACAGCAATAGGAACAACTCAGAATAACATGAGGCGATAATATTGTCGAAAGTTGTAGAGATTTCCCCAACCACAAGACATGAGGGACACTCCAAGATGGTCTTGAAGGTTAACGACGCAGGCATCATCGAGACGGGTAACTGGTGCTCCATTACCCCGGTGAGGGGAGTTGAGAAACTCGCCGTCGGAAAGACACCCGAGCAGGTGCCCAAGATCGCATCCCGCGTCTGTGGTATCTGTCCGATAGCCCACAACCTCGCGGCCACCGAAGCAATGGAAGCATCCATCAAGTGTGAGATCCCCCGGGACGCACTGATGCTCCGTCACATCCTTCAGCTGGCCAACCGGTGTCACAGCATTGCACTGCACGATATCCTGATCCTGCCAGACCTGTATTTACCAGGCACCGAGACCAAGATCAACCCGTTCACGGCAGAAGAACCGGTGCGCACCGTTGCAAAGCGCATCCAGAGGCTCCGTGAGATCAGCCAGACCATCGGCCAGATAGCCGGCGGTGACTGCATCCACCCGCGGAACACTCGTGTCGGCGGTATGTACCGCAACGTCTCCCCGCTTGCCAAGACCAAGATGTACGACCTCGCCAAGGAAGGACTTGTCCTTGCCAAGGCCCAGATGGATCTCATGATCGCGATCCTCCGGAACTACCAGACACGCGAGCATGTGGACGTTGGCGGCATGAAGGTTGCTCTCCCAAAGACCCTCGGTTACCACAACCAAGGCTACCTTGCTACCCACGCATTCTATGGCAGCTCAAGTCTTGAGGAATGCCCCAGCTGGGACATCCGCAGATTCAAGGAAGTCCGGCCATGGGACTGGTACATGGGCGAGATGGATGTTACTCTTGAAGAGCCCCGCTACCCGATTGGCGGAACCACCAAGCTCGGCACCAAGGTCAACCCGCAGATGGAAGCCTGCACCGGCATCCCGATGTACGACGGTCAGCCCGTTGAAGTCGGCCCCCGTGCACGTCTTGCTGTCTACAAGGGCTATGACGAGAAGGGTACCGTTGGCCAGAACATTGCCCGTGAGATGGAATACACGGACTGCTTCTACGAGATGATCGATTGTCTCGATGAGCTCAACACGGATGGCAAAGTCGTTGCAGACTACATTCCCGACGGAGATGGCTCCCTCGGCTGGGCATCCAACGAAGCCCCCCGTGGAACCGATGTCCACCTTGCACGCGTCAAGGACTGGAAGGTCCAGTACTTCAGCATGCTCGTCCCGACCACCTGGAACTTCGCTACCTGCAGCGCTGCACTCACCGGTGCACCCTGGCAGCTTGCCGAAGTCATCATGCGCGGGTACGACCCCTGTGTATCATGTGCAACCCACATGATCGTCGTGGATGAGAACAACAAGGTAGTGGCTCAGAAGCTCATCCAGTGAGTAACCCGCGATGCTGTATCCAGAGATCGTGATAGCAGGGTGTGGAAACCCCCTGTTTGCCGATGACGGTTTTGGCCCGGCAGTAATCGAAGAGATGGAGAAACTCCAGCTTCCCGACAATGTAATGATACAGGATGCAGGCCTTGGTGGCCCGCACTTTATTTTTACGTTGCTCGACCCGGAAGTGACGAAGAAACTTATCATCGTCGATATTGCCGATTTTGGCGCGGAGCCTGGGCAGATTACAATGTTCAAGCCGGAGGATTTACCACCGGGCGCCTATCGTGACGCTCACTCGTGGGATCTTACCGAGCCGCTTCAGAGAATTAAGGACCAGATCGAGGTTACGATCATAGGGGTCCAGCCAGCACGGGTTACAGCCCCTGAGTTTGAACTCGGACTTTCTGAAGAACTTCAGAAGGCAATTCCGAAAACAATTCGGGTCATACTGGAAACCATAGGGGTGGAAAATGAGTTTTCTCGAGAGTATCTTCGGAAAGAAGAACGCCAGCCCGGCAGCACCGCCGAAACCTGCGGCTGCCCCGAAA
>JBAZHD010000045.1:0-26016 GCA_041652515.1 Methanoregula sp.
CAGCGAAACGCTGGTTGGCCTCGTATACCCCGCCCTGCTGGTTCATGATGACGATACCGTCCCGGGACTGGTCGGTAAGGATCTTCCGTTTGGACACTTCGTCAGCCAGTTCCTTCTCTGCCCGTGTCCGGTTTGCAACCTCCGATTGCAGTTCCTCGTTCTGCCGGGACAGTTCGGCGGTCTTCTTCTGAACCTCCCGTTTGAGGATTACGCTTATGATGACAAAGAGGAAGGCGAGGAAGGCGATCCCGCCAAGGCCCCAGAAAAGCCAGGGAGGAATCGTTGAACCGGAATCTATGCCATACCACTTCTGCATCGCCCGGTTGTACGGGGACGATGGACTGCGTTTCCCTTCTGCAATGCCCCGGTCAAGTGCAGCAAGGAGGTCCTGGTTCTTTCCTTTCCGGACAGCAAAACTCATCTGGACGGGGTTGAACATCACAGGAGTTGCCGCAAGACCGTAGGTCTTTGCATCTTCCTGGCCCGCTGTGTTATACACAACAAGGGCATCTGCCTCTCCGGCCGCTGTTGCAGAAAAAACCTCGCCGGGAGTATCCTTGTCCAGCATCGTGACATTGACATCGAACTTGTTTGCATAATCCAGAAATCCAATCCCGCTCTGTGCTCCCGTGACCGTTGCCACCCGTTTCCCGTCAAGGTCAAGGATCGTATTGATCCCGGACCCGGGGCGTGCATAAACCTGTGACCAGACCGAAAGCGCTGATTCATTGCCAAAGTCATACAACTTCCGGCGTTCCGGTGTACTGGTAACTGCCGGCATGAGATCGATCTCGCCGGCCGAGAGGCGCTCCCAGCTACGGGAGACCGATCCACTGATCCAGACGACATTCCAGCCCTCTTCCTGTGCGATATCTTCGATAACATCAACAAAAAAACCGTCCGGTTCTCCCCGGTCATTGGTGTAGAGCGAGGGTTTGAGCTCCGTGAGTGCCACCTTCACATCCCGTGCAGCGACGGCCGGGGAAAATAGTGCAGAAATGAGGAAAACTACAGCAGCCAGCAGGAACGCCCGTTGCAGCAGGATCTTTTTCCTTTTGTCATGCAGTGGTGAAGTGATCATACAGAGCGACCCTCCGGCCCCGGTTTTTACAGGAACGCGGGATTGTTCCTGAACCTGTTTACGGTTGTTGTGTGATTACTGGCAGGAGTTATTATGTTTTTGGGCTGGTGCAGTGCCGTCAAATGGCATTTACTATTATTATAAAATGTGAGCCGGCATCGGGCATTATTATAAAAGAGGGGGGAACCGGTGGAGATGCGGCGTTACCGGGCGTGAAATCCGACCCTGCTCTTCCGGTCGTGCATCAGGTAACTGAAACGGCTGGCAGACCGGTTTATTCCGGATCCATCTTGCCGTGTCCGGCCGGGTCCGGCATAGTAAAAATCGAACGGGGCTGAGGCAACCGGTGCACGCCGCGGATCATGCCTCCACGATGACCCGGAACCCGCCGTATGCCATGCGCTTCATATCGAACGGCATCGGCTTGTCCTTCATTGCGGGGTCGTTCATCGCCGGGTCCTGCATTACTTTTGCATTCACCTTGTCCCGGTCGGCTTTAGATTTGTAGACGATGAACGAGAAGATAACCGTCTCCCCCTCCTTTGCCTTTGCCATCTTCGGGAAGGTGAGTTTTACCCATTCCGGGGCGAGGTCGTCTCCCACGCATTCGAAATATTCCAGGGCACCGTACTTCTTCCAGGTTTTTGCGCCTTCCTTTGCCATTTCGCGGTAGGCCGGCAGGTTCTTTTCCGGCACCACGATTACGAATCCGTCAACATATTTCATCAGGTATTCACTTCCTGTTCCTGGTGCTCTCACCATAAGTCGGGATAAATATATCGGGATGTTTCAGATTTTGTGCCATGGTTTGCACCAATCCGGTCGGGGAGTTTTTGTCATCATAAAAATGTATTTTATGGATCATGGTTCAGGTGGTGCTATGGCAACCATTGTCCATTTTGATGTACCGGCTGAAGACCCCGAGCGGGCGAAGAAATTCTATGCATCGCTGTTCGATTTCAGGTACCAGCTGGTACCTGAGTTCCAGTACAACCTGATCACGACCACGAACCTTGACGGGACACCGGGCGTTGGCGGCGGACTCGGGAAGCGGATGGATCCTTCACAGCACATGATGAATTATTTCGGTGTCAAATCGATCGACGCGGCGATGAAGCAGGTCACGGAACTCGGCGGGAAGCTTGTGTCGCCCAAAATGCCGGTACCCGGGATGGGCTGGCTGGTTAACTGCATGGACACGGAGGGGAATGCCTTTGGCCTCTGGGAAGAGAACAAGGAAGCGAAGTGATCCCTGGACCCCCGGGAGAGCATGACTGCCGGCACGCCCCGCGGCGATCGGCAAAGGGACCGGAAACGTTGTTCATGGCTCGGCACCGGCGCCGATGCCCTGATGGTCCTGTACCATGACGAGGAGTGGGGAGTCCCCGTCCACGATGACCGGATCCTTTTCGAGTTCCTGATTATCGAGGGAGTACAGGCCGGGCTTTCGTGGCAGACCGTGCTCAACAAGCGGGAGAATTACCGGAAGGCTTTCCATCATTTTGATCCGGAAGCGGTGGCCCGTTTCACTGATACGGATATCGAACGTCACCTCGTCAATCCCGGGATCATCCGCAACCGGCTCAAAGTTTCCGCAGCAGTCCGGAATGCCCGGAAATTTCTTGAAATCCGCAAAGAATTTGGATCCTTCGATGCCTACATCTGGCAGTTTGTCGGCAACAGACCGATCGATCACCGGATCCGGTTGATGGGCGACATTCCGGCGACTTCACCAGAGTCGGATGCCATGAGCCAGGACCTGAAGAAGCGGGGGTTCACGTTTGTCGGGCCAACGATCTGCTACGCGTTCATGCAGGCGGTCGGCATGGTCAACGACCATGAGACCGGGTGCTTCCGGCACGCGGAGGTGAAGCGGGCCGGCCGATTGTAGACCGAATTCCCCGGTGGGAGCCGGAGGGGTTGTGCCGGGTTTCGCTGGGGAAGTAAACCGCTTCTCGTTTCTTTGATGCAGCAGCAAACAGTCCTGCAACCGCTTTCAGGATCTTTTCGGACTCTGCCATATCAGTTTCCGTTCCCTGATCTACGCCGGTTTGTAAGGGATTTCCCCCGCGGCCGAAAAATCAGCTTCTGGTATTATGGAACGGAACTTCCTGCCGATCTCCGTCCCGATAACCTTATCGAGCGAGTTCCCGCCCCTGACTCCTAGTTTCCCGATGAAATCACGCGGACCGTGAACGGGGCATATTCCGCTCCTCCTCTTGGAGTCCGGCTGACCACGCTGAAGCAGTAGTCCCCGGGCTTCACGTCCGGATCCACCGTGAACGACATCTCCGGCAGGTAACTGGCAAAGCTCCGCACGGTGAAGTTCGCCGGAGAGACGGTTGCATGAATCCCCTCAGGCCATGGTGGCCGTTCATCGTCCCTGAGCGGGCCGTGATCCATGATGCAGGGGACCGTGACAAGGTTCAGCGTTGCGTTTCCGGTATCGAGCTCTGCAGTCCTGATGGCGAACCAGGTATGGCCGGCACCGCCCTGCGGGACCACGAGTACCTTCTGGCAGTATCCCCCGCTTGCCCGGTAGAAGTGCCAGAGACCTGCGCCGCTCAGAGTCCCCCCGTCATCGAGAGCCAGCCGGACCCAGTCGTCCGTGATCGCGTCCGGCACGCCCTCCACCTCAGCGCGGATATGGATCCAGAAGTTTTCATGGAGATCCGTGCCGGGTCTGACATGAACGGTCATCTCCGATGTATACTCGCGGCCCGGTTCTGCGGTAAACTGGTCGGGTTCGATACTGAAGGATATTGTGTCGGGCACGGGGATCGGTTCAGTTTTATAGAGGCCTTCAACACGCGAAACATTGTACCGGACCGTTCCCGTGTCCATGGTCCGGGAATAGAACGTGTAGTTGATCGACCGGTGGGGATCCGGATTCGGAGAACGGTTTCTTCCGGTGTAATCGACCATGCCGACAAGGAGATATTCCCCGCTGAACCCTCCAGCCGGTTTCGTGAGCAGGGTTTGTGTGCAGTCAAGGCATCCGGGTTTAAGGGCCGGTGAGATGTTCCGGGAATCGAATTGATCACTATTCGAAATACCGGAATCAGGCCCGCACTGGATCGCGGACGGGGTCCCGGTCTCCTGAGGGGGGATGCTGGTGTTCTGGTTTGTTGTACAGCCCGGAATTGCCATGCAGAAAATTACAAGGAGCACTGCGATGACAAAATAGCCGGAACACCGCGGGTTCATACACTATATTTCAATTTTTATTTCATATGCGTTGCCTTTTCGTTGTTTTGTCTATGCTGGCCGGAATAATAAATGATGGATGGGGTCGGATTGTTTATTTTGGATCGCAGGCCGGGACCTGGAGGGGATCAGAAGCCGTTCAGGGTCTGCCTCTCCGTCGGAGACATCTTGTATATCCCTGTCAGACACCCGTCTCCTCTGCGTTTCTCCGACGTGAAAATCATGTTGCGGGCCTTCTTTTGCCACGTCCGGGAATACGTGGTAAAACCTTATCTTCAACAGAACGCGGATACGGGCGTCTTTTCGCTGGGTGATTTTTGGCGGGATTCTGCACAATACCCCAGCACATCCAGGGAGGAGATCGGCCGCTGTATTAGTGCTAAATAGGGACTTTTCTGGGCTCGATTTATCCGGTTTTCCGGAGATCGGGGGTCATTTTGGACGAATCTGAAAAATGGGTTGTCTCTTTTTCATGAAACATTGTCATTTCGGGTGCCGGGAGGGGTGAACGGAGGCAAAAATGGGGCCGGATGAGGGACACTCCCTTGGGGGATCTCAGCGTGTGGGAGTTAATCCCCCGCTGGTGGCAAAGCACAATATTAAAGCAGATTCCGGGTCCATTCAGCATTCTGGAGAACAAATGGCTTGGATTATAATAAAAAACCGTTCGCCATAACCTATACGGCGCTTCCGGAAGCATATCGTTGATAAATTTCAATCATTGGATCGGGAAGGTAGTGCCGGACAGTATTCCCCTCTTTTTCCTGCTCGATGATCCGGTCGCGCAACAGGAAATGGATATGCCAGCTTACGGAAGGCCCGGATATTCCTACATGATTACTGATTTCCTGACGGGATATGCCGGGATTTCGTGCGATTGTTGCCAGAATTTTTCGCTCGCTCTGGTGTTTGAGGTGCAGGATCATCGCACGTTCTTCCGGAGAAAATTTCCCCGAGTTTTCAAAAAATCCAACGGTTTTCTTGCATTCAGATGAGATAATCTTCCCGAAATTTTTCAGGAGCGTGAGATGGTAGAGCAGGTTCTTGTAGGTATACCCGGTTGAACGTTTTATGTCAGATAGCCCAATACCGGGATTCTCTTTCACGAACTGAAAAATAATTTCCCGGGTGGAGTTCTGGAATATATTTTTCCTTGAGACTTGTTTAAATCCCCCGATGAGTGGAAGGTTGGCAGCGGAAAGATACTTCGCAGTATAGATAATTCCCGGGGTTACCGTAATAACACCTAAAACAACAAGAACCCAAGGGGGAAGATCGGCAAGACTGATCGGGGTTGGTGTCGGGTCATTCAGGAGCACGGAATCCGGGGAATGCGTAGTAAAGTAAAGCTCGCTGTACTCAGGGTAAATCCCATACGCCGGCTGAATAACGTAACCACCGGTTTCAACGGCCGCAGCGGCAGGTATCATCACAATGATAAAGGCAATGATCAGAGCCAGGTTCCAAAACCGTAATGGTAAGTACACCATGCCAGACCTCACAGCACCAGCAGCATGAACTGCTGCGTACCATTTACCTGCTCTCCTTCAACGACCGCATACCAGTCTCCCGGTGCGATGCCCTCATCGCGTGAGACCTGAAGGTAAATCCTGCCATTTGCTATCCCATCGCTGTCGTCATAGTACGGCCCCATCATCCCGTCCGGGGCAAAGATGGTCATCTTAAGAGAATTTTCCAGGTCCTGCCAGAAAAGATCGTAGGTGAACCGGTCCAGGTGTTCCGGCATCTGCCGGTGGAACGATTTCTTTTCGCCCTGTGTTACAGACTTATCCATATACCCGATGATCCGGCAGCCGCTCTTGTCCAGAACTGCATTCTCGATCCCCATCTCCTGTCTCTGCGATGCGTTCAGTTTATTGATGTTCAATGGC
Organism: Methanoregula sp.; assembly: GCA_041652515.1. GTDB lineage: Archaea > Halobacteriota > Methanomicrobia > Methanomicrobiales > Methanospirillaceae > Methanoregula. Next base: position 6,181 of record JBAZHD010000045.1, read on the forward strand.
CCGGTCTCGTCCCAGGCATTGGCACCGTACGGGCATTCAGGATTTTCCTCCGCTCCCCAAGGACGACGGGTGCCCCAGTAATAGGGCTTGTTCCAGATCTCATCAAGTTGCTCTTTTGGTACATTCGCCTTAATCTGCTCGATGACTGCTGGATCATAGGCAATCTGTTCAAGTTGGCCAATGGTGATATTCTCACCCCAGTGCTCGTTTAACCATTCCTGGCCTTTTTCCGTGTACATGCCAGATATCTCGAAAGCGGCAGCTCCAGTGGTTAAAAGAAGAATTATGAATGCCCCCACGATTATTGAATTCTTGTTCATTTGATCCAAATTCCTGTTTTTATTTTTACAGACATGAACTAATCCACTATTCCGAATATGCTGATAAATAGATTATTCCAAAACCCTCTACATAGATCTTCTCTGATTCATCCGAAAGAACCGTATGATGTTCCTGTTATGGATTGTATGAAGGCAATCGTTTCAGGATTTCATTAAATTCCTGTCCAGGTTTTTATGGGAAAATGTATGTAGACTGTTTTGGAATAAAACGTTTTTAATATTACATCCCAGCCTGTAATCGTTTAGGCCCGGGGAAGTGGATTACCCCTGTATTCCCCACCCCTCTCAGGCCTGGACAACAGACCCGTTCGGTTGGGGGATTGAACCGACAGGAATGGAAGTGAAACACCATGAATGGATCTCTGAAACTATCGACACTGGCGGGACTGATGGTCCTGATGGTATTGGTCGTTCCTTCCGTGAGCGCCTTTGAAATCTCAGGAATGTACACGGAGGAAGGACAGAAATGGCTGAATGAACACTGGGGTGAGAAGATCACGCTGGGCGAGCTGGCGAAGATCGCATACACCCCGGAAAACTACGAGAAGATCAAGGCAAACGTTGATTCAAACGAGCTCGAAAAGGTATGGAGCCAACCCTATTACTGGGGAGAACGGTACCCCCCGGAGGTTGTCATACCCGGTCCCAAGATCTTTGACGAGAATAACCAGCTTGTTGAGGATCCTGACGGGTCGATTCTTGCCGGGATCCTGAACGGGGACAGTAAAGCCCCGTTATCAGGTCTTCTCGTTAATGCGGACCCGGTTGGATATTCCGGAGGGTATATTACCTATGGAGGGAGCGCCTCGGTGTATGGATATACCGGGACTGTTGGATACTTGAGAGTCGAAGCCAAATTACATGGTGATGGAAATTTGTTACAGACTTCCTATAATGAGAGATATGGGTATTCCAACAACCCACGTGTTACCCTTTATACTTCGGGAATTCGCACACCAGTTAGCGGTACACTGTATCAATCCCAGACAGTAGGACAATCAACAAGTCCGACCCATAGTGCAAGCACATGGTCGACTTCGTACCTCTACCCATGAGAGAAATCATGAGAGAAACATCCCCTCTTTTTTTCCGAAACAAAAAAATGATTTTAACAATGAATCAGTCATTTGTCTGTTGCCTTTTAATCCCAGCAATTTTCTCTCTTCTTATTCCTGTTCCTGGTACCGCTGCATCCCAGGATATTCTTCTATTCCGGGAGGGATCAATGATGGACTGGGCTGATGCCCATATCGACAACAACCTTATCGCAACTTTTGTAAGCAGTTCCAGCCCCCCGGCGATAAAAATTTTCTATTCCAATGGCTCGTTTTATAAAGCAATCCCGCTTTCCCGCGAAACAATAAGACTCGACTCGCTGGAAATCTCGGGTGGTCTGGTGTACTACACTGAATATGATACTGCCGAATCCAGCTACCTGAGGAATGAAACCGTCTTTGAATTTGACCTCTCTAAAGGGGAAAAAAAGGTTATTTATATGACAAACGGGCCCCAGCAAAGGATAACAAAAATTGCTGCCGATGGCGATAATATTGTATTTCGGGGGGGGAGCAATGACCAGATTCTTATCCTCTATAATCGCTCCAGCAAAACAAGCGGGATTATCTTTACTTCGTTCAGCATGATCCACGGCCTCGCCATCGATGGCGGCCGGATCCTGTGGGGATGCGAACGAACTGACAAAGAGCCCGGGCGGGAAATCCATGTCTACACAATTTCAACGGCCAATGACAGCATCATACCGGAAAGCAAATCGATCAGGACCTGGGGATATGGGGATATTTCCGGCGATCGGGTTGTCTGGAACATGGCGGCAGGAGAACCGGATACTTCTTTGGGATATCCCAGCCTGGTGAATGCCGGCGGAGATATACGACTGACTGATCTGTCTACGGGAAAGACACAATCCATCGAGATCCTCAACACACCTGAAACACCGTTTATTTCCGGGGATTCAATTGTTTATCTGAAAAAACCGGAAATTGATTACAACAATACCGATGCGGGAACCATTCGGGTTTACGATATCAGCACCGGTTCTTTCAGCGACATTGCATCTGGAGTAGCAGGGATCTCCGGCTTTGACAACGGTTTTGTCCTTTGGAATAAACTTAAGCCGATGACTTTCTGGGTGACACCCGTTTCCGGAAAAAGCACCGCCACCGGTTCTTCAGCAACAACCGCAGAAACCGTTATACAAATGCCCGCCATGCAAAACACACCTCCACCGGAAAGCCCGGTCGGGACGATTGTAATCGTTCTGGCAGTTACGGTTGGAATCGTGGTTTACACCACCCTGAAAAGAAAAGCCAGCGATTAGGAAAATCCAGGAATTTTTTTTTCTGACAGGATGTGGGATAATGAACCGTTCGGATGTGCGTGAAAAATACAAGACGTACAGGAGCATAATTAAAAGATAGATATGCCAGTTTTTCCGTGCAGGTGCGATATTTTTTTCAGGAGATAATCGTATGATGGGAAAATGCGAGCTTTGCAATCGTGAAATGCCAGCTGCAAAATCATGTTCGAGAGATTACCGGAATATTTTCTTCAATGGAAGGATCTACTCGCGTGCCCTTAAGAAAAAAGGAAAGGGTCGCTGCCCGGATTGCGGTATTGAATTGAGGAGGGGAAATGTCCATCACTGGGGTTGTAGCCAGGAAATCTGTCCTATCTGCAAGGAACCGCTCTGTACATGCACATGCGATGGAATCCTGATCGATTATGTTCCTGCAGAGTAACACAATTAATGTGCGTTTGTTGACAAAGTTTTCGTCCGCTTGATAGACATTTTCGGTTTTTTAAAATTGATTTCATTGTTATAGATTATAGTCGGAGTCATCCAGTCAAGGATCCCCTGTTTGTGCCAATTATTGTACAGATAGTCGAAGCTCCGGAGTACTCTCTGACCTGCGGTTCTCCGACATACGGCTGGTCATCAGTGGATGAAGGTCGGCTGATGCCTTCCTTTACCTCTTCGGGGTTTGACAACCCCTCAGAACCAGGTGGAGGAGAAATCGCCAGATTTCTCCGACGTGAGAATTCCATCGGCCCCATGTCAGACACTTCTCTCCTTCCAACTCTCCGACGTGAAACCGGGGATCCGGGGTTTCCTTTGCCACGTCCGGTAACTCATGGCAAAACCTATTCTCGAACAGAACGCGGATACGGGCGTCTTTTTGCTGGGTGATTTTTGGCGGGATCCTGCACTTAGTGGGTAGCACGATCTATGGGGAGATCGGCTGCTCTAACTGTCCTATACTCTCCCAGGATCCCGGGACCGGTTTTACGTCGTAAAAGTGAGTGAAAGGGAGGTCATTTTTCCGCTTACTATCCTGCATTTTCGCCTTACTATCCTGAGAATCGGTGCCGGGAGGGGGAATCCGAGGCTGGGGCGGGGCCGGATTAGTGTATGTCATAAGGAGCCCCTTTGATATTGTAAGTTTACCCACACCTTGACGGGGTCGCTCGGCCGCTTCGTCGGGTCGCGCCTGGGTGGGTGGGTTGGATGAGAAAAGAGAGATAAACACTGTCCGGAAATCCGGTCATTGATCTGCCATGGGAGCGCCCCGCGGGGGAAGCGGCGGATTTCGCAATACTCCTCAAAAAACATACTTGGAAATTTTTCCGGCACAATTGCGAAAAAGAAAACCAAATCATTTTATCAGAAATCTCGTTCTATAGGATTCAGGGATTTTTTTGGTGTTAAATACATGAAAAAATCGGAAATCGTGATTGCCGCAGTCCTCATTGGTATCATCGCGGCAATCCTGATCCTCATTTTTTTCGGGCTCCGGATTTTTGATATCGGAGAATTATCCCGCACGGTCCAACAATCGCCAGCCAATGCAACGCTCTGGGAAAAAGCGGAATGGGTGAGATATCACGGGAATGTCTGCCAATGTTCTCCCGCATTTGAACTGTCCGGAACGATCCAGCTCACACCATCTACATACTCTTCAATCTCAAAAATTTCATTTAATGTCAGTCCGATTCCCGGAACGACAGGAAATGATATTAAAAATTCAACATTCACGGTATCGACAAAAAATACAGAAAAGACGATTCATTATCGTGATCCGGCAGTAAATCTGACATGCTTCTATCGAGGAACCGCAATACGTAAAAAGAATTTTTCCGAAAATAATCCGGAAATTAATGGGGATTCTTTCTTCATCGAACTCGACCTTCAGAAGATGGGATTCACGTCTCCGGGACTAGGGCCGGATGAGAGGTTCTCACTTATCATCACACCCCCGACAGGATACCGGTTTGCGATAACACGGTCGACCCCCTCAGAATTTTCGCCTGGAAAACCGGTAGAAATTCCCGGGTGGCATTGATCTGTTAACCCCCATCCCCCCATCACCTTTATGACCTCTCCCATCAATATTTACAGACCCAAGCTTGGACCCCTCAACAGGAGGGACGGCATGGTGCAAAGACTATGGCAGAAGTGGTCGAGGTTTTAGTACCCGGCGGACGGGCAACGGCAGGTCCCCCATTAGGACCGTCGCTTGGACCCCTCGGTATCAACGTGAAGGCCGTAGTCGACGAGATCAACAAGAAGACCGCATCCTTTAACGGAATGTCGGTCCCGGTTAAGATCGTTGTCGACGCAAAGAAGAACTTCACGCTGACGGTTGGTATTCCACCAACCACGGCACTCATCAAGAAAGAGTGCGGTATCGAGAAAGGTTCTAAGGAGCCCAACGCCATTGTGGCAGGCAACCTGCCATTTGAGGCCGCTGTAAGAATTGCCAATATGAAACTCGAAGGCATGCTCGCCTACGAGCTGAAGACCGCTGTAAAAGAGGTCATCGGCACGTGCGTGAGTGTCGGAGTCACCGTTGACGGCAAGAAACCCAAAGAGGTTCTCGCTCTCATCGCAGAAGGCAAGTACGACAGCGTACTCGTGAAATAAACAGGAGAAAACCATAGGAGATCGAAAGGTCGAGAGAACTATGGAGGAATCTGATGGTTGATAGGGCCAAAATTTTAGACGCCGTTAAAACGGCGGTTGAGAAGGCGCCAAAACGAAAGTTCTCTGAGAGTATTGACATTACCATCAATCTCAAGAATATCGATATGGCGCAGCCGAAAAATCGTATCGACGAGACGATTATGCTCCCCTACGGAACCGGCGAACAGATCGGTATCTGTGTCATCGGGAAGGGCGACATCGTCACGCAGGCAAAGGATGCCAAAGTCGACCTGATCATCGGCCCTGAAGAAGTTGAACGGCTCGGCGGTGCACCCCGCGAAGCTCGGAGTGTTGCCAGTAAATACCGGTACTTCCTTGCGGAAACGGCGGTCATGCCCGGTGTCGGCCGGTACTTAGGTCCCCGGCTGGGACCAAGGGGCAGAATGCCGATGCCGATTCCCGCACAGCAGGATATCCGCCCGATTGTCGAGCGCCTGCGCAAGTCGGTGAAGATCCGTACGAAAGACAAGACGGTCTTTTCAACGAAAGTGGGGTCAACGGCAATGAAGCCGGAACAGGTCGCTGAGAACATCGAAACGATCGTAAAGAGGATCGAAGCTGTCCTTGATCAGGGTCCCCTGAACGTGCGTTCCGTCTTTGTCAAGACCACCATGGGTCCCGCAGTGAGGCTGGAATAATGGCGTTATATACGCACCACCTCCCCGCGTGGAAGAAGGACGAGGTCGAAGACATCAAGAAGAACGCGAAAGCGTACAAGCTCATCGGGCTTGTCGATATGTACGGTATTCCCGCACAGCAGGTGCAGCAGATCCGCCGGAACCTCCGCGGAAGGGCTGTCATCAAGGTGACGAGGAACACCCTAATCGAGCACGCGTTCAACGAGATTGGCGGGGACGTAAAGAACCTCTCGAAGTATATCTCCGGTCACTCGGCGATCATCTTCACAAACGACAACCCGTTCAAGCTCTACAAGCAGCTCGAGAAGACCAAGACCAAGATGGCGGCAAAGGCCGGCGAGAAAGCGCCGGAGGATATCGTCATCCCGGGCGGTCCGACGAGTTTCAAGCCGGGCCCGATTGTCGGCGAGCTCCAGCAGGCCGGTATCCCCGCAGCCATTGAAGGCGGCAAGGTCAAGATCAGGGAGACCAAGACGGTCGTCAAGGCCGGCGGTATCATCTCGGCAAAACTCGCACCGATCCTGGTCAAGCTCGACATCAAGCCCATGGACGTCGGTGTCGCATTGCAGGTAGCATTCCATGACGGCAGTATCTACGAGCCGTCCGTGCTTGCAGTCGATGAGACGGTCATCCTCGGACAGATGGCACTTGCGAGCAGGCAGGCACTTGCCCTGTCGCTCGAAGCAGCAATCCCGACGAAGGACTCGATGGATGCACTCCTGACCAAGGCGGTCCGGGATGCACGCGGTGTTGCTATCGAAGCAGCGATCTACGAGAAAGACGTTGTCGATGCGATTATTGGAAAAGCCCAGAGAGAAAGCCAGGTCATCAAGAACCTGGTAAAATAATAATTTGAGATTTGAGGTGTAAAAAATGGAATATATCTATGCAGCACTTCTCCTGCACAAGGCAGGTAAGAAGGTCGATGAGAACGGCGTCAAGGCAGTCCTGACCGCCGCAGGTGTAGCAGCAGACGAGTCACGGATCAAGGCACTCATTGCAGCCCTCGAGGGCGTCAACATTGAGGACGCAATCAAGGCAGCAGCAGCAGCCCCGGTCGCAGTTGCAGCAGCACCCGCAGCAGGTCACGCAGCAGCACCCGCCAAGGAAGAGCACAAGGAAGAAGACAAGAAGGCTGAAGAAGAGAGCGGCATGGCAGGGCTCGGTGCCCTGTTCGGCTAAATCTTTTTTTCTCTCTCTTATACCTAGTAGTTACATTTCTGTTTTCACTCTGGTTTTTTCCTGATATTTGCGTGATTTACGCCAGCGAGCAAATCTTGCTGTAATATATAGAATAAAAAATAATGTTGATCAATGAAACCCGGACTCTGCCCTCTGACCCTGGTAATTATTCTTGTATTCTGCATTGTGATATCCGGTTGTTCCCAGGATCTGTCCACGATTAACCCATTGGGAAGTAAATCATCGTTGGATACGATCATCGATGCAAACAACCGTTTTTCATTAAGCCTGTATTCGAACCTTGCCGGAGATACGGTAAATAACGACAAGAACCTGTTCTTCTCTCCCTGGAGTATCTCGTCAGTAATGGCAGTTTCCTACGAAGGAGCAAGAAATAAAACGGCAGATGAAATCCGGGAGGTATTCTCTTTTCCCGACAACCGAAGTAAACTCCGTGATGGGTATGCAAATCTGAATAATGAGGTTAACGAGAATAATCCTGCGTATACTCTTCGGACGGCAAATGCATTATGGACAGAAAAGACTTATGCCCTTCTTCCTGAATATTCGCAGATTTCCCGGCAGTTCTACGGTGCAAATACAGAAAATATTGATTTCATCAATGATGCAGAGGGATCGCGAAATACGATTAACTCATGGGTTGCGAAAAAAACAGATGATAAGATTACCAACATGGTCTCGCAAGGAGAAATTACTCCCGATACCAAGTTAATTATAACCAATGCAATTTATTTCAAAGGAACTTGGCTCAAGCAGTTTGAAACGAAAAAAACGTCAGATCAAACATTCAAGCAGGCGTCCGGAAATATAGTTCATGTTCAGATGATGGTGAGGGATGACCACGATTCGGTTTTCAAATATGGGGAAACCGATCAGATCCAGATTCTAGAAATGGAGTATCTCAAAGGCAATGGCAAACAGCTTTCGATGCTCCTTCTCCTTCCCCGGGAAAATAATCTGTTGCGGCTTGAAAAAACACTCGATTCCAATAAACTGGCAGAGCTTAAAAGGTCGATGACAAACCAGCTGGTTATTGTCTATGTTCCAAAGTTCCGGCTTGATACCGAATATAAGCTCTCGCGTAATCTTGCTTCAATGGGTATGCCAACCGCGTTCAGTAATTCAGCGGACTTTTCAGGTATTGATGGTACGCAGACCCTGATGATTGACGATGTGATCCACAAAGCCTATGTTGCTGTTGATGAGGAAGGAACGGAAGCAGCGGCCAGTACAGCTGCATATATGACTCCTAAAGGTGAAGGACCCCGCCCACCCCCGGTATTCCGGGCGGATCACCCCTTCATTTTCATTATCCAGGATAGTGAGAACGGTAATATTCTCTTCATGGGACGGATAACAAATCCGAATGAAGGATAAAGGATACAGCGAGATCAGGTCTGATTTTTTGATAGGGAGGGGACAGTGCCTGTCCCCTCCCATAGCCCACCCCTGCGCGTTGCGATAATATTGTATTACCATTCCCGGTATTCTTGCAGTAAGGGGATGCCCACCCGGCGGAGCCCCCAGGAGCGTTAAATCACCCCGCCACCAGCACCACGGGCGGGAAGATCTTCGCAAGATATGTCGTGTCCGGCTGGCCGGTGAACAGGTGAAGTGCCACGATCAGGACAAATATGACGAGCAGTACATAGAGGAAGTAACTGGTCCCGTTAAACGGGCGCTCGTAATGGCTGATCCGCCGGGTGGCCCAGACCGCTTCGAGGATACCCGCAATCCAGATGCCGAAGAAGAGGAGGGTGCGGTACTCCAGGCCGGCAATACCGAACGAGACTGCGATGAACCCGGCAAAAAAGGCAAGACCCTTCAGGGTATCCCCGTTGTAGAACTGGCCGAGACCCGGGCTGATGAGGGAAAGGGCCCCGGCGATGAACGGGTTCCTGCCGGATACAATGTATGTCTCGGGTTTTATCGTTGAAGGAGCATCGAGGTTCTGCTGGTCGGGCAGCCTCTTGTGGCAGGCGCGGCAGAAATATTCATCGTACGTGATGATTGCACCGCAAAACGGACAATTCCGCGCAATCTGCTCTTTGCTCCCCATCTAAGAATTATCAAAAAGTATAACGATAAAGAGTTTCCCCAATGTTTCTGAAAACCGGGGCTGAACCAGGTTGATTATCCGGTACGGGGCCCTGTTCAGGTAACCTGAAGCTGAAAAAAGGGGATATTTTGCCGGAATTCTCAAAGATTATGGGAGATAGATCACTTTTTGCAGGTCTTCCACGGTCATACCATTGTATGCCCCGTTCGAATAGAGCATGGTGATGACCTTCCTGTCGGCAGTCGTAAGATCCACGTTTGTATTTTCCGCCCCGTAAAAGACGCTGTCTGAAAAGACTGAACTGTCCCCGGTCAGGCCCATCTCGTACATCATGCTCCTTACCAGCACGTGCCGCCGGTCATCGCCCTTGAGGTTCGCGTTGATATAAATTGTGGCCCTGATGATCTTTGCTGCCGGTATACCCTTCTGGTAAAGTTCTCCGCGGGTCAGTTCTTCCGGAAACGGGCCGGTCACGGGTGCATCCATGAGGCTGACAGCCGACAGGCCATCCTCCGGAAGGAATTTGATGACGATATCACCGCTTCCGGATTCTTTGATATTCTCGGACAGTTTGACTGTGGGGGAGGCAGCGTTGAAGTCTTTTGCGGTTTTCTCAATCAGGGCAAGATCGTCATCACCGGCAGATACGGCATAGATGACAACCCGGGATTTGTCTGATGTATAGTTCAGCCGTTCCAGCCGGTTGGTGCCGGAGTAGGCAACCTCAAGAAAATGATCCCTGATATTTTCCGCTGATGCAGGGGCTGAAGTTACCCCGGGGGGTGTAGCCGCGGTTACTGCTGTTGCCACCGTGGCTGCCGGGACCGTTGTTACCGGTACCGTGGTCACCATTGTCGTTACCGGCGCAATGGTCGGGGTTGCCGGTGCCAGCGTTGGTGTAACCGTCCGTGCGGCAGGTTCAGCTATTCCTCCGCTGATGATCCATGCCAGACCCACAGAGATGATAAGGATGCCGAGAATCAAAAAAACCGAGGAACTTTTCATAATTATGTTTTTATCCGGCGTTGGATAAATATTCTGATGTGTCCGCGACAGCAGACAGATACACATCCGGGGGGTACCGGGTTTACACCGGCATTCCGGTATAGATATTATGTTTTGTTGAAACGATCTTCACCCGCACGTTCCCGGCCTGCTTCTCGCAGTTGTATACCGACACCACCCGGTTGCGGGCAACCCCGAGCATCTCGCCGTGGATCCAGCCCGGCGCCCGGATCTCGACCGTCACTTTCTCCCCCTTGTCGAACACGAGCGGGACAAAGGGGCGCCGGACCGTGCCAAAGTCCCGTGCGGGATTCAGTTCGAGTTTGAGGCCGGACTCTTTCTCCCACGGCCGGAGGCTCCGGTTGTAAAACTGCCACCAGCTCTGGGCTTTCACGCCTTTGGGCGATCTGCCGTACCGGTAATGCTCGAACTTCTGGATGCCGAGAGGCGGGAACCGTTTGCCGGCCCCGATCTCCTGCGCAAACCGGATTAACTTTGGGATCTCGTCATCGTTGATCCCCGGCATGTATACCGGGGCAATGAGAAGGTCGATTTTGCTTTTCGCAACCTCCCGTGCGGACGCCATGAGTTTATCGATATCGAACCAGTCAACGCCGGCAAGCATCTTTGCGATTGCAGGATCCAGTGCATGGAGCGAGAGGTTGATCCGGTCGAGTCCTGCAGATTCAAGAGCTGTAATGGTTGGGGAATTGAGCAGGGTGCCGTTGGTCTGGAGCGAGATGGCCGTTACCTCCTCGATCTCCCTGAGTGCTGCAACGAGCTCCGGGAGCCTGCGGTACATGAGGGGCTCGCCGGGCGAATCGATGTGGCACTCCACGCCGGGTCCCTTGAACCGGGCGATCTCCTGCACCGCCCCGAGCAGGTACTCCATCTCGACCTCGTAACTCGTGGCCCGCGTCTTCGTCGCCGGCCCGGCATCCACCGAGCAGAACGGGCAGTTCAGGTTACAGCCGCAGCTGGGGCGTACCTGCAACAGGCTTGTGCCCCGGTCGATGATGCCGAAATAAAGCGAGCCCATCAGCGGGATATCCGATTCTTCAGTGATATGGAAATGAGTCATGAAAACAAGGGCCGGGAATTACACCCGGTCCGGGCGGAGGCGGTATCCGGTCCAGTTCCCGTTTCCGAGTTCCGGGCTGGGATTCTCCATCCGCGCAAAGACAAATTCAAATGCTTCCTGTTCAACGGGACTTCGCCCGGTCCGCTTACAGTACCTGAGGAACGCCTCAAACATGGCATTGCACGGGACATGCGCCGAGGGGTCGGGGACAAGCACTTCCTCGTGGAACCTCCAGATGCCCTCAAACTCCCGGTCTTCTTCCAGAAGCGGCCGTGCGATGTCCTGGTCAACGATCTCGGCTGCCACCTGCTGCCGGGAAACCTCCCGGAGGTCGCGGTAGTAATCGGCTACCACGGTCAGGCCCTGCCGGAGGTCGTTGAGCTCCAGTTCGAGGTTTTTTATCTTCTTCTCCTGGTCCTGGATCTTGTCAGCGGGTTCCATCACAGTTGCTTCTTGTTTTCTCTTCTGTGATAATAAAAGGCTCGAAGATGCAGTGAATCCGTTGGATTTTTTTATAATTGAGGATCCACGAGGTTATTCCATAACTCAATGTTGATTACTATGCATATCTCAAATTGGTTTATCAGCGAATAAATAATAGAGATAGATATTTAGTAAATAGTATCAAATTTTCCGGGAGACCAGATGAGACCTGACCACTATTTTCATTATGTTTCCCTTTTGCTGATTATCGGCACATTAATGGCAACATGCTGTATTTCTGAGGAAAAAAGTAAGAATTTTATCGGTATTCCGTCTGCGGAACATTCGCAACAAGGCATTAGTTCCACTCAAATTCCCGATACATCCTCTTCATGGATTATCATCAATCCGATAGCTGAGCATCACAGAAACGAAACATTCGAGATTTATGGAACGACCAGTCTCGGAATGAAAGAAAAGCTTCAGTATTCGATAAGCGCACATAGTGCGGTTATTCCTATTCCCTGTCCAACACCGGGTTATAACTGCCACCCAATGTATATCGAGGGTGCTGAAAATATCACATTTGGAGAAATCCCGATAGTCTCTGATGGAACTCATGCGAATAAATGGTCATTTATGCTGAATACGTCTGACAGTGAGTATTATCAGAATTGGTCTTTTGGTTTCAATCTGAACGTATCCTCTCAGAAAATGACAGTCGATAATTCCACAGATTTCTCTCTCAAGTTTTAACATTCAATTGATACCGCCCCAGAAATGAAGGGATTTGAAGCCCCCCTTACGCCAGCCCTGCCCCCGTTGGGGGCGGGGGCGTTTGCGATAAGACGGAGTAGGTTCCTTTAAAACTCTAATTTTTCCCGAACAGGTAATACGGGACAATCATAACTGCGCCCCGTCCCCCTTTGGGGACTGGTGGCGCAAGAGGGGGTCACAAAAAAAAATCATTCATTCCTACCTTTCAGCACCATCCCGGCATACACGCACTGCCCGTACGATACGCATCCGTCCCCGAGCGGGTAATCGGCGTTAATGATGCAGGTGAAGCCCCGGGCAACAACTTCCTGCCGGATCGTCTCCCGGATCGCGTGGTTGTAGGCAACCCCGCCGCTCAGGGCAATATTCTTCATACCCTCCCGCTCGCCAGCCCGGATGGCGAGGGCAGCGATCCCCCGGGCAAGGTTGTGCTGGAAGGATGCGGCAATCGACCGTACCCTGCGGAGGTCATCAGCGCCCGGCTCCCGCAGTTTCGCAAACGCGGTTTCCACCAGGGCCCGGGTGGAGAGCACCTCGCAGCCATTGAGCGTGGAAAACCTGAGTTCCCAGGGCTCTCTATCCCTCCCCGCGGCAGCAGATTCAAGTTTCATTGCCGGTTCGCCGTCGTATGTCCGTTCCCGGCAGCAGCCGAGGAGGGCACTTGCTGCATCGAGAACCCGGCCGGTACTGGTGGTTGTCGGCACATTGAATCCCGTGGCCACCTGTTTCTTCAGCACGCCAATATCCACATCCGGCCAGCCCCGGGAGGCGAGGAGCGCAAGCACATCGTCGTCCGGCAGGATACCGTAGAGCATCCGTTCCGGGAAGCGGGTGGCAAGGTCCCCGCCCGGCATGGCGACCGGTTCAAGGTGTGCTACCCGCTTTAAGTCCGGTGCCTGGCCGCAGAAGATCTCGCCGCCCCAGATCGTGCCGTCATCGCCGTACCCGACCCCGTCGATTGCGATGCCGATGCAGGGCCCGGTTGTTGCGGCAGCAATGTGCGCCCGGTGGTGCTGGACCGGGACGAGTTCGAGATTGTTTTCTTCTGCAAGCTCGCGTGCGAACCGCGTGGAGAGGAAGCGGGGGTGGAGGTCGTGCGCAATCACGTCGAACTTCGCCCCGAGGACCCGCTGGAGGTTCAGGACAGTCTCCTGCAGGTACTCGAGCGTCGGCGGGTTACGCACATTGCCGACATGCGGGGAGGTGACGGCAAACCCGCTCCGGTAGATCGTGGCATTCGCGTTCAGCTCGGGGCCGACACCGAGGATACAGCGGTTCCCGAGATCGATTGCGGTCCGCTTCGGGGCAATTCCCCGCGAGAGCCGGATGATGTACCCGTCCCGCATCACGGAATCGTCGCACCGGTTCACGATCGTGCGGTTGTGGGTGAGGATGAAATCAGCGTCCCGGTTCAGTCTTGCCATCGCCACATCGATCTCCGTGATCATCGGGTAGCCGGGCATGTTGGCGCTCGTCATGATCAGGAGCGGGTGTTTCAGGTGGGAGAAGATAAGGTGGTGGAGGCCGGTGTAAGGAAGCATGCAGCCGATGGTGTGGATAGTGCTGATCTCCGCGTGGGCTGAATGGTCCCGCTTTTCCAGGACAACGATCGGGTGGATCGGGCTTTCGAGCAGTTTCCTGTCCTGCGGGGACACGACAGCGAGGTTGTCGATATGGTCCGGCCTGACCATGATTGCAAACGGCTGCTCGATACGGCCAAGCCGTTGTTTGAGTTTAATTGCTGATTCTTCAACGCACGCGAGGTGGAACCCGCCGATCCCCCGCATGGCAAGGATGAACCCGGCATCGAGCAGACCGGCGGCTTCTTTCACCGGGTCGGAACAGGCGACCGGGTTCCCGAGCTTGTCGTACAGGCCGAGCTTCGGGCCGCAGTTCTCACACGCGATCGTCTGCGCATGGTGGCGCCGGGAGTGCGGGTCGCTGTACTCTTCCCCGCACGCAATGCAGGCCGGGAAGTCTGCCATTGAGGTCCGTTCGCGATCATAGGGGATTTCGCTGATGATGCTGTACCGGGGCCCGCAGTTCACACAGGAGGTAGCCCAGTAGTTCCCGTACCTCCCGCCTTTATGAAAAATATCGGCAATGCACTCGGGGCAGATCGCAATATCGGGCGGGATCATGCCGGAATGGGAGCCGGTCCCGCTTGGCAGGATGAAAAAACCGTCCGGGATCTCCTTTATCGTGCCCGTCACTTCCACGGAATCGATCCGGGAGAGCGGGGGGCCCCGCGAGACCGCGCCGACAAACTCCTCGAACCGTTCCCCCCGGGCAAAGATCTCGACTTCGCTGCCGAGATTCTTCACCGTGCCGGCAATGCCGAGATCGCAGGCCTGGGCGTAAACGAACGGGCGGAACCCGACACCCTGAACAATACCGCGAACCGTGATTCTGCCCGTTTTCTGCATGGTTTGTGTCGCAAAATTTTATTGATGCGTGGAGCGATATAAGTATAGGGTTTTTACAGTGCCGGGCCATATTCGAATCGTAAACGATCCCGTAGAGCTTGTTCCTCTCCTGATGACATTCAACGACCCCCATTTCAAGAAGGTCTATGAACTTTTGAACAAATCATGGCTGACAGAAGAGGAAATCCGGGCGCAGGTTGGGGAAGACAACGTGGCGTTATGTCTCCAGATTCTCAAGAAAGGAAATCTCGTGGAGGAGCAGTGGCGGATGCCAAAGCCGGGGAAGAATCCCGAGAAGGAGTTCCGGGCAACCTACAATAAGTTCCGGGCCAATTTCCAGTGCAACCTTTCCGATCTCTCCGATATCCTCTATATCGCGCTCTCCAATGACGAGAACCTCCGTACGGTCGTAGAGCAGATCGAACAGGAACTCGCAAAGGGCAACAGCTCGATCAATGACCTTTCCCGGAAATTCAATGTCAGCCCCGTCTTTGTCAAGGGACTGGCGAAAAGGATTACCCACCTGGATGTGAAAGGACAGGGACTGGTGCTGCTTGACACCGGGCGCTAAGGACCCCCTGTATTCTATTTTGCGCAGCAAGCGCGAGGTCTCGCGCCTGCAGATCCTTGTCGAAATTGCAGAGCACCAGCCGGCAGTACGGCAGCAGGAGATCGCCGAGAAGATGGGCGTGACGCCGCAGGCGATATCCGAGTATATCCGCGAACTCGTTGACGAGGGAATGGTCTCGGCAAGCGGCCGGGGTAACTACGAAGTGACGAAGGCCGGGATCGAATGGGTGCTGGCGAATGCCGAGTCGCTCGAATCATACGCCCGGCATATCCGGCGCGACATCATCCAGCAGGTCTCGGTCTGGACCGCGATCGCGGGAGAGGACCTGAAAGCCGGGGATGAAGTCGGGGTGTACATGAAAGACGGTTTCCTCTATGCCGGCAAAGCCCCGCTCACCGCAACCGGTTCCGTTGTGGCGGATGCAAAGAAAGACCAGGACGTGGGGGTTGCCCACCTGAACGGGATCATCGAACACCACGAGGGGAAGGTCCATGTCTGCAAGGTCCCCCGGATCCAGCATGGAGGTTCCCGCAAAGTGAAATTTGACAAGCTTCTCGAGATCACGGGCAGCGCCGGTATGGTAGCGGCCGTGGGGCTCGAAGCATGGATCGCCCTGAAATCTGCCGGCAGGATGCCCGACATGTTCTTCGGGGCCCGGGAAGGCGTCATCGAGGCGGCGTTCCACGGGATTGACTGTGCGATCGTGATCGTTGACGAGGAGTTCACAGACTTCCTGAAGCGTCTGGAGAGCGTGGAACTCGCCTACGTGATCCATGACCTGATCGCACCATGAAGATCCTTGTCCAGCCCCAGAGAGGCGGTTCCTACAAACTGCTCTTTTACGACGGCCGGCATACGCGGGGGGCTGCATTTGTCGAGCTGACAGAAACCCCCCGGGGCCCCCGGCCTACCCGCTACCGCGTTAAATGGGGTGCCAGAAAGGATTACCACCATACCCCGTCCAAGGAACTGATCGCCCAGCTCCGCGATGCGGACGTGCGGATGGTGAAACCTGACAAGGAGTTCGAGACGTTCCTTGCCGATTTCCAGGTAAAGACCGGGACCGTGGATGCCTGCCGCATGTGCCTCTTGGACGAGCGGTACACGCATCTTGACGAGACCAACTCGGTGACGTTTGGCAAGGGCGAACAGATCTGCCTTGACTGTGGCAGGCGCGAACTGCGCCGCGAGGTCTCCCATCTCGGGCGGCTCGGGCGGGACGGGATCGCCCACCTCGAGGACCTCCTCCTGAAGTTCCGCAACCTCGACCGGGTGCTGGCCACGCTCCAGCCCGAGAAGGTGACGATGGGTGCGGCCCTGTTCGACAAGCTCGAGGCGCACCCGGTGATGAAGACCGCGCCCATCAGCGAGCTGCCGCTCCCCCGCCAGTTCATTGACACGTGCGGTGTTGTGCAGCTGATGCCGGCGCAGCAGCTGGCGGTGGAAGCCGGGCTCCTTTACGGAAAAGACCTTCTTGTTGTTGCCGCGACTGCGAGCGGCAAGACCTTCATCGGGGAGATGGCAGGGCTCAAGAACTACCTTGAAGGGAGAGGAAGGACGCTCTTTTTAGTCCCGCTGGTTGCTCTCGCGAACCAGAAGTACGAGCGGTTCACGGAGCGGTATGGTACGTATGCAAAGACCGGCCTCCTGACCGGTGTGAGCCGGCTGAACCTGCCCGAGACCCGGAAGGTGGGGGACCGGAATCCCCAGGCCCCGATCATCGTGGGCACCTACGAAGGAGTGGACAACATGATCCGCTGCGGGAAGAAGATGAGCAGCATCGCAACGGTCGTGATCGACGAGGTGCAGATGCTGGAAGACAAGGACCGCGGCCACCGGCTCGATGGCATGGTCGCCCGGCTCAAGTACCTCTGCCCGCAGGCCCAGTTCCTGTATCTCTCGGCAACGATCGGGTCGCCGAAAGTCCTGGCAAAAAAACTGAACTGCACGCTTGTCCAGTACGCGGAACGGCCCGTAGGTCTCGAACGCTACCTGCTCTTTGTCGAGCGAAAGCAGAAGATCCCGTCCATCAAACAGTTCACGACCGAGGAGTACAAGCGGACCTCGTCCAAGGGGTTCCGCGGCCAGACGATCATCTTTACGAACGCCCGCTCCCGCTGCCATACCGTAGCCGATGCCCTTGGTATCCGGGCTGCCGCGTACCACGCGGGGCTCAGCTCCGTGGAACGCCGCGATGTTGAGACCCGCTTCCTGCAGGGCAAGCTGATGGCGGTCGTGACAACCGCGGCACTCGGGGCCGGCGTGGATTTCCCGGCATCGCAGGTGATCTTCGACGCCCTTGCCATGGGCCGGGACTGGCTCTCGGTGCAGGAGTTCAACCAGATGGGCGGACGGGCGGGACGGCCGGACTTCCACGACCTCGGCCGGGTCGTCATCCTTGCCGAGCCCGGCGGGAGTTACTCCCGCGAGAACCCGGGGACGGAAGAGGAGATCGCGATAAAGCTCCTGAAAGGGGAGATGGAGGAAGTGGCACCGGAGCATGACTTCGAGAAGAGCTCGGAAGAGTATGTGGCCAACGCGATCTGCTGTGATGGCGAGGAGGCAGACCTCAACCGCATCAATACCCTGATGGTCGGCAGTATGGAGCCCGTACTTCCCGACCTCGTGGCACACCGCCTCGTGGAGAAGAAGGGGACAAAGCTGATCATGACCCCGCTCGCCCGGGTGATGGCCGAGCATTTCATCGGTATGGAGCGGCTGCTGGAGATCGTCCGGCTCACGAAAGTCATGGACGATCCGCTTGAGATCATCGCCGAACTGGAGAGCGAGGACGTGCACAAGGAGAAGAAGGCGGATCCTAAACACAATGAGAAGAAAAAGAAGGCGCCTGCCCCCTCGCATCACGGGCATAAGCGCAGATGAATGGTATCGCCCATTCCCCATTAATTTGGCCTTAATTTTACAATACATCTATAATCTGTTGGTTTTTTTTAAGCGGAATGTTTATTGTATGAAAAAAACAATGAGTTATCATGGAAACCGATGAGGCCCAGGATCTTCAGGTAAAAAAGGATCTTGCCAACCTGACCCGTACCCTGACCTCAGACAATATCAACCCGGCGGTAATGTTTACCCAGACCCGTGGTATCCGGTCATGCACACCAGCCATTGAACCGGCACAGGAGGACAGTGCGGTCAGTGAGCGGCTGAAGCGGGTGCAGATGCCGGCGGAATAAATTTCTTAATCTCCCTGTTATTATCAGATTTTTCAGACACGATTTGGATTGACGGGAGCTCACCCGATACCGTCACAGTCCGGGATTTTGTCAGGAAAATCTTCTTTATCAGCCTTCGGTTGTCCTGGCCGCAGAATCGAAAAAAAAGGATAGTTTATTTCTGCTTCGATGTGCATACCCAGCGATCATAGATCGGATCCGCCGGGTTTTCGGTGATTTCGACCGTCCGCTCCATCTCTTCGCCCCACTGCCGGATCAGATGAGCTTCGCTCTCGGTCCCGACCGTAATAAGCGTGTTCTGCGATACGAAGAAGAGCCCCGCGACGATCTGCTCCCACATCTCTTTTGTGAAATCATTGAGCTCACCCATCATGATCCCGATACCCCGCGGGACGGGCTCGATATACCGGGCTGCGACCAGGGCATCGAGGTGCATGGTCTCTGCCGGGAGAAGACGGCCTTCGGTGAGGCCGCGGCTCAAGAGAGATGCATCATTGTCATAGGAGACCGGGACGTACCCGAGGTCCCTGAGCACCTGGGAACCGACACCCGAGCCACAGCAGCAATCAATGCACTTCCCGTGATAGCCCCGTCCCCAGTGCTTCTCAATCAGGGCACTGAGGATCCCGCGCCGGACCGGGTTGAGATCTTCGATAGCGGGCGGGACTTCCTTCATGAGGATAGTGCTGTAATATTCCCGGACCGCAGCGGTAAAGACTGGGCGGTCCTCCTGCAGGATCTCACCGTTCATATTCTCGAACTGCTCGATGAGTACGGCCGTCGGGTTCCGGAACAGGAACGATGCTGCCACCCAGCCGTCGGACCCGTGAAAGGCGATAGCGATCGGTTCCCCGTCCCCGTCGACAAGGAGACGCCCCTCGTCACCTCCTGCTGCTGCCAGTACACCGTTGAAAATGCTGTCCGTCTGGGCTGCAAATTCCGGCTCCACGAACCGGACTGCATCGATACCAAGGATCTCTGTTACGTTCATGAGTCACGCTCGATCCGCATGCCGTGCGGTGCGGTGATGGTGCCATCAACTTTCGCGTCCTCGTGGAGCACGATCGATCGTGCGATAACGTTCCCGAGGATGTGGGCCCCCTTCTTTACATA
>JBAZHD010000046.1:0-25273 GCA_041652515.1 Methanoregula sp.
ATACCCCCAATTACGATATTTGCCGTCGCCCCCGACAGGAAGCCCCCGCGGCGGATCAAAACGGAAAAAATAATTATTTTTCGATTTTCATGCTTCGGGTATGAACCGGATCGGTTCATGTGTGTTTCTCCAGAGCAATTTTTTTTTAAAGCGGGATCGGGCGCGGCAGCCTGTATAATTTTTACGATTCTCTTTCCGGGTCCAGGGATGGTGACCGTGTGCTGTCGTCCCGATGTCCACGGCCCGGGAAAATATGGGGCTGTTCTGGCCGGTGACCGTGACGGGATTGCCTGCGACGATTATCTGATGGTAAAAAAAATTATCCGGGGCATTGTAAAGCAGAGATATCCTGCCCTGTAAGGCCGCGGTTATACAGGGAGATGCCACCAATATCCCCGCTGAAGTAGAACTCATTGCCGGCACCGCCGTTCTGTTTTCCAATGGTAACCGGATTATCGTTGTTTTGCAGGCGGACCGTGGGGGCTGCAACCGGATTAGTCCAGGGTACATTACTCTGGTAATACGTGAGTGGCAGCGATTCGCCGTTATTGTAAATTGCAAGCTCACCATTCCGGACTACGACATTAAGATTATTCCACCCCCCGGCCTGGAGTTTACCGACCGGTGTTATGGCATGGTAGTGAATACCGGTGTCGGCATCATTCCATTCGAAATAGAGCCGGTCGCCCATCTGGAAGAGCTGGTAGTTGTCATTCTCATTGCCGACACCCACGGTCACTCCTTTACCGATGATCTGGTGCCAGTTTCCGGTACTATTCGAATTACCCGTTGCAGTCGGCCGGATTGAAATGGCTATAGACATATCACCGGTATACTTGAGGGTCGGATCATCCGGGAAGGTGATATAGTTGGTCCCGGTGAAGGTCGAATAGCTCATGTTGCAGGGACTGGTGTTATGCAGGGTGCACCCGCCGATACCGCTGCAGGTCCCGTCGGACACGGAACAATCAGCCCGGTTGGATTTTGCCCCGATGAGCATCGTGACCGGAAGTGAGGTCGTCCCTTTTGTGAATGTCGTGGGATAGGTGTCGGCAAGGACGTGGACTTCTTCATCAATCATCTGGATATTCCAGATTCCGTTAGTCATTACCGGGACGCCGGCGTTAGGCCGGGTTTCTGAAGCAACAAACTCGCAGGGATTTGCTGCAGTCTTCTGGTAGATATACAGGGTTTTCCCGTAGAGAGTGCCGGTAAGTCCGCTGGTATCCGGCGTCGGGTTCCGTCCATCGGGACTGAGGATTTTCATGGTCACCGGTGTTCCGCTCCCCAGGCTCTGGCCGATAAGGAAGAAGGGATCGCCTGCCTTGGGCAGATACGTCAGGACATAATCCGGACTGCTGCTGGTATCCAGGGGGAGAATTGTCGTTTCACCTGCGATATACACGGTCTTTTTCATGTACTTCGGGTCTGCAGCACCTGACACCAGGACGTAGATGACCATTGTTAGGACAAGGACCAGGGCAATCACGAGAATTACTGAAACCGTTTCAGAGATTCCGTGGGAGTTGTTATACTGTTTTTCCATTCTCTGTTTCACATCAAATCGATCCAACAGGACCTGACACTATATATCATCATTTTCACATTCTACTATATCAATGCTCTTCAACAATTTTTGTAAGAATGTTTTGTTTTATAGATTATTTTCGTGTAATCGTGGTATTTTGCGACCCGTTAAGCAACTGCCGGCATGGGGTCCTTGATTTGTTCCGGAGAAAATAAACGCCAACATCCGGTTGTTCATTCCGGGTTTATCAGGCAGATGGCGTGTAACCACGCATAATGATTAAACATCCGGTGCATCCAATCACTAATAATGACAAAAGCGATTCTGCAGGTGGCACTCGATCTTCTCGACCTGAAACGGGCATTGCAGATAGCACAGGAATCCATGGACGGGGGTGCCGACTGGATCGAGGCCGGGACGCCCCTGATCAAAAGCGAAGGCATCCAGGCAGTCCGGTCGCTCCGGGACCATTTCAAAAAAGCAACCATTGTTGCGGATATGAAAGTTGCCGACACCGGGGCGATCGAGGTGGAGATGGCGGCAAAGGCGGGAGCGGATATTGTCTGTATCCTTGCCGATGCTGACGATGCAGTGGTGGCCGATGCCGTCCGGGCGGCCCGGCTCTATGGGATCCGGCTGATGGCAGATCTCATCAATACCCCGGACCCGGAATCCCGGGCAATGCAGCTGGAATCAATGGGTGTCGATATTCTCTGTGCCCATGTCGGGATCGACCAGCAGATGACCGGGAAGGACTCGCTCTCGCTCCTTTCACGGCTGGCAGGAAAGGTACATATTCCGGTTGCGATTGCCGGGGGGATCGATGCGGAGTCGGCGTCTGAAGCGATCCGGCGCGGTGCCGAAATCGTGATCGTCGGCGGCTGGATCGTCCGCTCTGCAGATGTGACGGAATCGACACGGAAAATACGGGCTGCAATGGACAAGCCCTCCGGCAAAACCCGGGCAAAAAAGAGCAGGGACGAGGAGACCCGGGGGATCTTCCTTACGGTCTCCAGCCCGAATGTCACGGATGCGATGCACCGCAAGGGCGCAATGTCCGGTCTCTTCTCGGTATGCGGGAACGTGAAGATGGTAGGACGGGCAGTTACCGTGCATACCATTGCCGGTGACTGGGCAAAACCGGTCGAGGCCATCGATGTTGCGAAAAAGGACGAGGTTATTGTCATCAATAACGACGGGGTGACGGATGTCGCCCCGTGGGGGGAGCTTGCGACCCAGAGTTGTAAAACCCGGGGAATTGCCGGTGTCGTTATCAACGGGGCTGTGCGTGATGTCGATGACATACGGGCCATGAAGTTCCCCCTCTTTGCAAAGGCGATCGTGCCCAATGCCGGTGAGCCCAAGGGGTTTGGGGAGATCAATGCGGAGATCCGGTGTGCCGGGCAGTATGTCCGCCCGGGGGACTGGATTATCGGTGACGAGAGCGGGGTTGTCGTGGTCCCGCAGGAACGGGCCTACGAGATTGCCCGCCGGGCGCTCGAGGTCCGGAAGAACGAGGAGCGGATCCGCGAGGAGATAAAGCGGGGGAGCACGCTCTCCGAAGTGGCAGAACTGATCAAGTGGGAAAAAAAGTAATTCTCAGTGGAAGACCGAGCGCTCGATTAAGGTAGCGCCGGTATTCTTGATCTTTTTTATTGCGTCCTCAACCTGGTCGACGCGGAGGATGAGGACCGCCCCGTCCTTGCCGGAGTACGCGTATGAGTACTCGATATTGATTCCTGCATCGCCAAGGATCTTTGCGACCTCGTAGAGGCCGCCGGGCTGGTCCTTCATCTTGACGGCAATAACCTCGGTGAATGCAACGTTGAAACCAAGTGACTGGAGTTTGTCATGGGCTTTCTCCGGGTGGTCCACGAGCGCCCTGACCACGCCAAACCCGTTTGCCTCGGCGATACTGAATGCAAGGATGTTGATACTCTCCTCACCCAGTGCATGGGCGATGGCTGCAAGCCTGCCCGGGCGGTTCTCTGAAAATATCGAGATCTGCCTGATAATGAACTTCTGTGTCTCCATTTACATCGACCTCTTGTCAATAACCTTCTTCGACTTCCCCTCAAAGCGTGGCAGTGAGCCCGGTTCCACCAGTTCCACTTCCGCCATCACGTTCAGCGAATTCCGGAGCCGGTGCTCGACCTTCTGCCGTATCGCCATGATGTCCGTGATCTTGTCGGAGAAGGCCTCCTTGTTCAGCTCCACACGGACGAGCATGTCATCGAGCGCTCCCCTACGGCTGACCACGATCTGGAAGTGCTGGCCCACTTCGGGAATCCCCATGAGGGCATACTCGACCTGCGAGGGGAAGACGTTGATGCCCCGGATGATCAGCATGTCGTCGACCCTTCCCGTGATCCGCTGGATGCGGGGATGCGTCCTCCCGCAGGGACAGGGGCTGTCGTCCATGGACGTGATATCGCCGATACGGTACCGGATCATGGGGAGGGCTTCCTTTTTGAGGATGGTAATGGTCAGTTCTCCCTTCTCGCCAGGCTCGACCGGTTCCTCGGTCTTGGGGTCGATGATCTCCGTGAGGGCAATGTCTGACCAGATATGAATCCCTTTCTGTTCGGCGCAATCCGTGAACATTGGGCCGGACAGCTCGCTCGTTCCGAAAATATCGTATGCCCTGATGCCGAGCCAGTCCTGCATACGGTTGCGCATCCCTTCTGTCCAGGGTTCGGCACCGAGGATGCCGGTACGGAGCTTCGTGTCCTTTTTAATGCTGATGCCCATCTTCTCGGCAACCTCGCCCATGTGCAAAAGGTAGGACGGGGTGCAGGCGATCGCGGTCGACCCGAGGTCCTGCATCAGCTCGATCTGGCGCTCCGTGTTGCCTACGCTCGTGGGGAGCACGGTTGCGCCGATACGCTCGGCACCGTAGTGCAGGCCAAGACCGCCGGTGAAGAGGCCGTACCCGTAACTGACCTGGATCACGTCGCCGCGACCGAGACCGGCAGAGGTCAGGGCCCGGGCAAGCGAAGTGGTCCAGAGGTCGATATCGTTCTGGGTGTAGCCGACCACGGTCGGTTTCCCGGTCGTGCCGGACGAGACATGATACCGGACCAGCTCTTCCTGCGGTGCAGTGAAGATCTTGTCCGGGTAACCGTCCCGGAGGTCCCGTTTGAACATGAACGGCAGTTTCCTGACATCGGCCAGTTCTTTGATATCGTCCGGGTGGACGTTCTGCTCCTTCATCCGGTCGTGGTAAAACGGCGAAAAACTGTACAGCCTGTATACGAGACTCTTGAGGAGCTTGTACTGCATCCTCTGGAGTTCCTCTTTTGGCATTTCTTCAATACGCGGATCCCAGCATACCATTATTCTTTCTCCCTCCGGTCAATGACACGTTTGGATTTTCCTTCAAATCGCGGGAGCGATCCCGGCTCGACAAGCCTGACGGTGGTCCTGAGTTCCAGGGTATCCCGGAGCTCTTTTACCACTTTCTTCTGGAGTTTGGCAAGATCGGCCAGTTCCCCGCTGAAGTATTCGCGGTTAATCTCCACTTCAACTGTCATCTCGTCCAGATGATTAATTTTATCAATATAAACCATGAACTGGTTGCCCACTTCCGGTAATTTCAGGAGGACATGCTCGATCTGCGAGGGGAAGACATTGATCCCGCGGATGACCAGCATGTCGTCGCTTCTTCCGGTGATCCGGGCGATCTTCTTGCCGCGCCGGCAAAGGCAGCCGTCTTCCATCAGCATCGTCACGTCGCCGGTCCGGTACCGGAGCAGGGGCATGGCTTCCTTAACCAGCGGGGTGACCACGAGTTCGCCGCGTTCGCCATCCGCGACCCGCTCGCCGGTCTTCGGATCGATGATCTCCACAAAGTAACTGTCGTGCCAGATATGCAGCCCGTCGCGTTCGGGGCACTCAAAGGCAACACCCGGGCCGAAGAGCTCTGAGAGGCCGTAGGAATCGTATGCCGTCACACCGAGACGTTTCTCAAGCATCTTCCGCGTGCTCTCCGACCATGATTCCGCACCGAACAGCCCGGTCTTCAGGCTGTCGAGGGATATGCCGGATTCTTCTGCCACTTCCGAGAGGTGCATTGCATAACTGGGTGTGCAGTGGATAGTGGTGACGCCAAAATCCTGGATCATTTCGATCTGGCGCTTGGTGTTACCGGTTGCACTGGGGATGACGGTCATACCAATCTTCTCTGCCCCGTAATGGAACCCGAGGCCACCAGTGAACATACCATAATTGACCATATTCTGGAACACGTCATCCTCGGTGATCCCGACCATCGTCATGTTGCGTGCGATCAGGTCTGACCAGGTATCGAGATCGTTTCTTGTGTACCCCACGACCGTGGGCTTGCCGGTTGTGCCGGATGTTGTGTGGATGCGGACCACTTTCTTTAACGGCACAGCAAAGAAGCCGAACGGGTACCCGTCCCGGAGGTCCTGTTTTTTCGTGAATGGGATCTTCACAATATCGTCAAGCGTTTTTATCGAGGAAGCCTTAAGCCCGGCCTCAGCGAATTTTTTCTGGTAGAACCCGACGTTTTGGACCAGGTTGATGGTCTTTTTCAGGCGCTTCAGCTGGAGTGCTGCAAGGTCAGCCGGTTTCAGGGTTTCGATCTTCTTGTCCCAGTACATTACTTGCCCCTGTTATGCTAATGCATGACAACTGTATATATGGCGGGTTATTCTGTTTATACTCACCGAAATCACGGCTGGCCGCGGCAGGAATGGCACGTAAAACGATGAATTAATCAGGCGGTGTGTGGTAGTAATTAGATCAGACGAGTAAATTTTCGGTGTTGATGGTGACAGAGTACCCGTGGATATCGGTCAGCGGCTTTGGAGCCCATATCAAATCAACCCAGAAGACCCTGATCATCCAGAAAAAAAATACTATTGAGGAATACCCGATAGCGGAGGTAAAGAACCTGATGGTTGTCGGGGGTCACACCATCCATTCCTCTGCTGTCCTGAACCTGATCCGGCATGGAGCGTCCGTCTCGTTTTTTGAAGCCGATGGTACCCCCGCCGGCACGATACGCCCGCCGGGTGATCAGGACCTCTCGGAAATGTACGAGCTCCAGAAGATGATCCCCCGCCAGCGCTTTGCAACAGCCTTTGCACAGACTTCCGTCCAGGCACGGCTCTTTCTGATGGAGCGCGAGGAAGAGCTCCGGAATATCCGCCTCTTCTACGAAGGAGAACTGGAGTTTTTGAAGAAGTCCCGGGAAGAACTTGCGTTTTTAATCAAGCTCGATGAGATCCGGCGGTTGCACCGGCTGGTGTCGGACATGTACTACGAGATCATGTCCCGCAGCCTGCCCCCGGAACTGGGATTCCGGCGGCGGAGCATGCGGCCTCACATGGACCCGGTCAATGCCATGCTCTCGTTCGGGTATGCCCTCTTGTTCGGGAACTGCAATGTGGCGTCTGTCGGTGCCCGGCTCGATCCGGATGGCGGGCTTTTGCACGATGGCAGGAACAGCCTGATCCATGATCTCATCGATCCCTTCAAGCCAGGGATGGTTGATGCGGTTGTTTTCCAGATCGCCCGGGAGACCCTGCGCGAGGAGGATTATGAACTGGCACCGGGCAGGTGTATTCTTTCCGATGACCTGATCCGGGAGATCACCGGACAGCTCCATACGTCAATCAAGACTGATGTCATCAACCGGCAGGTAACCGGCCTCGCCGATTCGATCCGGACCGGCAGCGGGTTCAAAGTCCTGTACTGAACCGCCCGCTGTTTTTTATAATCGCAAATCCCTCGAATGCCCGTGGCGGGATTTCTGCAACTTTCACGTCGCGGATAACTGCCCGCGGACAGCCATAGAGCATGGAGATGAACTTTTCAAGGATCATGGGTTCTGCAGTGGCATAGACCTGGACATGGCCATCCGGGAGATTGAAGACCGTGCCGGTGACTGACAGATCAGTTGCAACCTTGCGGACACACGCCCTGAACCCGACTTTCTGGACCCGACCGGCGATGGTAATCTCAACGGTTTTCACCGGCCCATCTCCTGCATGATCCGGATCGCAAGGCCGAGTTCGTCGAAGACCTCGTCACGGAGTGAGGACTGCCTGATGTTGGTGGCAGCATCGATGGCATTGTCGAGGATATCCTGCGCTGTCCGCTCGCAGCCTGCGGCATGCAGTTTGAGAGCGATATCGCACATGACAAAGGCCCGTCGCGAGAGCGGGCGGATGATCCGTGCTTCCTTGATCGCGTTCTGGAGCATGCGGGCTGCAACTTTTTCCTCTTTTGCATTGCGGAAAAAGACCGACAGGTCAGAAAAGAATAATGCCTCCCTTCCCCGGTCGGCAACCGTCAGGACAAGGCGTTCCAGTCCCGTGATCTGGGTCTGGTGAAAACCGTCGGAAATCATCTTCCCCGAGAGGGCTTTGATCCTGACGTACTGGGGTGGGATCTCATAGGTTTCCGGGTATCCGGCTTTTGCCAGGTGATCCTGCCGGAGATCGTCATCGTCAATGGTCCTGATGACAGCAATTGCCAGGTCCGTGTATTTACGGTCATTATTTTTTTGTGCAAGCATCAGGTAGATCTGGGCAATGTTGTCC
Source organism: Methanoregula sp. (assembly GCA_041652515.1). Taxonomy (GTDB): domain Archaea; phylum Halobacteriota; class Methanomicrobia; order Methanomicrobiales; family Methanospirillaceae; genus Methanoregula. Next base: position 8,101 of record JBAZHD010000046.1, read on the forward strand.
CGCATCCTGTCGGCGATGTACTGGATATTGATCTTTTTTGTGAGGTTCTCTGCTTTCCTGAGCAGTTTTACCGGGATCTCCCCATCGGTACTCTGGATCGCGAGCGGGATGATGTCGAGGAGTGTTGAGATCTTTTCATAGGGCGATGTTATCTTTTCAACAGCTTCGGTCATGTAACCCAGGAGCTCGCTCCCCCTGAGTGGATCGCCGCGGATCATGCTGTACACCGCAATGAGCGAGTTGATATACTCGATCGGGTCTTCGATCTTCCGGACCACCTGCGGGGCAATGTCGACCCACCGGTTTTCCGGCTGGATGGTGTTGAGCCGGACAATGGCAAACACGATCTGCCGGCGGGCCACGGCTTCCCGGTCAAATTCCACGGTATCCAGCCGTTGTATCGTGTCAAGGAGGCATGCCGCCGCACGGTCGGTGTCGATCCGGCAATAGAGGATTGCGAGGTCGGAGAGCAGGAAAACTTTCTGGTAATTGGCCGGGAGGTCTTTTATCCCGGCTGCGATCTCTTCCAGCACGCTTTTCGCCCGGGGAATATCCTGCAGCCGTATCAGGGACTCCGCAAGGCCGGTCAGGCCTTCAGACCGGACGAACGGGTCGCCAATCAGCCTGATGGTGCGGGATACCAGGTCGATGACATCCGGATCCTCTTTTGCCATGTCACTTCTCTGGAGAAGAGATGCCATGATCTCGTATGGATCAGTGGAACCCGGGTGGATCGCATCTGTCTGGATGTTGGAGATGATCCGGGACAACATTGCGTCCCGTTCAAAGGTATTGCTGATCTCGGTTGCATACATTGCGAGGGGGATGATAAAGTCCAGGTTGCTGCTTGACTTTGAATGCGTGATGATGATATCGATAATCCCGGCGATCTTAAGCGAGACCCGGGGCGATTTGAGGTCCTGTTTGATGATCCCAAGGCCGCGGGAGAACGATCTCTTGGCGGCAGCAAAATCTTCTTTTATCGTGGTTGAATCGGGTTCTTTAAGGATAATGCATCCGATCCGCACAAAGCATTCCGCAATCTTCTCGAGGAGTTGTGCCCTGAGGGACGGGTCGTTGATGTCCTGTGCAATGAGGTAGGCTTCCTCAAGAGCGTCGGAGGATTTCCTGTCGATAGCGTATTTTATCACCCCGTCGATGATGTTTGCCATCGCATAGACCGCGAGTTCCTGTTTCAAGAGTTCGCTTGACCAGGTCCGCATGCGCAGGAGGAGGTCAAGGTCACCCTGCTGGGCTGCGAGAAGCGACGCTTCATCAATGATGCTGCTCAATGTCGCAGAGCGGGTCTCCTGCCCGTCAATCTCGCAGGTAAGGCCGACTGCCCGCTGGAGGTAGTCGCGGTTCTTCAACTGGACGCCAATTTTTGCGATTTTGATGACAATGGTTGATATTGCACGCTCTTTTATCCCCACATCCCGGATGGACTCGACAAGGTGGATGAGAATGCCGGGATCATGGATATTGAGAAAACCCCGGTCGCCAAGGATGGTGATACATTCAAACAACAGGTGGTCGTGCCGCGGGTGGAGAAGCACGAGATCGTTGAGTGAACGGGTGTGGGAGATGATATTCTCAAAGGGGGTCTCCTTGCAGAGTTCAATCGCCGCCCGGTACACCGCGCCTGTCACCGTGGTCTCGCTTAAGTTTTTGAGAAGAATTTCGTTAATATCCGGAATTCCGTCCTTTAAGAATCCCGCTTTCAGGAGATGAGTGAGGATGTCGGAATACTGGGGAAGGTTTTCGGTCTCGTGGCTGATCTTGCCGAACAGCTCAAGTGCCGATTGAAAATCCCCGCAGGAGAGCATAATCTGGGTGAACTGGAGGTAGGTCCGCGAGACTCCGTTGGTGGTGCTGTTCTTTTCTATCACCGGTATGAGGTCGTTGAGGACCCGCATGTTGCCCGTAGCTGTTGCTACAGCTATTGCCGCATGGATCGCTTCCCGCAGCGGGTAACTGCCGGCATCGCTGATGTGCTGTTGCAGTTCCAGTGCGGACGAGAGATACCAGAATTCACCCGACCGCTCGGCTTTTCGTAAGAGATCTATGATGATCGTGCTTGTTGCGGATGGCCTGGTCTCGCAGATGGTCTGGAGGATGGATACGATCTGCTCCTTGTCTTTCGTCCGTTCCAGGAGTTGTGAAGTGAGGGCGCTGATGATCTCGAGCTGGGCTTCGGGTGATATCGCCCCGAAATTGTCGATGAAGGGGGGGATATCTGCCATCTCCCTGCCAAAAACGGATCGTGCGCCCCGTTCGATGATGGAGGCAATGCAGGTCTGCCTCCGGATCTTCTGGTGAATCTCGGCAGCGCTCTGGATACTGTAAAAATACGCTTTCCTGTCTTTTTGCTGGATAGCGATCGTTGCGAGCGCCTTGGAGAGTTCGGCATGGAGCACGGATCGTTTTGAGATGTCCCCGATCTCGCTGATCAGGCGGAGTGATGTGCAGAGGAGTTTTTTATCATGAATCGTAACTGCCCAGACAATGAGGAGGGGAATGATATCGATCATGATATCGGACCGGTATTTCCGGAAACTGATGTGGCCCAGGATCTCCATCCCGTTCCCGATAAGTGCGGGACTCTTCTCGGAAACCCCGGCATCGATCAGGTCCCGGGCGACCGTTGCAAAGACCCGGGACTGGTTGCTCTTCTTGCCGAGTTTTTCTGAAAGGGAATAGATGATCTTCAGCCAGTCATCGCGTTTGGTTCCAATATATTGCCGGACAACCCGCGAGAACAGGTCGTCGATCTCATTCCCGTGGATATCCGGCAGGGCAAGAAGGAGTCCGGGCCGGTCGTTTTTTAACGCGGTCTCGATGATGATGTGGTTAACCTGGCTGACAAGTGTTTTACGGGCTTTCCTGATCTGCTGGGCTTTGAGCTCAAGTACAGGAGCCTCTATAATGAGCCACTCTTCTTTCGAAAGCGCGTGCTGTATTTTTTCAATGATTTCTGCCGATCGGACCATTATTGAATCACAGGAGATCTACGAGTGATAGATAAACTCAATTTGACGTAATTCATTAATAGGTTTTTCTATTTGTTTTGGGCTCAATTCTATTTTTTTTTCCAATACTGAACAATATTTGAACATATTCCCGAAATACGCTTTTATATAGGAGTTCATGGCAAAACACTGGATATGGTTCACCGGAACAAAAAAAATTGCTCAAAAACTCATTAAATAAATAGGATTGCATGCGTCCTGCCCGCATGCTTTACCGGCAGATTATCCTGTAATGGATTTCAGCCGGATCTTCAGGTCATTGTATAATGCTGTCCCGGCCGAAGGGGTTTTTGCATCGATAATAATCCGGATGATCGGCTCCGTTCCCGATGCCCGCACAAGCGCCCAGGCATCGCTGGTAAAGATCTTCACGCCATCGGTCAGGTCGATCCTGCTGCCAGGATACTGCGCAGGGAGTGCAGCAAGGATCTCAGCACCCTTTTTTGCTGCAATCTTTTCCTTGATGATATAGCGCTTTGGAAGCTCCTGAACAAGCTCTGATATTTTTTTCTTTGAGGTTGAAAGGAGCGAGACCATCATGGCTGCGGTCATGCCTCCGTCCCTGCAGAACTGGTGGTCCGGGAAGATGAGGCCGCCGTTTCCTTCACCGCCAAAGATCACCGGCTCACCCTTCTCGATGAGCGATCGCATGGTACGGGCGACATAGATGCTCCCGACGGGTGTGTACCGGATTGTACTGCCTTCGCTCCGGATTGTTTCCTCAATAACCTGGCCGGAGCTTACCGGAGTGACAACGACCCCTTTCTTCTGCCGGCAGATTGTTTGTGCAACAACCGCAAATTCCGCGTTCTCTTCAACGAACTGCCCGTTCTCGTCAACAAAGACGGCTCGGTCAGCATCGCCGTCATGGGCAACGCCAAAAGACGCCCCGCTGCTCACGACCAGGTCTGCGAGGTTTTTCAACCCTTCCACGGATGGTTCGGGCATCCTGCCGGGGAAGGTGCCGTCCATGATCCCGTTTACCGTGAGGACGCGGCAGCCGAGCCCTTCCAGGATCTTCGCGGTAGTGATGCATGCGGGTCCGGAACCCGGGTCTGCAACAACGGTCATGCCATTTCCCGGGGATCCGGGGAATTTGTGGATAATTCCTTCAATATATTGGCCGAGGAGGTGGGGGAGCTGCCTCTCCTTCCCGACATGATCCCAGGGGACGAGCGGTATTGCAGGGCCGAATATCAGTTCTTCCAGCTGGATGGTCTCATCGTCTCCCATCTCCGTCCCATCCGGCTCGATGATCTTCACGCCGTTGTATTCCGGAGGGTTATGGGATGCGGTGATCATTGCCCCGCCGGCATACCCGTCCCTGACAAGGTACTGGAGTGCCGGTGTCGGGAGGATGCCGCAGTCATCGACATCGCAGCCGGTGGCAAGCAGGCCGGCCTTAAGTGCGTTACAGAGCGTTTCACCGGAAGTCCGGGTATCGCGGCCAACGGCAATGCGTCCCTTTCTCATCTGTCCCAGTGACTTTCCGATGGTAAGGGCGAGTTCCGGTGTCATGTCCTTTCCGGTGATTCCCCGGACGCCGTTAGTACCGAACAACCGTTTCTGTTTTTTTTGTGCTGTCATGGTGCTGCTCTCCTGTTCATCAGTACGTGTCAAAACGGTCGATTGATGCGACTACATCATCTACGGCGGGATCGCGTAAAATACATCCTTCGATTTGCAGGTCACCAATCACGATCTTTTTGAAGGAACGCTGTTTAAACCCTTCGATAATCGTGAAATCGATTTCCTGAGCTTTCAGAAGCACGAGCATATCATCGAGCGAGTTGTTCTGTAGAGCAACCACGGATTTATGGCCGTCGATCCCCGCGGAGATCGCTGCACCGGCATCAAAAAAACCGGTGGTGTCTTTTCCTTTTTCCAGGAGGAAGTCGTGGTCCGCGAGATGCTTGATCACGGCGACTTTTCCTTTTTTGCTCAGTACCGGAATGAGACTTTTGATAAACGTGGTCTTGCCGGTATTGGACTGGCCGGTGACCTGGATGATCTTCATGGTTCCTCTTTCTCCGGGCTGGTTGCGCCGGGACCCGGGGTGCTGGTCTCCATGGTCTTATCCGGGATATCCTCAACGGCAGGTACCGGTTCTTCTGCTGTTATTTCTCTGGTACCGGGGGATTTCTGCTTTTCACCGGGTAGCGGGAGGTTTTCCGGGATTTCTGGTTCAGCGGCGGTTACGGGTGGGTCATCAGGTATTGCCGGTTGTGTGGCAGGTATGGCAATTGTCACGGGGACCGGTTCGGGTTGTTCCGGGTCTGGTAAGGAAGCAGTAATCCGGTTGTCCGGTATCGCTACGTCTGCAGGTGCATGCGGAAGGTCCTGTGCTGGAATACCAGGATCTGAGATGATGGCTGACAGATCCGCACTCTTCGGCAGGGCTGACACGGCTTCGTCTTCGGCACGGTTTTTCAAAAGGGTCTTGGCTGCTTCCCCGACGCCCCGCATCACCTTGGTGATACGGTCTTCGATATCGATCTCTTCATCGATATCCAGCGTGGTCCCTTCCACTTCGAGCAGGAAGCGTGCAACTTCGCTGGCTTCGAAGAGCAGGTCATCAAGTTCGTCCGTGGTGAAAAAGCCACACATTGCGCCGTAGAAAAAGGTGGCACTTGATTTCCTTACTTTTTTCTTGAATGCATTGCGGGCCTGGTTCACCGCCTGGGGTGAATAGGTGTCTTCCATAAAAGGGACGAGCTCCGGGAGGTGCTGGCCGATAAACGTCATCTCCGCCCCCCCGGATGTCCGGAAATCGGTACAGAGCCGGGCAAGGGCCCATTCCCGTGCTGTTATATAGGTCCGCTTGCGCAGGAACGTATTGACCTTGCGATACGCGGCACCATCAACTTTCCTGAATTTCCTGTACTTGTTGATTTCCTGCCGGGAATTCTGATCATCCATTGCAGTACACCTTGGCAGGTCCGGGTTTATTGGTTTTTTTGGACCTGGTATCCTTCAGGTTTATTATGAGGTGCCATTACATATAGCAGTATATGGTTTATAATCAGAAAATGATCTCGTGATTCACCGTCGTATAATGGGAAAAAAAGGGGGATCTGGAAAAAAGGGGGTATGTTTGACCCACCGGGGCATGGCTGGAAAAATCCTCGTCACTCACTCCGGTTTATCTCCAGGCTTTCTGCCTTTCTGGTATCCTTGTGCTGCGGCTTCATTTTCCAGTAATTTGTCGTGATTTTCAGCCACGGTCCGGGGAGGGATCGTGGAGTCGATGGCAGGCAATGATCCGGGATTCTGGAGCCTTCCAGCCATCACGTAAGGTTTTACGGTAATATTCTGTTGGATAAACCGGCCAAATGCCGGTTATGGTGTAAGTCTTGCCCGGTACGAATTTTCCCCCCTTATTGGTTTTCGTTTCGGAGCCCGGGATGGATTGTATCCAGGCGCGTACGATCGATCCCGGGATTCTTCTTCTGATGTCACCCTATGGTATGTTTTGATGGTTGTTTTTTCAATTTTTATTTCAGGTAATGCACCATTCTTTTTCCCGGGTAAATTGTCCCCAATGTTTTTCGGGATGAACATTGTTGTCTGATTTTAGCCTCATTCGCTCACACTTTTTTCCCGAATTAATGCGTTATGTAATTTTTTTTGCTCTGTAGATCGGGCATGAATATGGTGAGTTCACCCCGGAACCATGAAAACGAACATGATGCCGGCAAGGCCACGAGCATACAGGATGAAAAAGGACCCCATTTTCATATTAAATTTCGGGTGTTAAAGGGTTCCGTGCTTCAGGGCCGTTATGGGTATAGAGGGGCAGTCAGATGTTTTCAAATATATATCCAGTTACTGCTCCGTTTCGGGGGCGCCCCTTCTGGGGCGACGGTATATATCATTTTTTTAGGGTTTGGGGGTCTCAAATTCCATCAGCAATTGCCGAAGAGGCCATTTTTCATAGGAAAACCACATTGAGCAAAAAATTTCAAGGGTATATGAAGGTTACAGAGAATCATTTTACTGGCGATTTCCTTCATCTGGATGAGATACCTCCTCGCTTTGAGATCCGCACGGACTCTTCTTTTCAGGACCGAGAACATGTTTTCAGCAAGCTGACGTTTCCCCTATTTTTATCATCGGACTGGGGAGTCATTTCCTGACAGAAAGTCCCGCCGATAATCTCATGATTCCAGGAACGGATTGGGATGATAGATTGAGCCTTGAGATCTTCGTGGATAAACCGGTGGAGATCTTCAGAATCGTACCCTTTGTCCATAACATAACAATCCGACTGTTGGAGAATGTGACATTGAGGGAGTAATTTGTATTCGTGTTGCGTATCAGGGGCCCGGCGGTTTGAGGCAACGAACCCGGTAATGGCCCGTAAACCGGTATCAACAGAAATGGAAGTTTTCAGGAAATGTTTTCGGAGTTTCCCGGTTCGTTCCGGGAAATTATGGCTGCAGTATCCACTCGTAAATCCGGAAGAATCGATTGCGGTTATGGGGATGCTATCCTCGTTGGAATTAAACAACTTAACCTTTTTTGAACGTGAGCCGGAGGTACAGGGATTTTTTCCGGCGGAGAAATTTCTGGAGCATTGTGAAATGAGATACTAGTGAGAGATCAGGGAATTCCAGTAATCTCTTCATATCTTCAATGAATTCCCGGTAGTGCTGGTTGCGGTAATCTTTGAAAAGAGTAAAGACGAGAAGTTGATGCTGGGTGAAAATCCTCTTTGGAAATTTTCAGGAATTTGGCCTGAGATATGTCGAATTTACAGCCTTCGCTGGGCAATGATGAGCCGCAACGAATAGAAAGCCTTCCGGCTATCTTCGCTGTGCCTCAATAGGGGCCATTTAAGGGGGGGTCCTCAGGTGTGCAGTATCGCTGGATATGGTGGTTTCTTTTAGTTAATTGAAAGGAACCAATCTGTTTGGTCATATTGCGTTTTGATATTCTTTTCCTGTGGCGGGTTCTGCACTTGGGATTGTCCGAACCGGCAGGAAACTTCCCGGTTGTTTTTGAATGAAGGGATATCCTGCAACCGCCCCCAAATGCCGCGGTCATTCGCATTGTTACTGAAAACTTCACGACATCTGGTCAGAAAGGTGCAAAATCAGGGCTCTTAGGTATAGCATCATATGGTTTACAAGAAAACGATCGACTTAAATCCTATTCGTTTTATAATTAAAAATTGCAGTGGAATCCAAAAAACAACCCCAATCTGGGTTTTTTCTCTCGGAAAGTAGCAGTAGGGGTAATCTGCGCTGAAATATGGATAAATGATATTATTGTGGGGGTTTTGGGGTTGGATGTCATGAACAACGGGGGAAAAATGGGGGCATTTCCATGATTTTTCTGCAGACACGGTGAGGTGAAACCGGTGCCGTCCTGTGTTTTTGGCAGTATGGTGCCTGGGGCGGTTTCTTCAGTGGGATCGGATCTTATTTCCGGCAGTTTTTTGTTGGAATATTTTCACGGGTAATGTTACTCCGTGGATTTCTGATAATTGTTTCCCGTCGTAGACCTTGCGATTCTCTCTCCTGATTGGGATAATTGGCTTATGCACAGGAATTGGGTTTTTTTCTACCAACGGCGTTGTGAAAAAAGGCTCCTTGCGGCTGTGATGGTGTAATCATCATTTCGGCGTATCTTTTGTTTTTCCATAGTGTTCTTACTGGAAATTTTATCGTTATAATGAAGAATCTGAATTTTTCATTTTCCATTTCTCGTCATAAATTACAATACTATTTCAATTATTACAATCCGGACAATATCCGGGACTCGAAAATCCCTGTTGGTGCAGGGGAGTATTCCTCGTATGATCTATTTCATTCGAAAATCTGGGGATATTTAATTATCGAAGTAAATTTTTTATGTGTTGTCAAAAGTTATGAGATAATTTTTTAAAATCCAAATTTTTGAAAATCTAATGTGTGAGAATAATGTGTGGATCTCCAATATCTCCAAATTGCATCCTGGAATGTCATTACCTGATTACTGTTGTGATCTGGAAGAGCCAATTATTAAATTATTTCATTTCCATTTGTATCTCAAAAAGTTTCTTCTGTGTTTAGAAATCAAAAACTTTCATGTATCCATATTATGTCGTTTACATCTCGAAAATCCAATTATTACAAAATTGATTATCTGTTCTGTTCTCACAAGATATCGTTTTTTTGTTCTGTCTCTCAATAACCGTATTTTTAAAAAATTGGGAGAAAATGAATTACCGTCATAAAAATTTTGGAAAATTTCAAAAGTTCTGACAGAATATTGTAAAAATTAAATTTTTGAGAATTCCAAATACCCTCCTGGAAACGAGGGTTATTCAAAATCATCCATTTAAAATTCGGGATCCTGGTATGGGATGATCTTTAACCGCCGGGCAAATCATTTGTCATGGAAATTTTGAGTTTTGTCGACGATACTCAACACAACCGGAAATTGAGTTCGCAAAGCGAAATTTCATTATTTTGGTGCGAAGTCTTTGACTTCATGCGGGTTTTCCCCGGATATTTTTTCTGGAAATTTCTGAAAGATTACCCTGATTTTTTAAAAATTATTTCCGGAAAATTCCGGGGCAATCCTGCCAGGGTTGTTTGCCCGCCGGGAGATCCGGGCAGGTGTTCGTAAATGCACTATCCCTCTGGGTGCCCGGGGCAGGGAGATAAGGAAGAGTCCGGGAGGGATACACTCAACAGATGCTAAAATCGCCTTCGATTCCCTGTTTTTCCGGACCGTTTGGCAGCATTTCTGTAAAAAGCGGCACCCCCAATTTCAGGAACCGTTCCAGGCATCGATTGGCGATTTGATGCACTTTCCGGTCCTGGAAATGTCCACATTTAGCAACGATACAGCGGCCGATATTCCGGAACACGGGCTGGAAGCTGTACCATGAGTGGAGACCGGGAAACAGCCCTGGCGGGTTATTATTTTCTGTCTTCACACGTCGTTTTTTTTTGGATCTCCTGATGATTTTTTCGCTGTTGCATTTCAACTCGTTGTTTATTTCCTAAATTGGACGGTCCCGGAGGAAGTTTTCACTTGCATTCATTTTCGCGAATCTATCGATCAATGAATACGGATCCATCTTGCCCTCAAAATGACCGCGCCGGGATGATAAATTCCTGCAGTTGCACAGGTACTCATGGAAAAAATGTACGGACAGATGGTTCTTTTCAATAATTACCCGTGATAATCCGGTATACCTCAGCTCTGCGGTTACCTGAACGCGGGAGTACAACATGCGGGTTCACTATTCTCTGTTTTTTTATCCGGGGGGAGGACAGATCCAAAATAAAGTTCACGAGCAATGCGTGAATCCTGGAATAGATAGGATTTTAATCCCATGATACGTGCAGCATGCGATAAGAGATGTTCGTTAAACCACAATTCGGGGGAACCTGATGAAATCTTCCAGACCTTCGCCTTGTTAATCTGCTTCAGTTCTATCATTACAAAAAAAACCGGACCATACCATGCAGGTTCACAATTCTCTTTTTCCTCTCGTGAGGTTGAATCCAAATGGAGTCCACATGAAAAAGCGTTGTTCCTGAGATTAATGGGATTTCAACCCCGTGATACGTGCAGCATGCGATAAGAGATGTTCGTTAAACCACAATTCGGGGGAGCCTGATGAAATCTTCCAGACCTTCGCCTTGTTAATCTGCTTCAGTTCTATCATTACTAAAAAAACCGGACCATACCATGCAGGTTCACAATTCTCTTTTTCCTCTCGTGAGGTTGAATCCAAATGGAGTCCACATGAAAAAGCGTTGTTCCTGAGATTGATGGGATTTCTACCTGTTTCAGGATACAGGCAGCGTGCGACAAATGGACTGTAGAACTTCATTTCATGGCCGCGGATTAAAAAATTTTCAGACTCCGGTACTGCCTGACGGATTGCCGGAATCTCTTCATCCTGTTGGACTGTGCGCCCGGTATTCCGGGTTCCGGGTAAAAAGCCGGCATTGAGCGGGAAAAAATTCCCGTAATATTACGCCAAAAGGATCTGCTGTTCTCTGGAAGTGCCGTTAAGGGGAATGTTTTGGAGCCCCTGGATTTTTTAGCAATAGCCTGGTGAGGTACCAGAAATTTCTGTTGCCAGGACCGTTCGATCAGGAAATGATTTTTTGGGAAATGTTCGATTCCTGCGGATGCCCGGCCGGTCCTGATCAATCCGGAAAGCTCAGGGAAAATGGGAAAGCTGTATTTAATGTCCCAGAATTTTTCGACTGTAAACCTTCATATTAGCGTTCTGTGCGGTTTTTTTCCGGATTTTGGGTAATTCTCCTGTCCTGGATGAAAAACGGCTGTTTCACCCATGCCCGCTCTTTGTCTGACACCTGTCTATTTCCAGTGGAACCTGATCAGGAATGGAAGATCCTGGATCCTCTGATGCAGAAATTTTGCTCAAATTTCTGTTGAGATATCCAAATTTCCGACTTGCGCAGAATGTCTATTCTGCGCAAACCTTTATTAATTGGAGATAAAATAGAATAGAGCATGGAAAGCGGGTATTTTTCTGAATGGCTTAAAAGCTACCGGAATTATCTCCGTATGCGTAATTATTCCCCCCGCACTCTTGATAGCTACGAACAGGTCATCAGGCATTTCGGGTACTATATCTGGCTCCGCCGTAACACTGACGTGACGAAGCTTGTCTTCTACTGGAAAGACTTTGAGCAGGCACGCCTGGACACGCCCGTTGAAGTGACGCCGGTTCTGGTGAATGATTTTTTATCGTTCGTATCAACGATGCAGACCTATAAACCCAAGACATTCCACCGCATCATTTCAACGCTCAGTTCGTTTTACCGGTTCTTGTATTCCCAGGAGGTTGTCACCGCGAATCCGCTGACCGGGATCGACCGGCCACGGATAAAACAGCAGGAGGTGAAGTACCTCAAACACAACCAGGTCCTTCGTCTCATTGACTCAATTGAAGATATCCGGGACAAACTAATCGTCAGGACTATCTATGCAACCGGTGTCCGGGTCTCGGAGCTCTGCAATATCAATATCGAAGATATCGATTTCGATGAGCATACAATTCGCATTCGTGGAAAGGGCGATAAAATACGGACTGTTTTTATCGATGATGATACGCTTGTCGAACTGGGAAAATTCATCGGGAACCGGATTGTCGGGCCGCTCTTTGTCGGACAGCAGGGTAAGCACATCTCTTCCCGTGCCATCCAGCATATTTTCAAACACTATGCACCGCAGGGTATTACACCCCATAAGATCCGTCACAGCTATGCGAGCGAGCTGTACAAACGCTCAAAGAATCTCCGGGTTGTCCAGGAAAACCTCGGTCATACCTCCATCAAGACCACGGAGATTTACCTGCACACCGATATCGATGAGAGACGCCAGGTCTACCAGCAGTATTTCCCCCTCTCGGGGACTGATGAGCGGGCATAAAACGTTTTTTCGGCTTTGTAGAAATAAGCATGAACCGATCAGGTTCGCACCCAAACCATGAAAATCACGACCCTTTTAAAATATTTATGACGGCTCCCCGCCTCAGGCCCTCGGAACGGCACGGCGGGGCAAGTTCGGTTTCCGGGAAAACGGGGAATTGAAGCCGCCGCGAAAGCCCCTGCGAGAGCGGCGGCACTCATCGTAATGGGGATACGGGGGCATCAGCCCCCATCATATATCTTCTAGCGTGATTTTCATGGGAATTCCTTACAGAGATTTAGAAATGCGAAAGCAGGGATAATTCTTGAGCGGTTATAGCGGATGACGTTAATTTAATCTCCTTGACCTGGTGCCGGTATATTCGAGCCTCGAGGGATTCCCCGAATTTTCTTTTCATGACGGTGAACAAGATTTTGATTTTGTTTTTATGAGGATATTTTTCTTCATCGAAGTCAAAGGGATTCATCGTCGATAATACCGGAGATTCGTTTACGTTTTCGGTTTCTGGTCGGGATTTGGGGACATGAGTTAAGCGTATCCCGGGTTGATTCACAGATCTCTTTGGTGTTGTATCCATTGTCAATGATGTTGAGATTAAAATGTCTGACCCGGTGACATTGTTTCAGGAGTTTTTCCTGTGCCCGGGTTATTTTTTTTACCTACACGGGATAGTAACGTTCTCCTCAAAGATGCCCTTGTATCTTGTCCCGTTTCAAATTTTAGCGCTATTTTGGTCATAGAATTTGCATTGAATAGTTTGTGTTTTTTCTTGTTATAAACCGTATGATGCTATATACAAAAGACGATTTTTTTGACCCATTTTATTAAAGCTTTGTATTTGATATCTCCCGGTTGTTTTTTCGTGGCTGCCCGGTGACTGTTTTCTCATCATGCATGACTGACGACGGGATCTTTCCGGTGATCTTTTTTACGGGGTGTTGTTGAGAAGCGGTTGTGACTGGTAATTTTCCCAATGGTTACTCCAGATGCATTTCGGTTCTCATTGCTCGTTGTTTCCGACCGATCCATCGCGCCATTGGATTCCGTATTTATGGAATCTGAAGTGAACCGTCAGACTCTGTCAACCACTTTCCAAAATGTACAAGACCTCGATTCATTCCCTTTTGTATTACGAAAAATCAGATTCAAATCAGATGTTCGTTTTTTCGTCATGAATGTTCAAATCCAAAAAATTAATAATTTCATTTTTAGGCATAAACTTTTTGTTTTAATCTTTATTTGAAAATTTTAACCTCTTGAATTGGAAAATCAAAATATCTGATAGTCCCAATGTATAAAGTAAATCAGGTTATTTTACCAATTTCCTGATCGGTATCCGGGCCAAAAAATCTGGCAGAACTGGTATATCCGGAAAATCACATCTTCAGGTTCCATTTTTTTTGTATTTGTCCTGAAATTTTATCTCATACTTTGAAAAATCTAAATTTTTTATTTTCTCAATTGTTACCGTGAATTATAAATATTTCAAAATTTTTCCAATTCATGGATCAAATCTCCTCATATTATCCGGGTAAATCTTTTCAATTGTTCATTCTTCGTCATGATATCCTGATTATTCATAATTATTCTAATTATGAACAAACCTGACGTATTCCTGAATAAACCTGAATTTTCATTTCCCATTTATCTGATACAATCATGGGATACCTGAAATCTTTAATTCTGATTACCATTTTTTCCCATAATCTGCTGGAATCCCGTAAGGGAGAAAAACCTGACTGCCATTAATTATATCTTTTAGTTTCTCCGAAAAATCATGAACTAATTGTGAAAATCCAATTATTTAATGAATCAAATTTATGACGTGGAAACATTCAAATCTAAAAAAAATCCAATCTTTCTTCCTATGCCCCGCGTCCATAAACGGAAATATGAGAAGATCGACAATGCAGAGATCGATCTGGTTGTCAAGTGCCAGGACAGTCATGAATTTTACCAGCGCTATCGTGAGATCTTCCCGGATAAAAAGAAAGGGATCGACAGCATCAGCAAGATCTGGAAACGCCGCGGGGAATTCCTGAAAAAACTGCAGATTGTACCAGAAATTTCTGAATCCGGTATGGGGCTTTCACCGGAACTTGAGAACCTGGTATCTGCACAGAATAAGATTCTTGCCGAAGTATCGCTCCTGTTAAAAGAGCACCTCCAGGTTACCCGGGAAATCCTTGAACGCCTGCCCATGCAGATCCAGAAAATGGATGATCATACGCATAAACAGGTTCAGCCAAAAGTGATTGACCATAAGGAACCAGCAAAAGAGCCGGTAAAAGAACCGGTAAAAAAACCCGTCCATGATAAACCTGCAGATATCATGATCGGGTCCTGAATCCATTTTTTTCAATCTTTTCCAATCAGGTACCGGGAAGATCGCGTTATTGCTGTGGAAAACCGTGTTCTTTTATCGGGATTCAGGTTACTCCAAAGGTATCCTTATAGCAACAAAAACCCAATAATAATTCGCCTTTTTCCCGTTACGGGAATGGCAGATACAAAAAACCCCCGTAGTGTAGCGGTCAATCATGCCGGCCTTTGGAGCCGGCGACACCAGTTCGAATCTGGTCGGGGGTATCAAGACCAAAAGTTGGAATCGCATCATAACTCTTTTAGGTAGTCTGGTCAACCTTCTTTCATGTCTACCCCAACAGCTACACAGTCAGATGTTTTCTCAACTATCAAACCCGAGTATTCGAACCACACGATCAATGCCGGTCTTGCTACCGGTCTTTTAACTCAGGAAGATGCGGCCCTGATCCGTGAATTCCTCGCGGAGAAGCGGGCCTCGGTTGGGATCTGCACCGGCCGGGCCAATATGCTCACCTTCAATCTCGTTGGCTGGCGCCGGTTCATCGGACCCTACCGCGAGCTCACCATGGGCGGGGTGTATGCCGGCATCGATGCCCTCAAGGCCGGGAAAAGCCAGAGGGGGAAACCGTTCAAGCAGAATACCCTCGCGGACCATGTGGTGATCCTCAAACGGTTCCTGCTCTGGGCCATCGAAAACGGATACAGCAATCTCCCTGAGAAGAAGGTCAGGGCCCTCAAACCCCCGGCCAAAAATAAAGTAACCAAGAAAGCATCTGACCTGCTGACTCCCGATGAGATTAAAACTATCATCCAATCATGCAAGTCTAGCGCGGACCGGGCCCTCATCATGCTTTTGTATGAGGGTGGGTTCCGGATCGGCGAGGTCTGTCAAATGAAATGGGAAGATCTCACGTTCAGCAATGGCGGCGTCGCAACCAGCATCAAATTCAAGACCGCATTCCCGCGGTATGTGCGGGCATACATGTGCACTCAGTACCTGCAGAACTGGAAAGCGGACTACCCGGGCAAACCGGAAGGGTCCGCACTGGTTTTTGTGAACAGCTGGGGCCAGCCCTTTATCCATGCAACGATTGCAAAACGGATCCAGCGGATTGTTCAGCGGGCCGGTATCACCAAGCATGTCACGCCGCACCTGTTCCGGCACTCGAGGATTACCCACATGATAAACGACGGGGTGAGCGAGAGCGTCATCAAAATGATGATGTGGGGGACTATCAACACCACAATGTTCGAAACCTATGCTCATCTGACCGGAAAAGACATCGACTCCGAGCTCTCAAGGGTTTACGGCATCGTGAAGCCGGATGAGAAAAAGAAGGAGCCACAGGTCGCGCCGCGCCAGTGCCCGCACTGCCAGCACATCAACCCGCCAACCACAACCTGGTGTTTCGGTTGCGGGGAATCGCTGAGCCCGGACAGCGTCGCCACCGAGGAGATGATCAAGCGTTTCATCATCCGGCATGGCAAGGAATTGGGTGAATTCCTGTCAAACGCAGACAAGAGTTCCGAATCGCTAACAATTCGGTAACTATATATCGTTCTATATATCAGTAAAATTGTG
Source organism: Methanoregula sp. (assembly GCA_041652515.1). Lineage (GTDB taxonomy): Archaea > Halobacteriota > Methanomicrobia > Methanomicrobiales > Methanospirillaceae > Methanoregula. The sequence continues at coordinate 24,445 of JBAZHD010000046.1, forward strand.
CAAGCCAATCCACGTGGGTTGAGACCCACATAACCAATTTTTAGCAAAAATTGCTTGCACAGGTGACACTATGGACCAACTTTACGTAACACGTGAAGCTATCGAAGCCTATGAGCGCCGGACCGGATTCCAGGGGCTCGGGCAATTCATGCTCGACAAAGGACTGTTCGTACTTGCGGAGGAAAAACGATGCGAAACCGCTTGAACCCCTGCCCGCTATTCATGCAAGTCTACCACAACTACACAATGAGACGAACAGGGGGAGTAGATCGCTCTACTCAGAATTTATTTAATTTTTTGACGGTTAATACTGCCGAAATTAACATGACCTGTAGGTGATTTTTACGACGGTAAATCAGGTCATTATACGCAGAAGTAGCGGAGGCAAGGTTAACATCGAGACCCCCGAAGGATTGTACCCTCTTTCCCAGGAGGATATCCGGAATGTCCTATTCTACGGGCACCGTGTTTCCGTTTTCCGGGACAATTGTGGTCCTGAAAGCGAAGCGACCATTTATGGAAAGCGACCCGGATTCAACGGTCAGAGGAGGATCATTTTCATCACGGCGACCCAGTCATTCTCGATTGCAGATGTTTCGTTCGTATCTGTCGTGAAGGGTAAGTGGGTTGCGGCTTCGATGATCGCGGATTCCCAACAGGTGGCCGATCATGTGGCATGAGCTGGAGGACCCCCTGGAAATGAGCGAGCGGAAGATCTGCCCGATCATGTCGGACTCGGGAGGCCGGATATTGTGCCAGGGGCGCAATTGTTATTCGGCGTATCCCCGGGTCCTGATGGGGGAAAACCTCTGGTTCTGTACCATTATTG
>JBAZHD010000047.1:0-12219 GCA_041652515.1 Methanoregula sp.
ATATTGGGGGTGACCCCCATACCCCCAATTACGATGAACTCCGCCACCCCCGCGGCGGATCTGTAACTGGATATATACCAGAAAACACCTTATGGCCCCCGCCATATCCCGAAGGGGTCCTGAAGCACCCTTTCACACCTGCGATTTTCATGGCATGGGTGAACCGGATCGGTTCATGTGCGTGTCTACAGAGTAAATTTTCCGGACCTGGGGGTGAAGCTGATCCAGGTACATGACACCGGGATGAGACCCTTCACTGCAGGACAGGGCGGGCTCTACACCGGATACCCTCGCTTCTGAGTAAGATTTTTTCCGCCATTGAGATCAGATCGTTGAGAACTGCCGGTCGTGAACACGTAATCCTCGCAGCAGGATCACCTGGCTTCACCGGACCGTGCCCGAAAATGGTGCCCGGGCGGCGGGTTTTTTTATGAGCAGGAAAAAGAGTGCAACCGACGGCAATCCCTGCCAGGGGAAAATGAGCACGTCCATCACTCCCGAGTAGAAAATACTTAACGTATTATAAACAAAAATCTCTGCAACAGGCATCTCCTGACAGAACAGGAGATGGATCGCGGACAGCATACAAAAGAAAGGCGCAAAGAATGGAAGAAATTGAGGACATTATCGCTGCACAGGAGAACGATGCGTCGGATTTTCCCGATGATGAGGATCCCGCGGAAGACTCATGGACAACCGAAGATAAAAATACGGTGGTAAAACAGACTGACCGGCACGTCTTTGTGTATCGTGAAACGGTACTGCCGGAAAAGGTCCAGGAATTTTTTTCTCTCACGGATTTACAGCCGGGAAGGAAGAGAAAAATCGTCCTCTGGCAGCAGGATAACCGTTTTGATGCGTTCATCGAAAAGACCATCCACAATCCCCCCCTTACACGGATGAGATGGGGACAGGACCTCGCATTGCTGGTACAGAAAACGTATCCCGAATGGTCCGATTTTTTCAAAAAAAGCCGCAGTGAATCCGAAGATACCCCGTCACTCTACTTCAGCCGGCGGCTGGTACCAAATGAGTACGATATCGCGTTTGAAGGAGCTCTTCTGGAGAATACCAAAGCGGATTTCGAGGTGCCGGTCAGACCCGGCGAGATCATCGATAACGACCGGCTCAGGGAGATCTTCCGGTGCAACGCAGCGGGGACGATGAGGAGATCGCAGAAAACCAACAGCCTTGTGCTCATCTCGGACCATACCCGGGCAGGCTGCGATGACAAATGGATCGGGAAGACCTTTCATTTTACGGGAATCGGACTGAACGGCGAACCGGGCCTCTCCTTCAACCAGAACAAATCCCTTTGCGAATCAACCGAGAAGGGCACCAGTCTCTACCTGTTCGAGGTTTTTGAAGCGGGAAACTATACGTACATCGGCGAGGTTGAACTCGCGGACAACCCCTACCTGTCCCGGCAGACCGACAGCGAGAAAAAGACCCGGGATGTCACGGTCTTTCCCTTAAGCCTCCGGGGAGGCGGCCATCCCCCGCTCCCGAAAAATGTCGTACCGGTGATAATTGAGGAGATCGCCTTCAAAAACAGTGCGGAATTACCCCGGGAAGAGCCACTGCCGGTGGCACGCGATTCCCCCCGGGACAGTGGCAGGCCCGCCGGGATCTCCGATGTGTTCGATGATGACAATATCGTTTCCGAATATGCAAAACGGCGGGCGGACGGGTCGTGCCAGTTATGCAACCTGGCCGCTCCCTTCAGGGACCGGAACGGTGAGCCATTCCTGGAGATCCACCATATCATCCCGCTCGAAGAAGGCGGTACGGATGATATCGGGAATGTTGTTGCACTCTGTCCCAACTGTCACCGGAAGATGCACGAACTGAACCTGCCGGCTGATGTTGTAAGGCTCAGGAACCGGGTATTGCGGGATTAACGGGTTCCGGTGGTGTATCTTCCGGCCCGGGTGTTTCCCGGCACCAGCATCAAAAACGCTGACGCACCGGGGGGTTACCAGAATGCCGGCGAGGAGAACCGGGAAGGTTTTGCAAAACCCGATAATGAGACGTGACCTTCGACTTTTTTGTCTCATTTCCGGTGAGATTCGACACCCGCGAGCGAGAGCAGGTGCTGCCGGAAGAGCTGCATTGCCTTTTTTGTTCCCTCCCGCGGCCGCTCGCTGTCCTGGTAACCCATGGTGACGGTCATGTGCCCCAAAAACGTGCTCGTGACAAAGCAGGTCGTGGGCATGTAGCCGCCCGGGTAGCAGATGTAGGCGTCGGTGAGCCCTTCGGTATCGGGAAGGAGGACCGGCCCCGGGTTCGATAAGAAGATATCCGCAAGACCGCCTTTCTGCATGATTGCCATCTCCTCCACCATCCGGTGGATGCTCCGGCCCTCCGGGTCTGAGGCCCGGTCCATCCCGACCTGCTCGGCGATTCCAATGCCGTTTTCCTTGTGCCTGCGTGTTGCTGCGATGACCCGGGGGAGAATCGCGTCCATCCCCTCCCCGTTCTTCCGGCTGATGGGGACACTGATATTGGCAGCCTGGTTGCTCATCACCCGGGAGCCGTCGTCAAGGTGCTGGCGCAGGTTGACAGGAAAGAAAATATCCATGGGCCCGTGGTGGCCGGTGAGGTCGCTCATGGCGAGGTAGTAGGCCGACACGATCGCGTCATTGAGGCTTCCCCCGAGTGCCCGGGCATGTGCACGGACTGCCTCCAGCTCGCCCGGGCTGATGCACTGCCGGTGATACGATATCGGTTCCCGCGACGTGCCGAACGGGTCGGGCCACAGGGGATTGATCACCCGCATATCCGGATATGCCGGCGTCCCGTCCCGGTCAAGATTCTGCGTCCAGAGCGTGTCCCGTACCGGGATCCCCCCTTCGCAGGGGCGGACACTGCCCGGCGCTTCGTATTCCTGCAGCAGCTGGGCCATGAGGGTGTGGAGCCCGTAGGCATCAGCGGCGGCATGGGCAAGGTTGATGACGATGACGTCCCCGGACGGCCTCCGCAGCAGGCGCACGCTGAACTGCTGCGGCCCGTACGGGTCCACCGGCCCGATGACCCGGGGGTGATAGTCCCCGTCGCATTCCTCCGGTTCAATGGGAGGAATGACGGGGTCATCGACCATCACCCAGAACGCCGGGCCGTCCCCCCGGACCAGCCGGCTGTGCAGGACCGGGTGGGCAAGGAGACACGCCTGCGCCGCACCTTTGAGGAGGATGGGGTCGAGCTGCCGGTCGAACTCCATCACCGCACAGAGCGTGGCGTCGCCCATGCACCGGACCGAATCCGTGAAGAGGTCAAGGGAGGTAGCCTCACGGGTGAACATACTCAAATTACTATGAGTCCGTGTTTATTAAACTACAGGATAGCGGAGGGTGAAAATATCACACCGGGGGGTTATTCACCGGTTGAGATCCCAATGATGACAGGAATTTTACTTACGGGAGGGTTTTTTTACGGAGATTGTCCTCCCTCCGCGGAGCGGTTATTCCCGACAACGCCGTCAGACCCGTAACATCGTTCCTGCCCGGATACAAAATATTATACTCTTACCGGATGTATTTGCGGTTATGAGATATCCGGAGATATTTGCCATTCTGGTTGTTATCGGGTGTATCATTCTAACCGGCTGTACCCAGTCGTCCGGAACCAGTCCCGGTATACCGGCAGTCCCGGAAACAACCTCTTCAGGACCCGGCACACCAGTCCCCACGGCAGCTGTAACGAGCGTCCCCGAGCAGGTTGTTACCATCATTCACTTTGTATCCCGGACAAAGACAATCCGGGACTCCGAACACCTGTTTGCGCTGCAGGTTCCCGTTGAATGGAACGTTTCGACCCATCAGATGATGAGTTCGGGTTCCCCGTATTACCGGACCGACCTTATTGCAGGGAATGTGTTTACGATCTATACCGTGAGCATCACGAATAACCAGGACATGGCATATCGCGACGAGGTCCGGCAATGGTCCCCGGCGCCGGAAGAGAAAACCGTGGTAATCAATACTATTAGTTACGACCGGTTTGAATCAGCATCAGCGGGTAAGACCAATGTATCTTACATCGTGAGAAGGATCAGCGCGAACGAACGCGGATATGTCAACGTGATCACCTTTTCGGCGAATATCAGCAACCGGTTCGAGAAAGAGGACTTTGAGAAGGTGGTCTCATCGTTCCGGTATTTCAGCGGGAGTTCTGCCAGCGATGAACCGGGCGAAGAGATCCCCCTTTTTGACCCAGCGGGAAAAATAGTCCCCGGCAAGGCAGGCGGCCTGGATCCCCGGTTGTTTGATACCTCGGACTGGGATAGCGGGGAGAGTTCCTCCGATGGGGATTCCTCAGGAGGAGATTCCCCGGGCGGCAGCAGCGACTGCGGGTGCACGGGCGGAGGACCGTAAGCGGTGCAGATCCTTTCCTGCCGCGTTTTCCGGTCCACTCCTTCGGAAAAACGGGCATTCTGCCGGGGGGCAGGGTTTAAAAAAAATCCGGGCTACCCCAGCGGGGACGGGGGCGGGGGCTGTAATCGCACCAGAGAATTTTTCAGCAGACCCGGACCTGCACAAATTCAATACAATCACCGGTCAATTAATAATCACACGTATGCTCTTCTGGATCTACTGGCTTATGAGCCTCACGTTTGTCACCTGGTTCTCGGTCTTTATCGTCAGGAACTATCGCCAGTATGCATTCACCGTGCTGGTCGCCTTTTATATCATCTACCTTGCAGCATCGCAGATCATGGCAGCCCGGATCGTTGAGTTCGATCTCGGGTTCATCCTCCTGGCTGCGCCGGCATCGGTCGTCATCTACCCGTTCATCGCCCAGGTCATCGATATGATCAATGAAGTGTACGGCGTGACCATGACCCACGTTGCCATTATCATCGCATTTGTTACGCAGGTCATGTGGGTCCTTTTCATCACGATGGTCAATTCCCTCAATCCGTCGTCGTACTTCCTGTACGAGAACGCGTGGCAGGGGATCTTTTCCTTAAGCATCCGGATCACGGTCGCCAGCTGGATCGCATTCCTGATCTGTTCGAATATTGACGCGTTTATCTTCGACCGGCTGAAAAAGAAGTTCCGTGCACGGGAGAAGGCGTACACTCACGGCACGATGACCAACCCGTGGATTTGGCTGCGTTCGAGCGCCAGCGACGCCGTCAGCCTCACGCTCGACTCGGTCATCTTCGTTGTCATCGCATTTGCCGGCGTGATGCCGGTCCTGCCCCTGATGATCGGCCAGATCGTGATGAAGAATATCATCGGTTTTGCCGACAACCTCTGGTTCGTCTGGTACAAATCGATGCTGAATGAGGATCCGGGTGATACCGCACCTCTGATCCCCTACCGGTAAGCCGGGATACCTGCCCGCATTTCTCAAGGCGGCACTGCTTCCAGACAAACCTTAATTGTCAGGGATGGGTATGCTTAAGCATGGAACAAAAGACTATCACCCCCATGGTAATTCTGATGACCTTGTTCATCATCCTCTCGTCGGGCATTGCAGGATGTGCATCGCAGGCACCGCCTGCGTCACCGGTTTCAACGGTGTCTCCAGCACCGTCTGCACCGCCGGCAGATGTACAAAAACTCTCAACAGCTGAACCCTCTCAGTTTGCATTACAGCCGTCCGATGTCCCGGCGGGTTTCACCCTGGTGGAACAATCCGTAAGAAATCTTTCCGATATGCGTTCCTGGGCAGTCGACAAGGGCTGGAAAAAAGGGTACTACGCGTACTATGAGAAAGATGGCCAGGATGTGCGGTATATCGAACAGGCAATCTCGGTTTACCCCCTTGAAAATATCACCCTTATTGTGCCGGATACCGTACAGGGTGTGAAGAACTGGTCCTCAGAGGAAAACCTGACTGTTGAGGAATTACCGGTACCCGGCATCGGGGATTCCAGCAGGGCACTGAAAGTGTTTATAACCGGGGAACCGGAAACCGATTACATTATCGCATTCGTGAAATATGACGTGTTCGAGCAGTTGTCGACCAACGGGACTGCCACCGATTACGAGGTTCTTAAACAACTGGCTGGTACTGCAGCAGCGAAGATAAAATAAAAAATTCCTGCTCTTTTTTGCTGTGCAGAAACGCACATGAACGGGAGTTCACTCCCGAACCATGAAAATCTTGTAAATAATGGATATTGAGAGGGCGCGCCGCCTCAGGGCCCCGGTACGGCACGGCGGGGCAAGTTCGGTTTCCGGGAAACAGGGAATTGAAGCCGCCGCGAAAACCCCCGCGGGGGCGGCGGCACCTATCGTAATGGGGGTATTGGGGCATCAGTCCCCATCACATATCTTCTCGCGTTATTTCCATGGGAAATCCTCTCTTCAAAGTAATGATCACCCGCTTGCACCAACCCTCATCCATTGGGGTGGTGCTCATGATGCCTCGATATCACCTGTTCAGAAATTCCCTGCATTATTATCTACAGCTAATACGGTACTATCGCAACCAGGGCGCCTCAGCGGCGGGGCGAAGCCCCGGGAGCGTCAGATCTTTGTAAATGATTTCCCATGAATACAGAGATGATGCCGGGAATATCACAACAAACAGGACGAAAAAGTGACTCCATTTTCATAGTAAATTGGCATCCTCAGGAATTACTGATGGGGGTTGAGACCCCCATACCCCCAAAAACGATAAACACCGCCGCCCCCGACGGGGCGCCCCCGCGGCGGATCAATATGGTTGAAATAATTATTTACCGGTTTTCACGGTGGGGGTGTGAACCGGATCGGTTCATGTCTGGTTCTCCAGAGCATAAAAAAAAGAAGATTGTAAAACCCGGACAAGGATTATTTTTCCGTGGGCTTCCCGTTGTATTCCTCGGGCCGGCCAAGGGCCTCCTGCTTTGTCTTCCGCACAACCTTATCCTGGTGCTCGGGTGGGGAGTAGATGGTGTAGAGTTTGAGATTTTTGGTTTTTGATGTGTTGATAACGTTGTGTCTTGCACCGGAGGGGACGATGACACCGCTGCCATCCTTTACCGGATAACGGGTCGCATCGATCACGACAACACCTTCCCCTTCTTCAAACCTGAAGAACTGGTCGACGGTTTCGTGTACTTCCTCGCCGATATCCTCTTTCGGTTTCAGACACATCAGCACGAGCTGGGAAAATTTTCCGGTATACAATACCCTGCGGAAATCCGTGTTCTTCCGCGTTTCTTCTTCAAGATTACCTGCAAAACCTTTCTTCATTGTTTTCACCTCATCATTCCCTGACTATGGATATCCGTATTTTCAGTACTTAAGCTATCTCGCTATGTGGCTGCCGTCACAGAATGGCTTGTTTTTCGATTTCCCGCACCGGCAGAGGGTGAGCCGGTTCCGGACCGTGTACGGTTTACCGTCGGCAGAAACCACCGGGATGCCGCCACGCACCCAGAGCGGACCGTGTTCGTCCTTTGCCGGATACTCGATGACGACAATGGACTTGTCCCGTGCCGGCTCGATGAGCTGGCCGGTCTCCATATCTTTCATGACCAGCCGGCCTGACGGGCAGTTGCAGGCCTCTTCGATTGCCGTCTCTTTTGCCTCTTTGTTACCGGAATGTTCGGTAAGGTTCCAGATCCCACCGGCCCGCATGCAGAACCGGGCATGGACGCAGAGGTTCTCATAATCAAGCAGTTCCAGTCCCGGGCCCCGGGTGATCCTTGGGTGCCGGAGGTATGGCTCGTTCCCGGCAGTCTCGGTACCGTTGAAGGCGATCTTCGTATGGGTCCCGTCGCAGAACGGCTTGTTCTGCGAGTGGCCGCACCGGCAGAGGGCATACTGCTCCTGCACGGGAAACCTCTTTACCTCCCGCCAGGTCCGGCAGAAACCATCGTCATCGTTGCAGATCTCCTCGTGGATGAGCGGGACATTGCCGGTCACGATGTACGGGCCGTTTTTACTAACGGTGATCTTCATGGAATCGTCACCCGATCCAGATGGTTTTTTTGTATCCGTTGTCATGATAACGTGTAATCCTCCTTTCCGGTGAAACCTGCAACGACACGGGCGGGCAACCATCGTACCCCCGTGAGCCACGCGATCATCTCAATCCTTCGTTATGGGAAAAAACGTGTTCCGCCATCATATTCCTTTTGCATCAGGGTGCAAACCCTCCCCGCCGGTAAGCCTCATACCCGCCGCCGAGATTTGAGACGCTCGTAAAACCGTGCATCTTCAGGATACCTGCCGCAGTGCTTCCCCGCTGGCCCCCTTTGCACATGGCGATATAATGGAGGGAGGGATCAAGCGAGGAAAAGCGGCTCCGGAGATCATGCCAGGGAATGTGGAGCGACTGCTCTGCATGGCCGGCCTGCCACTCCTCCTTTGACCGGACATCGAGAAGGACCGCAGCACCGGACCGGACCTGTGTATCGGCTTCGCCGGCAGAGAGCACCGGGACCCGGGCAAGGGGAAGCCCCTGCATCCCCCACGCGAGCAGCCCCCCGTCAAGAAAACCGGCAACGCGATCGAAGCCAACGCGGCGGAGCTGGAGCATTGCCTCGTGTACCTGCCATTCATCATCGACAACAAGGAAGATCTCCCGGCCGGGCGGGAGTACCCAGCCGGCGTTCGTGGAAAAGTTCCCGGCGAGATCGAGATTCCATGCCCCCGGGACGTGAAGACCAGAGAACCCCGGGTAGCCCCGCACGTCAAGGAGTACTGCATCACCGGTCCTGATCCGGTTGGAGAACAGGGCCGGTTCCAGCGGGACCGGCTCCGTAAGGTTTTTTATCAGCACGGGTCCGGCCCGGTTGATCTCAGAACAGCGGGAAAAATGGTCCGGGGCAGCCGGCATATCTTCGGTCAATGCCTGGACAAACGCGTCCCGGCCGGGGATGCGGAGTGCATAGTTGTATTTCCGCTCGTACCCGATGGTGCCTGATCGCTTTGCGGTCATTGCCCGCCCGCAGAGCGAGCCCTTCCCGTGGGCCGGATAGACCTCGCACTCATCCGGGAGGGAGAGGATCTTGGTATGGAGGTTATCATAGAGGCGTGAGGCAAGCTCTTTCGCCCTGCCCGGGAACAAATCCGGCCGCCCTACATCCCCGATAAAGAGCGTATCGCCGGAGAAGATGGCCACGGGGGTCTCCCCCCGTGACGTGTCGGTTGCCAGGTAACAGATATGTTCCGGGGTGTGACCGGCTGTCTCGATCACCGAGAAACGCATATCTTCGAGCAGGATCTCATCCCCTTCCGCAAGCGGCGTATGGGGGTAGGCGCACCCAGCAGCCCGGGGTGCAAAGATTACTGCCCCGGTCGCATCGGCAAGGTCAAGGTGACCTGAGATGAAGTCGGCGTGCAGGTGTGTCCCGAAGATGTGGGTGATGGAAAGTCCCATCTCCTTTGCGGCACGGGTATACCGGCCGATATCGCGGGAAGGGTCGATGACGACACAGCTCCTGCTCCCTGCCACCAGGTAGGAACTGTGTGCGATACCGGGGATGAAAAACTGCCGGATGATCATGGAAGTTCCTCCGTTTCAGAATACGATATCCTCTTTTGCAAACCGGACTTTTGGCATCGGCTTGTCAGCTGCGTACCCCACCGGGCAGAGCATGGTCGGTACCAGGGGAGCGGGAATCTTCAGGATACGGGAAAATTCTTTGGGATCGAACCCACCCATAGGGCAGGAATCAAAACCCAGTGATTTTGCACCGTTCAGGGCATTTCCCAGCGCAAGATAGGTCTGGGCCTGCGACCATGCCAGTTTCTGCTCCGGGGACATCGGCCCGGTGAACTGGACCGCCATCCCGATGATCATCTTCTGCATCTCTTCAGGAATCCCGCTCTTTTTCAATAACGTTCCCAGCCTGCGGATAAGGTTGTCATAATCGGGATCGGCACAGAAGACGAGCAGGTGCGAACAGGTGGTGACCTGGTCCTGGTTGAAAGCCGCGGGCTTCAGCAGCTCTTTTGTCTTCTGGTCGGTGACCACCTTGATCTTCCATGGCTGGAGATTGATCGCAGACGGGGCAAACCGCACCAGCTCGAGGAGCTCATCGATCTTTTTTTCAGGGATCATTTTTCCGTCAAACTTCTTGGTCGCATACCGCGACATCACAATCGTTCCAAATTCCATAATGCTTACCTCTCTTTTTGCCGGACAATCGTACCGTTGCTGAATATTATGGTTCACATTTTTTAAAGCACAGGTACCAGTCCCTGCACTCGTACCCTTCGCTTAAGCGCTTGTTCATCTCTGCATCGGTCTTCGGTGCAGGGACGACCACCTTGTCGCCCGGCTGCCAGTTGGCAGGAGTCGATACCTTATACTTGTCTGTAGTCTGCAGTGCTTTGACGAGCCGGATGATCTCGGGTATGAACCGCCCGTTTGACTGCGGGTAGTAGATCATCGCCCGCAGGATCCCCTTGTCATCGATGAAGAAGACGCTCCTGACCGCCGCAGTCGAGTTCATGGCCGGGTGGATCATGCCGTACTTCTTTGCCACTTTCATGTTCAGGTCGGCGATGACCGGGAACGGGATGGAAACCCCCATCTTCTCCTTTATGTTGCGCACCCAGGCCAGGTGTGCCGATATACTGTCAACCGACAGACCGACGAGCTTCACGCCGAGCGCTGCAAGTTCATCGTTGATCGCGGCAAACGCCATGAATTCCGTTGTACAGACCGGGGTAAAATCGGCGGGATGCGAGAACAGCACCACCCATTTCCCCTTCAGGCCCGAGAGTGTCATCGGGCCCTGCGTGGTCTCCGCTTCAAAGTCCGGGGCTGGTTCCCCAAGCGCCGGATAACTCATGCATTCTTCTTCAGCCATTGGTCACATCTCTCCTGAATCCATTGCAGGGAACTGAGGTATCCCTCGTGCGGAGGATATCGGATGAAACGGCACTGCCGGTGCAGCGGTTCATCGCGGGTACCCCGACTCCCTGATGCAATCCCGTTCTGGTTTTTTCAAACAGGAGGGGACTGATATGTTCCCCTTCCCGCATGAGCCCTTAAAATTATGGATAGATCCATCCGTTACGGGGTAATCCGGGGGATCACGGAATAACCCGGGATGGGAACATTCCATCCCGGGAGGACTCCGAAAATGGTCCGATAAAAACAATAATAACCCTGCAGCGGGATTCCTCCATTACACGCGGAGGAGTATGAGCGCATGACAACCACCGGATCCACCCTTTATCACCCGGTCCATTTTAACCGGGAGTATTTCGCCGGCAGGATGCTGGAAAAGTACGCTGAAAAAAATGAAAAGATTTGGAGCGATCTGGGCATTGGGCAGCGGGAGATGGCCCGGGAAGAATTCCTTTCTTCCCTCGTGAGTCTCGAGGAATCGCTTGCAACCGGCAGCCCGGCGTTTCTCCTCGATCATGCCCGCTGGATGCAGTCCCGGTATACCGCGGATAATTTCCCTCCCGGATTTGCCATCTCCTTTTTTAAGGCATTTGGCGATATCGTTAAAGATCAACTCCCCGAAGATTACCGGAAGACTGCAGCTGCGTTTACCCGGAAAACAGTTACTTTCCTGAAATCCCTGCCGCCAGGGACCGGGGCCGATCCGGATACCGGAACACCCGTTTCCCCGGATGCCCGGTTGTTCCTGGATTTCGTTCTTGCGGGGAATGTGGCAAAGGGCAGGGCGGTCATTGACAAAGCCCTTGCAGCCGGCACCCCGGTGTCCGGGATTTATACCGGTATTTTCCGGCCGGTCCTTGCAGAGACGGGAAGGCTCTGGCAGCAGAACAGGGTGACGATAGCAGAGGAGCATTTCGTTACCGGCGTGATCCGCCGGATCATGGAACAGGTACACGACCAGATCGCCAGGACAGGCAGGATAAAACGGAAGAAGAAAACGGTGGTGGCAGCCTGCGTGGGAAACGAACTCCACGAGGTCGGGATCCGCATGGTGGCGGACTTCTTCGAACTGGACGGGTGGAACGTGTATACAACCGGGGCCAGCACACCGGCAAAGAGCATCCTTGCAGCCGTCAAGGACCGGAAAGCCGATGTTGTCGCCATCTCGATCACCATGCCATCCGGTCTTTCCGGGCTCCAGTACCTGGTCCGGTCGCTCCGGGCAGACAGGCAGACAGCGCACGTGAAGATCATCGTTGGCGGTTCCCCGTTTACGGTAATGCCGGACCTCTGGAAACAGGTGGGGGCCGATGCCGTTGCAGCGAGCGCGGAAGATGCAGTCACCGTCGCGAACCGGCTCACTGCCTGATCTGGAGAGAATGACCGGCCCGGCAGGTCATTCTCTCCAGATCA
>JBAZHD010000047.1:12229-24817 GCA_041652515.1 Methanoregula sp.
GGATGGCCGGCCCGGCAGGGCTTATCCTTTTTTTTGCTCCGGATTCACGGCCATGCATTTGATAACGATGAAGGGAAACAGGGATCTGTAACCAGTGGTTCCGGAGAACACCAGCCCCATGAAGAACATCGTCCTCATCGGCATGCCCGGCGCAGGGAAGAGCACCGTCGGGGTCATCCTTGCAAAAGCATTACGACGGCATTTCATTGATACGGACCTCGTAATACAGGAACATGCCGGACGACTCCTGCAGGACATTATCGATACGGACGGGCCTGACGCATTCAAAACACTCGAGGAGAAGACGGTTCTCTCCCTTCACCGCCAGGACACGGTTATCGCCACGGGGGGCAGCGTAGTGTTCAGCAGGCTGGCGATGAAGCACCTGAAATCACAGGGTGTTGTCGTGTACCTGAAGATCTCGTTTGAAGAGATGGAAAAGAGACTCAGCAACATCACGACCAGGGGCATTGTGCTCTCCCGCGGCGAGACCCTTCGCGAGATGTATGACGAGAGGATCCCGCTGTACGGGAAGTATGCCGACATAACGATCGAGTGTTCAGATGAGGACTTCGAGACGGTTGTCGGAAAGGTGATGAAGGAACTGCAGACCCGAAAGATCATCAGACCCTGAGGATGGGAAGAATTCTTCGGGTTATCCCGTTCACGGACTTCGTGCTCCGCTGCCCCGATGCGGGAGACCGTCACGGGTTCATCTCAGCACTGCGTGATCTTGCGGGGGCAACAGGTGACCCGGGGGGGAACCTTGCAGTTGCCTGCAGGGACATTGAGACCCTGAAGATCAACGGGTACGGCCTTCCCGTTTTTTCCCTTTTTGGTTAAAAAAAACGTGAGCGTGTCCCGGCAGCAGGAATTACACCCGGACGCAGCTCACGCGCCGGAAATGATCCATATCTTCATGTCCCAGGTGATTATCAAAAAAAAAATTGCGCCATCAATTTCGGGGTACGAAAAAGGAGATCGAAGACCAGCCGAAAGTCCCGCGGTCAGTCGTCATTCTCGTATTCATCAGTCATATCCGGCCACATGTACTCGTCACTGGCAGGGTTCCGGACATCATCATCACGGGGCCGTAAATCACGGAAGGGGTCGTCTTCCGGGTCCACTTCGCTCCACTGCTCATCATTCCGGCCCATTCCGCCGTGCCTGTCAATGGCGTTACCGCCGCGGCCCGCCACCTGGCGTCGTTTCCCTTTTACCATCTGTTCTCACATCCCACAAAAGGTATGCTGAAATGTAAAATTCATTCCTGCTTTTTTGGATAAAAAGATTTGCACGTGAGGACACGATGTCGCGTGCCGGAGGTTTCCGGTGCCCGTGCCGGAGACGAAGGTGCCGGGGAACAGGAGGTAGTGGGCCGGCACCCCGCACGCCGTACCGCAATTAATATACCGGCGCATCAAAGCATCATTTCAGGAAGAGGTCCTCATTACCCGATTGAGTTTTCCATGGTGGCCCGCCCGGGCGGGTGCCCGGCCCTTGCCGGTACGGGAGCGGGTCCTGCGCCGCAGGTTAATATCACCTCCCTGGAGGTCGTGGAGATTGGCGTCTATGTCATGGACTTCAGGAGTTTTTCCGTTGAGGAAGGATCGGCACTGGCAGATTTCTACCTGTCTCTCAGGTCCGATACCAACGTTTCGATCAGTGACATCGAACTCGTCAACGGGCATATAACGACGGTCGATACTCTCACCAATACCCCGGGTGAAAAGAATTACCGGATCTATGCGACCATGGATACTGACCCCGACTTCCGCCTTTACCCGTTCGACCGGCATGCGCTCACGATCGAGATCGAGCCGAAAACAGCGGATATGCAGAGCCTCGTTTTTGTAATTGACGGGAACCAGACCGGTCTTGACGCCGGGGCGGAACTTCCCGGATGGGAACACCGGACAACCGGTGCAACCATCGAGCGTTATTCCTATGGCGGGGGCGAGACGCCCATCTCCCGTGAAGTGTTTATTTTTGGCATCCAGCGGGACACCGCCTCGACAATCCTGAAATTCTTTGCCGATCATGCTCATCATCATCGTCTCGCTCTCCTCGCTCTTAATGAAGGTCTCGTCCCGTCTCGGGCTGAACGCCTCGATGTTCCTTGCCGCGGTGCTGATCCACTGGCGGGTCGCGGATGCCATCCCACTCGTGGCCTACGCTACCTTCCTCGACTTCTTCATGATCATCACCTACGCCACGCTCGTCATGGTGCTGGTCTCCGGGATCCTTATCTTGAAGTTCACTGAGATAAAGGACACGGCAAAGGTCGATATGGTCTACCACTGGTCGGTCCGTATCATCCCGCCCCTCTCGATCACGCTGTATCTCATCCTCTTCATCGCGTTCCTGAGGTAGTGACAAAACACACTTTTTCTGCACCCGTGACAGGTCCTGCCCTGCAGGCCGGCACCGTGCACGGGCAGACTATGCGTTTACCGGTCCCGGGGGGTTGTCGGGTTATCCGAAAAATGGTTTCAGACCGTCGTATCCAGCACGACCTGATCGATCCTGTTTGCGAAAAGGCCGGATACCGTAACGCTATCCTCACCGGAGAACGTGCCGTGGAGGGGGATCGTGTCGCCGGGACTGAGCAGGGCCCCGCTGCTCTCTGACCCGATCATTTCCGTCCGGACCTGTAATGTTTTCACAAAAAAAAGCCGGAAAAAAGGGCCCGGGTCCTCCTGCAAAAAAAATTAACCCGTCTTTTTCTTCTTTCTCAGGAGAAGGATTGCCGCACCAACGCCGATAACGATAACCGCAATTGCGGGTATAATCCGGTTATCCGGTGCTGCCATGCAGTCAGGGTCCCCGGCGCCGTCCGGGCAGTCGGGGTCGCAGCGGCCGTCGCGGGTCCCGTCGCAGAGGTTGTCCCAGCCACCGGTTTTGCAGTCGGCCGGGCAGGAGACGGCATTCTCCGGCATGCCGCAGGAACCGTCACCGCAGGTGGTCTCGTCAAACGAGAGGTTCATGAGCTGCGTGACCTCGCTTGTCGTGCCGTCGGGAAGGACGCAGACAAGGCACTCGTCAAGGCCGAACTCCCCGCAGGTCCGGTAACTCTGGACGACCTGCTGGCGGTATCCCTGCTTTGTGCAGTAGCTGAACTGCTGTCCGGCAGCGCCCTGCAGGAACTGCCATGCGTCAACGGTTGTGCCGTCCGGCATCTGGCAGAGCCCGAGCGATCCCTGTGGCATCTCCTTGACCGTGTAGGTGTATCCCATTGCCCCGCAGTAGACTGCCGCGGGGTTCTTCATTGCAGCAACGGGCGGCAGGACGAGGGTGGCAAGCACGGCCGCCAGGATAAGTACAATAACAGCATTCCGCGTCATGGCATCTCCACCCAGTAGGCATGGTTCATGAAATCGGTGAAGGGATGGTCATAGGGAAGGTTGCCGTACCCGAGGGTCCCGTAACTGAGCCCCCAGCTGTTCTTCCGTATCCACCCGCCGGTTGTTTTCCAGTCCGGAAATGTCATGGTATCGTTCCAGCCCATGATCAGGAATGCATGTCTCTGGGTATCTGACCCTGCCACAAGGGGCCCGTGGCAGAGGATTGCCCGCTTAATAGAATCTTTATCCGCATTGACCTTGTGGTAGGCCTTGATCTTGTCCCATTGCAGGCAGTTCGTTGTGCGTGATGCAGGGAATGCGCACTCCGGGGTTGCTGCGCACTTCTGGACGCACCACGAGACCGTGTACAGTTTGCTGGTCGGGTTGTAACTCTCCGACGGGTTCATCGGGTCGGTATTCTTCCATGCAGCGTACTGGGCAGCATCATACTCCTCTTTCGGGGAGCAGCCGCCGGAAAGGTACGGGAAGCAGGTCTCGGTTACTGTCCCGTTTTTCTTAATCTCGTCAAGGACCTCCGTCTCGAACCCGCCATAGCAGCCGCCAAAGCCGCCGGAGACGTACCATTGCTCTGAGTAATCGGGGCCTGGCATCAGCGGTTTATCTGCCAGAATATTGGTCGCGCTCTCGACGCCGGCTATCGCGGCAAAAGCGTAACAGGAACCGCAGGCGGCCTGGTCTCTCACCGGGGTCAGCCAGCTCCGGTTCCGCCAGTCCCTCCAGTCAAACCGGGCAGGCAGGGCTCCGGGGGTACACGGCGAACACGGGCCGCAGGGGCCGCCACAGTCCCAGCTGGTCTCGTAGCTGCCCTTTACCAGATCATTGCAGTCGCAGGCATCCCCCGTGTTGTCGAGATCGGAATCTGCCTGGTCGGAATTGGCATACGAGTTGCAGTTGTCGCATACGTCCCCGACGTTGTCACCGTCCGTGTCCTGCTGGTTCTTGTTGGATTTTTTCGGGCAGTTGTCACAGGCATCGCCGAGCCCGTCGCTGTCCGTGTCCTTCTGGTCCGTGTTAATCTTTTTCGGGCAGTTGTCAATACTGTCCAGTACCCCGTCTCCCTGGCAGATACTGTACCCTTTCAGCTCCGGGGAGAGCTGCTTGTGGACTACTTCGTCGCAGTCATTCTGGTTGCCGGAGATCGGCCCCTGTGTGGAGATCCCGGTGACGGTCGGGTAATTGCCGGGGCCGGGAGGCTTTACCTGAATGGCACCCCCTTCATCACGGAAGCGGACGAGAATGTCAGCGCCCCCGGGAAACGGCCCGCCGTCAAACTCGCACACCATGGCTTCACACGTCTTCATCTCGTTGCCATTGATCTGGATCACGAGCAGGGGGTCCGGGACGTCCCGGGTGTACCCTGCATGGATGATGACCCGGCCCTCCGGCCCGGACGGGCCCGGCACCACCGATACCTCAACAATATCCTGCTGCCGGCCACCGCCCGTCCCACCGGGAGACGAGGCAGTGATCTGCACGCCCGCCGGGGCCGAAGGGAGCCCGGCCGCATCGGTCACTACGAGTGCTGCGGTATAGGTGCCGGCCGTGCTGTACTGGTGGCTGGCAACGTACCCGTCACCGGTTGCGCCGTCGCCGAAGTTCCACCGGTACCCCGCAATGCTGCCGTCCGGGTCGTACGACTGCCGGCCATCGAACTGCACTGCCAGCGGCGCTTCACCGGCATACCGGTCAACCGCGACCACCGCGACCGGCGGCTGGTTTGCTGCCGGCTGCGTTATTGCCGGGGTTGCAGCCTGCTGAACGGTCACCGTCCCCGTACCTTCGCCATAAAAGTCCCCGGGGATCTCCGCGATGGCATGGACAGCGATACTGCCGGATGCAGACGGTGCTGCGGTGAGCGTTGAAGTGAACTTCCCGTCAGGACCCGTTGTCCCGGTTGCCGGGGCAAAGGTAATTCCCGGCGAGGTTGTGGAGAGGGTCACCGTTGCGCCCGGGAGGGGAATTACCTCAGGTGCACCGCCGTGGATCTGCACGACATTGCTGACCGTGACCTGGACCGAACTGCTCCCGCCCGGTGAAATCACGGCAGGAACCGCACTCACCGATACGGTTGCAACCGACGCTGCCTGGACGGTCCCGGCCAGGAATACTGCAAGAATGAGAAAAAGAGGAATGAGAAAATACCACTGGCCCGATGGCCGCCGGTCAGAAAGTGTTTTTCCGGATTGAATCTTTTTATACCCGTCAAAACCAACAGAGATCCTCCCATCCCGGTTCTGCCGGGGAAGGGAAGGTATCCGCGACAGTGTCGCTTTGTCCATCACACCCATGTATAAAAAATACCCGATATTGCTTGTAAAGGTTTCTTTTTCTCTTTCGGTACGCAGCGTCTCTGTGGATGGCGGCCAGTGCCGGAACAACCGCATTCCCGCACAGAACGACCGGCACATGTGCTGCTGTTTTATATACCGCCGGGAAAAATGGTCTGTTATATAGTCTGCCGGATGTGGTGATCGTGGAGAAGGAGTTTTTTATACTGATGGTTGCTGGTTGTATGATCATGGTTCTGGCGGTCCTCGCCGCCCCGGTCTCAGGAGCAATGGGCCCGGCACTGGGCGGCGTGGATATCACGGGCAATAATATACGGATGGTTGTCACCGGGACCAAGGAGGCGTGTTCCGCTGCCTGCGATGCAGAGCCCGCATGTGCGGCGGCAACCTTCGTCCTGCCCGGTACCATCCAGGGGCCGGACGGGCACTGCTACCTCAAGAGTGCGTCGACGCCCCAGACCGACAACTTCAACTGCTACTCGTTTATCAAAACGCTCATCCAGCCGGTCATCGCCTGTGTCATGAGTTTTCCGAAGGCTGACTTCGGTGCGACAATAACCAATACATCACAACCCCCCCGGGGGTTTGCCCCCCTCACCGTGAAGTTTGCGGACATGTCAACCGGCGCCACGGCGTGGTCATGGGACTTTGGCGACGGGAGCGCCGTCTCGCACGGGCAGAACCCGTTCCATACCTATACCGCGGGCAGCCCCGACGGGATCTATTATGACGTCACCCTGACGGTTGCCGGGTCGTGCCCCGGCGAGACCGCAACGGTGACAAAAAAACAGGGGGTCCGGGTCTTTGACAATCTCGGCTTCCTCGTTGTGTCATCAACGCCGGCAGGCGCCGCGGTATACGTGGACGGCACGTATGACGGAAACACCCTTGCCGGCACGACCGGTGAGCCCCTGCACCTGACTCCGGGGAGCCACACGATCCGCCTTGCGCTTGGCGGGTATAAGGACTATACCGACACGGTTACGGTTGTCAACGGTCAGGTAACCACGCTCTCACCAGTGCTGGAGAATAATCCTCCCGGTCCCGTATCCTCCACCCCATCTTCCCCTTCCACAACCGGCTCACTCCAGGTGACGACCCTGCCGGACGGGGCGGCGGTCACAGTTGACAGCACACCGCAGGGCACAACACCGGTCACGATTCCCGGCCTTACCGCCGGCAGCCACACGGTCAGGCTGGCAAAGGCCGGTTTTGTGGATTACGAGGGGACGCTGGTGCTTGCAGCCGGCAAGACCACGTTTCTGAACATCACGCTGGTTGCGGCACAGGGCACCACCACAACAACCGCGTCATCGCCTCAGGTCACGACAGGGACGGCGTCCCTCCCGGTCACGGCAGCACCATCCGGCACGGGGAACCTGTCCGTAAAGTCCACCCCGCCCGGGGCAAATGTGTACCTTGACGGCGAATTGCTCGGAACAACACCGGTCCGGGTACCGGGTGTGGCGCCGGGCACCCGCCGGCTGCTCGCGACCCTGGCGGGGTACAATGATATTTCGCAGACCGTGGAAATTGCCGGCGGGACGGAGAACGAGGTGAATTTCACCTTCCCCGCAAAGAAGACACCGGGGTTTGCCGTGCCGGTATGTATTGCTGCACTGTCTTTCGCATTGCTGGTACTATCGGGGAGAGGAAAGGGGCAGTAACCGTCACGGGATACGCACCCGCCCCGCGACAGCGAATACAAAAAATGGTACGGGTTTACCCCTGGTTACGCTGCCGGCCGCAGGCAGTACCGGGGGACGGCTCCCGATGGTGACTCAAGCGAGCCGCACGGGGTCGCGGAGCAGGGCAGGTACCTCCCGAACCGGGCCTTTGCCTCGTCGGAAGTCAGGCAGGAGCACCCCTCGGGGCACTGGACCGGTACCGCCTCAGGCGTGATGATCACCGGCACGGGTACCGTTGTTGTGACCGGCTCCCGTACCGCCGTGGTGACCGGGACCTCTGTCACCTCCGGCACCTGCCCGAGCGGCGTGAAGACGCAGCCGGTCCGCGGGTCGCAGCTGTCGGCAGTCCCGTCATTACCGTCATTGCACACGAACGGCGTGCCCCGGCAGGCCCCGTCCCGGAATACGTCCCCGGAGGTACAGGCGTCGCCGTCATCGCACGAGCTTCCGCTGGCGGGCCGTACCAGCTCCGGCACGGTTGTGGCCATGCGGACGGTTGCCGGCAGGGTCAGGGGCCGGGTCTCAGGAGAGATCGCGGCGGGTTCGTACACGCAGCCGGTGCGGGGGCTGCAGCGGCCGGCCGTGCCGTCACGGTAATCATTGCAGATCACCCGGTCGCCGGTGCAGCTGCCCCTGATCATACGGTCCCGGACCGTGCAGGCATTGTTGTCATCGCAGGACGGCTGTTCCGCGGTTGCCGGCTGGGGAGCCGGTGACGGGAGGAAAAAGCCCGGGATTTTTTGTATCATTGCTGTCACGGACGATACAAACTCCAGCATTTTTACGGTGATGGGTTTCTCGGGGCATACTACCTGTGCCACATTGCCATCCGGGGTGAGGTTGAAACAGATCACGGTTGCTGTTTTCAGTCCGGCCGGAGGATTTACGGCTATTGCAGTCTCCAGCATAACCGGTTCCCGGGGTTCGACTGCCTGGAGTATCGGCGGTACCGCAGAGGTCGCATCAGGCTCGTTCACGAGCGGGTGCACCACAAAATCCACGGAGTCCTCCGGGAGTACCCCGGGAGCATCCGGGTTGCTGATGACGCGGAAGTGCATGCGGACCCTCCCGGCCTGGTTCCCGGTCTGGAACATGAGCGCTGCCCTTCCCGTGCTGTCAGTGGTGAGGACCAGGCTCTTTTTCACCGGATCGGGCTGCTTCCCGCCGCTATTCAGCGCACCGATCCCGCTGCACCCGCTGCTGCCCGTGGCGTCAATGCAACCGGGCTGAGTCGCCAGCGGCTGGACAGGGGCCGGCTGGCCATAACCGGCCGCCGGTGAGAGCGTGCCGGGCAGGTTAATCTTTGCCGTGCCCGGGTACAGGTCGTTAAAACCGGGGCCGATAAAGCCCGGGCCCGCGTCCAGCGTCACCTCGACCTGCGCATTGGCTGCAGGGATACGTGCCATGCCGTTCGCCGGCAGGAAATCACCGGAGATTACGGGGGCGGTCCCGAAGGCAAAGGAGAGGTCCGGGGCCTCAACCATGGTGCCGTTCAGGGCCCTGACGCGGGTTGTCGGGAGTGAGGACAGCACCCGGTGCCAGCCTTCCGGCGAGGATGCAGGGATAAACCGTTCCGATCCGGTGACCTGGTACTGCAGGACGGCGCTGCCGGAGGGCGGGGTTGCACTCACCATCTCCGGCTGGTGCACCGAATACCAGGCCGCCTTCTGGTTCTTTGCCGCAATCACCGTTGACCGGATCGTTGCGGGCGACTGGAGCACCTGCGGGGTGTTGAGGTCGACAAGGTTTGCGAGCCGGACTTCCACGTACGAGGTCTCGGGCAGGGAGACCACCTTTTGCTGGAAGGTGTCCGTGGTATGGACCCGCAGGACCGGGCTCTCTGATGACACGGCGATGAGGTCCTTTTTGAGGGTATCCGCGGTTCCCGGGGTCAGGTCACCCGGCTTAAAGAGGAGCATGACCGGTGACATAACAACCATCTGCTGTACCGGCTGCCCTGTTTCCAGCGGGGTGAGGTAGAACTCATAGTACGGGTTCGCATTTACTGCCTCACTCTTCCACGGGGGCTTGTACTCGAGAGCCTTCCCGTCCAGGATCGCACCCATGAGCTCGCTGCTGCTGCCATTCTGGTACCCCACGTACCGGTACCCGGGCATGACCGGGCGGACGAGATACGTGTCAACCGTGCTTGCATCGGAGGGCTTGAGATCGAGGACATAGATGCCGTTCTTGTCCGCACGCACATAGTTCCACGCGCCCGAAGGCATCCCGCACAGGATGGGCACGTCCGGGTGCTGGATGCACTCCCTGCCCTTGCGGTAGAACACATAGGCATACGGGACCGGCCTGCCCTGCAGGTCCTCGACCGTACCCTGGAAGGGCTGTTTCACCTTCGGGATACCGGTCTCCGCCAGGTACTTTGCGATCACCGCCGCGGTATACTGCTCGGATACCCGGACCCCCTTCTGTACAGCGGTGCGGCGGACGTCCGGGTTCTGGGAACGTGCAAGGTTCCAGTCATTCGCGTTATCGATAGCATTCGCCTCATCCCGGGAAAGTTCGGTTATCTTTTTGTTCTGGTAGTCAAGGCCGAGCGTCCAGGTGGATGCAGTCACATGGTAGTCCTCCGAGATACCGTCCAGCGGGTCGCCATGCCCTTTTGCATCGTCCTCGAAATCATTGTGGGGATTGGGAGGAAACGAGGACATGATATCGCGGATATGATAGATGACCCCGATATCCTGGATATAGTGGGACGTCCAGCCCAGCTGGAAGAGGCTGTTATATTCCGCGGAACGCTGCGGCCAGTAGAGCGGGCTCGTTGCGGTGGGGCTGTTGAAGTAATAGCCGACCGCCTTGTCATAGTGCTGCTGGGCCTGCAGGGCCCCGCTCGGGTACTCTCCCTGCAGTTCCGGCCGGACATCAAGCGAAATGGCTGCAAGGAGGCCTCCCAGTCCCGGGACGCCGGCTATGGCCCCGACCGTTTCAACAATCGGCGGGCCGAGCGTCTTGACGAGCACCGGCAGGGTGTCTGCCAGCACATCGATGCCTTCGGAATCCAGCCCGCGCCCTGCGGGATCCTGACCCCAGGAATTGTAATACTGGTCGAACCCCGCGTAGTTGCAGATGTCAAAGTCGGTGCCATAGACCTCAGTCCACAGGACATGGACCGAGAAATGGACAACCAGCCGCCCCTTGTATGCGTCCGCCCAGGTAGCACCATCCGCCAGTGCCTGGAACCGGTCCGGGCTCGAGAGGTAGAGCGCCCAGTTGTCATAGCCCTTTTCCCGGAAGAGGCGGATGGCATTCTCCAGATGATAGACGTGGGGGTCGGTGTAATACCCGGTGCCAAGCTCCTTTTCCCCGCCCACAAACACCCGGTCCGGCTCGAGCTGCGCGGCAAACTGGCACGGTTTTGAGATCTCGTACCACGACGATGAGTCCCCGAAACGATCTGAGCAGTCGCCATTGGTACCGGGAACCGTCCAGGCGCCAGCGGGTACGGTCAGTGCCAGCGTGACTGCCAGGAAAAGACAGACCCAGGGCCGGAGTACCCCCAGTACCGGGCCCTCCACTGTCCCGCTGCCGCTTCCTTTTTCCGGTCTCCTGCCATTCTTCGTCTTCTGTTGTAGCAACCCCATCCGCAGTCCACACCTTATACGTGATCTTCTTGTACCGGGGGTAATAACCCCTTTGTTTCAGGGATAATGCCGGATAGGAGGGGGGACGACGGGATCCCCCTCATATCACGGTCAGGGCCCGTCCCGTACCGGGGCAACCAGCCCCCGGATCCGGTCGCGGTACACCCCGGCAAGCGCCCGGGCGAACGTACCGAGCCGGGGAATGAGCCGGGCAAGCGCCCACACGAGCACGAGCAGGAAGAGAATGGCAAGCCCTTCGGCGCAGACGTTGTGGGCCCAGAAGAAGTTCGCATCGCCGGTGCCTGTGGGGTCCGGGAACATACCGGCTTCAACCGGTATACAATAGTAATTTCACGGTGCAGGCATAGGTCATATCTGACTCCTTGATCCTGAAAATCGTAAAATCCTTAATTTTCTTCTCTGCCAAAAAAAACTGAGCAACTCACGCGTTTTCTTTTATGGACCAGCAATCCCGAACAGCACCCGTACCACTGCGATTCTTCTGAGGATCCCGAAGCAGGCAAATGTCAGCAGGATACTGAAGATCACAATGACCATAAACTGCAGAGCCGGAGGGATTTTGAGCATCACCACATAAT
Source organism: Methanoregula sp. (assembly GCA_041652515.1). GTDB lineage: Archaea > Halobacteriota > Methanomicrobia > Methanomicrobiales > Methanospirillaceae > Methanoregula. The sequence continues at coordinate 23,772 of JBAZHD010000047.1, forward strand.
AGGCAATTGCCACCAGTATTGGCTGGTGAATAATATACACCGGATACGATGCCGGACCCATATAAGTTGCGAAGTTGCTCGTACTGTCAAACAGGCGCCTGCCCGCCCCTATGAGGGCGAGAACGCCAGTCCATCCGGTTAGAACATAGATGGGCGAATACCCCCAGAATACTTCATGATGTCCCAGGATCATTCCGGAAGTCCACATCACCCCGATTGTCAGGACTATCCAGGTAGTGAGGAGAACTGCCCAGTAATTTTCCAGCTGAGCCTGGACCGAATCCATCGCGAACAGGTAATACCCGATGAGGAACATGGCGAAATACGATATAATGGAATATCCTGTCTCAAAGACGCCGACAAAGTTCAGGAGCCAGACCGGAAAAAACAAAAGAATCAGGACCGGAAGACTTACTTTGTCGGGATTGAGGTGAAGTCCTGCCTGTCGTTGTCCAAGCAGGATCACACCGAGTGCCACCACTGAGATAATTAACAGGGAGAGGATAAACCAGAGGTGGTCAACACTGAAATCTCCGTTCATTCCGTTTAGATTATGAATATTGGTAATTGAGCTGAAGAAATGCACAAACGCTCCGGTAAAGCTGCCGGTGTAGCCAGCGTGGAATTTCAGAGCGTAGTATGCAATAACAGGGCAGATGAGAACCAGTCCTGCAAGGAACGGAACAAGGAGTTTTGTGACACGTTCTTTCAGATACATTTGAGGAGTACGCTTCTGCAATGCAAATTTCATGCTCAGTCCTGCCACACAGAAAGCAACGGCATGATCCAAGGCTCAACAGAAACCGTGAATAAATATGCAGCCGTGGACGGGTAATCAGAAAATACATAATAGCCGTACCATCCTTCGCAAAATACGAATGCAGCGTGGAAGGGGAAGAGCATCAGGATACACATCCACCGCAGATTGTCAATATAATTCAACCGGACCATGAACTATCTGATATGGAATCCTTTGAAAGAATACTCTTGCGATTATATTTCCCAAAAAAACCGGTCCGTTGCATGGACAATACAGAATGAATCCT
>JBAZHD010000048.1:0-24399 GCA_041652515.1 Methanoregula sp.
CGCATCAGGGGTTATATCTCAACTGTACGTAAGAATGATCGACCGGTGCTCGCATCGATTAAAGATGCATTTGATGGTGATCCGTTCGTTCCATCAGTAGCGATTGTGTGACTGTAAACAGTGACCTGCCATGTTTGTTTCCTCTTTTTCATTGTTGTCGAAGGCCGGCAGATGCCGTCCTTCACCTCGCCAAGGTTTGATAACCTCGCCGATTTCCGAAAGGTTCGTCAGAACCTTAAGGATGAGAAGGGGGACTCCGTCCCCCTTCGGATTGAGAGCGGTTCTTTCGAACCTCTCCCGGTTTGTGTCATCAGGGCCCCTTTGACATACAGCATTGGCTGAGGGGATATAACGGATATTTTGGGCGTTGCGAACGGAGAATGCAAAATGGCGGGTTCAGCGATCTGGAGCCAGAATTGCGGCGGAAATAGTCCCGGGCGAAAAAATAGCGTGAGATTGGTTATGCCACGGGGAGCTTATGCAGGTCCCATGCCGGGATCAGGCCGCCCGGGAGCACATCGTAATGTTTCCAGCCAAAGGGCATGGACCAGGACATCACGATCTTCCGGTACCGCCGTGCCACATCCATCAGGCGCAGGGAATCGATTTTCACCTTATGATTCCCGTACAGGGTATCCACATCCGGCATCGGGTGTTTGGACGAGACAACCTGTGCCAGGATGTCCTTGTCTTTGTGGATCGCGATGATGTCCACGGGGAGCTTCGCGCTGACGATCCTGGCCGGGTTATACCCCCACCCTTCGAGCAGCTCCATGGCCCGGTGGACGATCCCCCGGTTCTTCATGTAACAGTCCAGTGCGGAGAGGGAATCCCCGCCTTCCGTCTCGTGGACGATCACCGTAGTTTCGGCTTCCGCCCCTGCCAGGAACCTCTTCGGTTCTGTCTGAGGGGATTTTCTCTTTTGTGTTCCGGTTTTCCTCCGCTCTTTCACCTGTACCGTCATCTCGTCTTTCACGGTCTTCTTCCGTGCGGGTGACGAACTGTTCTTCTTCCTCTGGGAAACCGAATGTGGTCTCCCCGTAATAATCGAAGGTATAACTTTCACTCCATTGTTTCTTTCTTCTGTTCTCCTGCTTTCCTTTGACACCGGGCCACACCCCCCCCGGTATCGCCATGAACGCCTCGCAAGCGGCAGGTGCCCTATTCGGGGAGACCTGCCGGAAGGATCCTGCGCAGCCCCGTGCTCCGGCTGCCGGACCGGCGTTCATAGACGCGACGCTGCGATTCCTGGGATGGCTGGACACACTCCGTGCATCCGCACCCGCGATCGCGGCACAATGTAGTACGACTTTTCCCACAATGCAGTTGGATGGTACGACAGGTACCTCAGGAACTGCCGCATTGGAGATCCTGTCGCGGGAACCGGGGGCGGTTATCCCCGTTTGCTGCGGGGGGTGTCCGTGTCCCGGTGGCCGTGACGGTGCCAGTGTGCAGTTTTATATTAGCACTGTGATTGAAGATCATAGAAAGATATGTTGGAATATAAACTTTGTAGTTGAAATGTCTGACACAGTGTTGTTCTATAAGGAAGACTGACAGGATTGAATCCCCTCACAAGTCAAAACCCTTAACGCACATCACCGTGAATAGAAGGGTATCGCAGGAAGATCATCCATGGCCCGGCAGAGTGCAAAGAAACAGAAGACCAGCAACGGGGCAAACCTCGGTTTCGAGGCAACCCTCTGGGCTGCTGCCGACAAGCTCCGCGGCAACATGGATGCAGCGGAATACAAGCATGTGGTCCTCGGTCTCATCTTCCTGAAATATATCTCCGATGCCTTTGAGGAACGCCGGGTCTCGCTGGAAAAGGAACTGGGCGATCCCAAGAGCGAGTGGTACGTTGCCGAGCCGCAGGCACGCTACCGGACCCTGGAGGACCGGGACGAGTACCAGTCAGCGAATGTCTTCTGGGTGCCGAAGGAAGCCCGCTGGACAATATTACAGGCAAACGCCAAGCAGCCCACGATTGGGAAACTGATCGATGATGCGATGGTCGCGATCGAGCGGGACAATCCCTCGCTCAAGGGTATTCTGCCCAAGGACTATGCCCGCCCGGCACTGGACAAGACCCGGCTCGGAGAGTTAATCGATCTGATCGGAACCCTTGGACTGGGTGAGAAGGAGCACCGGTCAAAGGACATCCTCGGGCGGGTGTACGAATATTTCCTCTCGCAGTTCGCGAGTGCGGAAGGGAAGAAAGGCGGGCAGTTCTACACGCCCCGCTGCGTGGTCAAAGTGTTGGTCGAGATGATCGAGCCGTACAAGGGCCGGGTGTACGACCCCTGTTGCGGATCGGGCGGCATGTTCGTCCAGAGCGAGAAGTTTGTCGAGGCGCATGGCGGCAGGATCGGGGACCTCAGCATCTACGGTCAGGAGTCCAACTCAACGACGTGGAAACTGGCCGAGATGAACCTCGCGATCCGGGGGATCGAAGGGAACCTCGGCCCCGAGCATGCGGACAGTTTCCACCGCGACCTGCACCCTGACCTGAAAGCCGACTTCATTCTCGCCAACCCGCCGTTCAACATGAAAGACTGGGGCGGCGAACGACTGAAGGACGATGTCCGCTGGAAGTATGGCATCCCCTCGGCCGGCAACGCGAACTATGCCTGGATCCAGCACTTCATCTACCATCTCGCCCCGACCGGGATCGCCGGTTTCGTTCTTGCGAACGGCTCCATGTCCTCGAACCAGTCCGGCGAGGGGGAGATCCGGAAGAACATCATCGAGGCCGATCTCGTGGACTGCATGATTGCTTTACCCGGTCAGCTTTTCTACGCTACCCAGATACCGGCCTGCCTCTGGTTTGTCACCCGCGACAAGAAGAACCACAAGTTCCGGGACCGGCGCGGCCAGACGTTGTTTATCGATGCCCGGAAGATGGGTTCTCTGATCGACCGGGTCCACCGGGATTTGACGGATGAGGATGTGGCCCGGATTTCTGCTACGTATCATGCCTGGCGGGGCGAGAAGGATGCTGGTTCGTACTCAGATGTACCGGGATTCTGCAAGAGTGCTTCATTAGCTGAGATTGCCAAGAACGGTTTCGTAATGACGCCCGGGCGGTACGTGGGTGCTGAGGATGTCGTGGACGATGGGGAGCCGTTCGAGGAGAAGATGGGGCGGCTGACCCGGAAGCTGGGGGAGCAGTTCAGAGACTCGGAGCGACTTGAAAGGGAAATTGCCGGGAATCTTGCCGGGCTCGGATATTTGAACGATTAATTATGACAACACGAACTGTCGCATCCTACTCCTTTGAGGAAATTGAAGGTGTTATAGATGAGACAATAAAAAAATTTTTAGAACACGATAAGCAACTGCTTGAACTCTGTGTTGATGAGCGGGCTTCAACACATCGAATCGCCTGTTATCTTGAAAATTTTTTCGATAATAGTTGGCACGTAGATTGTGAATACAACCGTAAAGGCCGGGATCCCAAAAGACAAAATGGTGGATTAGTTAGACCCGACATAATTGTGCACCGTCGTTATACCTGTGACAACCTATTGTGTGTTGAAGTAAAAAAATGTGGAGAAATTCTTGCTAACGACCGGAAGAAATTGCGAGAGTTCACCAATAATAATGGCGAATACCGGTATCGATTTGGACTATTGTTACTCATCTCATTAGAGGATCCGTATTCCATCAATGGGCGATGGTATCGCAAAGGCGTTGTCAATACCCAATGGATTGAATATCCAAAAAAGGTCGATTGAATGATTGATACTCCTTATGGATCGTTTCCAGATGATTATAATCTGAATTCGCTGGAAGATCTTTGCGTTAAGAAAATAGGTATACAGACCGGTCCCTTTGGAAGTCAACTTCATAATTCTGATTACGTTTCTGTTGGTACACCGATTTTAACCGTGGAACATCTCGGAGAAAACCGTATTCTTCATGAGAATTTACCGCGGGTCACAGAAGAAGATCGACAACGCCTCATTCGATATTCAATAAAAAAAGGGGACATCATCTTCAGCCGCGTTGGTTCTGTTGATAGGCGTGCATTGGTCAGAGATGATGAAGAGGACTGGCTTTTCTCTGGGCGTTGTTTGCGTGTACGTCCGAATCCTGAAAAACTTGATTCCATTTTTTTATCTTATCTCATGGGATTACCCACATTCCAAGAATATGTTCGCAAGATAGCTGTAGGGGCAACAATGCCCTCAATTAATACAAAAATTTTGAGTAGTATTCCAATTTGCTATCCCCCACTCCCCACCCAGCACGCCATCGCCCGCATCCTCGGCTCGCTCGATGACAAGATCGAGCTCAACCGCCAGATGAATGAGACGCTCGAAGCGATGGCGCGGGCGATCTCCCAGTCGTGGTTCGTGGACTTCGATCCGGTACGGGCGAAGGCCGAGGGCAGGCAGCCGGCAGGGATGGATGCAGAAACGGCGGCGCTGTTCCCGGATGGGTTTGAGGAGGTTGACGGGCGGGATGTGCCGAGGGGGTGGGGGGTTGCCACTCTTGGAGATTTTATCGAAGTCGTTAAAGGACTAAGCTATAAGGGAGAGGGATTATGCGATGATGGCATCCCGATGCACAATCTTAATTCGGTGTTGGAGGGTGGCGGGTACAAGTATCGGGGAATAAAATTCTACAACGGCGAATACCAGGAACGACATATCATCCATCATGGAGATGTCATAGTTACAAATACCGAGCAAGGGTTTGACTTCCTCCTTATCGGATATCCGGCTATTATCCCGAAGTTCTATGGCGAGACGGGGCTCTTTTCTCATCATACATTCCGAGTCCGACCGCTAATAGATTCGCCATTGACGAATCATTTCATCTATTATTTACTTATGAGCCCGGCCGTCAGGGAGCAGGTCATTGGCTGTACGAATGGAACAACGGTAAATATGATGTATATGGATGGCTTGATTACACCGCAATTTGTTCTCCCATCACCTCAGCTAATCAAAGAATTTGAGAAGATTGTATCTCCGATGTTTGATCTCATGGAAAACTACGAGCAGCAGTCCCGCACGCTCGCCGAGATCCGGGATGCGCTACTGCCGAAACTGATGAGTGGGGAAGTCCAAGTGAGATCTAAAGATGAGGATAAAAATTTGACATAGGTGTTTGAATGGGTCACCTCAATCGACTGGATAAAACAATGAAAATTCCAATTTCATCTGATGATGATGGTTATATTGGAAGAGAATGTCCGATATCAGAGTGTGAAGGTTATTTTAAAATTACCCTTGGCACCGGTCTACCGGGGAGTACTGATTGTTACTGCCCTTATTGCGGCCATAAGGGACCTCAACGAGAATTTTTTACAAAAGACCAAATTGCATATGCGAAATCAATTGCCATTCGGAATGTCAAGGATGCGCTAGTAAAAGATCTTAAAGCAATGGAGTTTGACCATAAACCCAAAGGTCCGTTTGGAATTGGATTAAGTCTGAAAATTAAATCTGGGCAACCTCATCCAATCCATTGGTACAGGGAAAAGGAACTTGAAACTCACATAACCTGTTCGAATTGTACGCTGAAGTATGCTGTATATGGTATCTTCGCATATTGTCCAGACTGTGGGGAACCCAACACACTCCAGATCTTCCACGAAAACCTAAAATTAGTGATTAAGTGTATTGAGATTTCCAAAACCCTTGAAAAAGAAGTCGCTCAAATTATCATCGAGGACGCATTTGAGAATTGCATCTCTTCTTTCGATGGTTTTGGAAGAGAATTGTGTCGTATCAATAGTACCAAATCAAAAATCCCAGAACGGGCAACCAAAATCAGTTTTCAGAATTTACAAGGAGTTAATAATAATATTAAGGAACTCTTTGGATTTGAACTCGAAAAAGGTTTGACTCCCGCAGAGTGGAATATTGCAAATATCTGTTTTTTGAAACGCCATCTCCTTGCTCATAAGATGGGAATAATCGACGATGAATACATCAGGAAATCTGGGGATTCAAACGCAATCGTTGGAAGAAAAATTAACATTGCATCAGACGATGTATTGATAGTTATACCGCTTGTTGAAAAATTAGCAGATTTTATGGTAGACTCTTTGAGTAAAATAAATAACTCATGATCCTTATTCTATCGCTATTTCCTGAAAATTTTTCGGTAAATCAGATCCAGTGGGACTTATTGTGCAGTAAATCTATGGGCTATTATATGGGATTTGATTTTAAAAACAGGGATTAGTACGGGTATGAGTCGGTTCGAACCAAAGATGAGCAATCTTTGAAGAATACGTGGAGAGGGAGATTTGAACTCCCCTTGGTCGCCCAGTGTGGGTAAGACTGTGATCTAAAATTACTGACTCTGATTACAACAAAGGTAGAAAGGCATTCCTGCCCTCCACACGGGCGACTCCGCCAATGAATGCAATCGTTGCTGTCATGTTCATCAATACCGCTACCTTGATGCTGAGCATCAGTGCCACCATTTTCTTTGTGTTCATCGATACCGTTACTCCGAAGCAGAAGATCAATGCCATAACCAGGTAAAGTTCGATCGTCAGTCCTATCTCCACAATTTTAGATTTAATATTTTGGTAATACTATGATTTATCACTTTCATCCCCCGCCCGCCTCCCCGTTATTACCTCATCATCCCAGAAAACAACTGGCAGAAGTATTGATGATCCCTGCTCGTACATAATTATAGGAAAAGGAATCTGCGATGGAGTTTTCAATCGAGGAAATTGTTGAAGATCTGACCGATCTGGACCTGGCGATATTGCAGTTGCTTCACGCCGACAACGATGATCCTCTCAAGGGGAAGGTGACCTACCAGAAAGAGATGTTCCTTATCGCAGATTATATCGACAAGATCAGGGAAGAGGCCGAATTTATCCCGCACACCTTTGGCCCGTACAGCGAGGCGGCCGAGAACGAGATGGGAAACCTGCGGTCACTAGGACTTGTCAGGGAAGAAGGTCACAAGTACCGCATTACCGATACCGGTGTCGCCGCACTCCGCAAGGCGAAGCACGCATTTTCTGAAGAGGAGATTGAAGCGATACAAGACTTCAAAAAATTCCTCAACGATCTTTCGGAAGATGAACTTCTCCTTTTTATCTATGTCTCACACCCAGATTTCACCAAAGAATCCGCAGTGTACGAAGGAGTAATCAGAAAGAGAGTTCCTGTCGCAGTCTCACTCTATAAGAAAGGAAAAGTCAGTCTGGAGAAGGCTGCGTTTCTCGCAGGGCTCCCGGTTGAGAAATTCCTTGATCGGGCACGAGGATGAGATGAAGATATTCGATACTTCATCTATCATCTGCATTTTCCGTGAGATCAGATTCCCTAAAGCATTGGATGCCTGCGAAAAACGAGGGTACCAACTTGCGATAACACAACAGGTATTCAAGGAGATCAAAAGAAACCCGGACACGTACCGGGAATTTACCTCGTATGGGAAGTTCTCCGTTATACCGGTGAACGACGAACCTTGTTTCAGGAAATTATCCAAACGATATCCGTGGCTCCATGACGGGGAGATCAGTGTCCTTTGTCTTGGTATGCGAAAGAAGCAGGAACAAGTCCGGTATATATGTATCATCGACGAACGGGCACGGACCCTGAAAGATAAATTGCAGATCCGCATACATGGAACCGTCGGCTTGCTCCTGTGGCAGAGGAATCACAAAGAGATCTCAGATCCGGAATGCCACGATTTATATAATAGATTTATAAAATCTTCTTTCAGGATTACCAAGGATACCCTTGCGGAGCTGATCAGATGAGTACGGAAATCCGGATAGATGGTTATTCTGTATCTGATGATACCGACCTCCGGACCCTCCAATTCTCTATCGGCAACAAGAAAGTCACTACCCCGACACGAGCCCTCAATACTAACACGTTTTTTAAAGATACGAAAATGCCGTCGGAGCTCGTGAGCCTTAATGAACTCTATTTCTCGCTGACCGAAACCACCCTGAAAAACCTCAACGAAGATACCGCCACATCCGCAGCGAAAAATAAGGCAGCAAACAAAAGTCACGTTCAGTCAGACTTTAAACCAACTCTTTGTCTCCTCCAGTTCAAGAATGAGGATGTTGCTCCCCGGTACCCGACAGAGGATGAAATCGAAATCCTCGCCAATACCGCATATTCTTTTTCCGACATAACTCCGATCCCATCAGTCCCAAAGATAGCAAGATCCCTTACGAGCGAAAATCTTGATGCATTTTTGGCATACCTTGAATCCTGTTATACTGCGATCATGGTGCGGAACAAAAAACCCATTATAGGGTATGTTCCGGCAACGGTCCCGCTCTTTACGAGAAAGATCATTAATTTCTATCTCGATCATGGGATCAACGCATTCTATCTTGATTTTGACGGAACAATGATCTCGACCCATGCAACTGCACTCAATGCACTAAAAGTCGAGATAAAGAAACGGGGATATGAAGAGAACAACTTCCTCCATTATGTCAATGTTAGTTTCGGCAAATCGATCAATGATCAGGATATTCTCTCCGCACGGGATCTCCTTGGATTCGGCCACGGGTTGGACAGTCTCGGTGGCGTTCATATGGGTCCGAAGCGGAATCCTGAGTTTTACGAATGGCTGAAAGCGCATAAAGATATCAAACTAAATACGAATCGTCTCCTGAACCGTGAGGATTACGGATACTACAAGGTCATCAGCCTCGGAGACAGAATTGCCGGGATGGTCCCAAAAGACGCTCCTATCCAGACGAGTGATATCACTTCTTCTTCGGAAAGCAGGCAGACCCGGGCGGTGAAAATTGTCAACCTGCATCAGCAGTGCGTTGAGTCGACCGTTCTCAAGACGATGGTCAATGAGACTCCTGAAAAGACTCTCGGTTATTTCAGATCCAAACGAAATGTTCTGGAAAATGATGTTAAACTGCTCTCCAAGCCATCGCACAAATAAAACGTAAGGAGTGTAATAAATTCCACCCAACTTGCACCGGGGGATTCTCTAGATGATCGCTGAACCGAACAGGCTGCTGGAAAACTATCTGGCGTGGCTGAAGGACACCACGACGCTCCGCCAGGTTGACGACTGGATCGAGATCACCACGCCGTATCTCGACCGTCACAACGATTATCTCCAGATCTATATCCGGCGCCAGAATGACAACTATACCCTGACCGATGACGGGTATATCCTTGGGGATCTCGAACGGTCCGGCTGCAATCTCGATACCCCCAAGCGGAATGCCCTGCTGACCATGACCCTGAACGGGTTCGGCGTCCAGCTGACCGACGATGTCCTTACCGTCCACGCCACGAAAGACAACTTCGCCCAGAAAAAGCACAGCCTGATCCAGGCCATGCTTGCGGTGAACGACCTCTTCTACCTGGCGATGCCGACGGTCGCCAGCGTCTTCTTTGAGGACGTGGAGGCATGGCTCGATCTCCACGATATCCGCTATACTCCCAAGGCAAAGTTCACTGGCAGGAGCGGGCTTGATCACCTTTTCGATTTTATCATCCCGAAATCCCGGCACCAGCCAGAGCGGATCCTCCAGACTATCAACCGCCCTGCCCGCGATACGGCACAGACTGTTGTCTTCTCCTGGATCGATACCAAAGAAGTCCGTTCACCGGATTCGAAAGCTTATGCTCTCCTGAACGATGCGGAACACGCAATATCCGGTGAGGTGCTGGACATTTTCAGGAATTACAATGTGACACCAGTCTCGTGGAGCACCCGGGATCTGATTGTTGAAGAACTGGCGACATAATTCCCTCCAGTTTCTCGATCAATATGGCAATTAACTCCGGCATCGAATGGACAGAAACCACATGGAATCCGGTAACCGGCTGTACCAAGATAAGCCCGGGCTGTAAGAACTGCTACGCTGAACGGATGTCTTACCGGCTTCAGGCAATGGGGCAGCCGAACTACCGCGACGGGTTCAAGGTGACCCTGCAGGAGAGGAAGCTCCCCCTTCCCCTTGAGTGGAGAAAGCCCCGGATGATCTTTGTCAACTCGATGAGCGATCTCTTCCATAAAGATGTCCCGACCCCATTTATCAAAAAAACCTTCGATGTCATGAAAAAGGCATCGTGGCATACATTCCAGATACTCACCAAACGATCAGATCGGTTCAGGGAAATTGAAGAGACCATCAGGATCCCGAAGAATGTCTGGCTGGGTGTTAGTGTCGAGAGCGAGGATTATCTCTACAGGATAGATGATCTCCGGGCAACACACGCCCCCGTCAAATTTCTCTCGCTGGAGCCATTAATCGGCCCGCTGCCGGGTCTGAACCTTGATGGTATCGACTGGGTAATCGTTGGCGGGGAGTCCGGACCCGGTGCCCGGCCTATGCAGGAAGAATGGGTGACGGATATCAGGGATATTTGTCTTGCCTCGAATGTTCCGTTCTTCTTCAAACAGTGGGGTGGCGTTATCAAGAAACGGGCCGGCAGGGTGCTTGAAGGCAGGACATGGGATGAGATGCCCGCCCTGAAAGTTGCGGTGTAACCAAACCATCGTTCTCACAACCGGCACCTGCTAAAATCTATCAACTTGTCACAAACTGATAGATACTGATATATGATACCGGGGGAAAGAATCATGCACACACGTGTGATCCCGCATGAAACTTCCCCGCGTTCCGCAGCTTAATGATCAGGATTTCCTCGATGCCATCACCCTTGGAAAGAACCCTGATATCCTGAAGGCAGCGGTAGAGTATAATACCCGGTACCTCCACTGGGAAGACCTCCGTCACCATAAGCTGCCGGCCGATGCGAAATCGGTCTGGGCTCTGATGAAACTCCTCCGCCGGATCGGGGCGCAGGAGATCGTTTTTGCCGGCAGGCACTTCCCCTACACGATTAACAATGCCAGCTGGCCGATGCTCCACCATCTCGACAAGACTGCTGCCGGCAGCCTCATGAGCGTGCTGGATACGGTCGGGCATGACCGGGAGCGATATATCGTCAACTCCCTGATGGAAGAGGCAATCGCCTCAAGCCAGCTGGAAGGGGCTGCCACTACCCGCAGGGTAGCAAAACAGATGCTCCGCGAGCGACGCAAACCGAATAACCGCGACGAGCAGATGATCTTCAACAACTACCAGACCATGAAGAAGATCCGGGAGATCGGCAGGAACGACATCTCCCCGGCCCTCCTCCTGTCACTCCAGAAGATGATTACAAGCAGGACGCTGGAGGATCCCGCGGATGAAGGCCGGTTCCGGGACAATGACGAGATCCGGGTCGTGGATGGATCGGGAACGATCCTCCATATCCCCCCGCCAGCAGCAGAAATCCCGGAACTTATCGATGAGTTCTGCCGGTTTGCCAACGGTCCGGACGATCCCTTCATCCACCCGGTAATAAAGGGGATCTTCCTCCATTTCCTGATTGGGTACATCCATCCCTTCAATGACGGAAACGGAAGGACCGCCCGGTCTATCTTTTACTGGTACGTGCTCCGCCACGACTACTGGCTCTTCGAATACATGGCCCTTTCGCGGACGATAAAAGACACAAAAGGGCAGTACAAGAAAGCCTATGTCTACACCGAAACCGATGAGAACGACCTGACCTATTTCATCCATTACAACCTGATCACGATTGAAAAGACCATTAAGGAGATCCAGACATACGTCCGCGAGCAGCAGGAAGAACAGATCAGGATCCTTCATTCCATTCAGGAGTCAGAAGATCTCAGTTTCCGGCAGATCGACATCCTCAAGCAGATCGTAAAACGGCCTGAGAAGCCGGTCAGGATCAAGGAGATCGAAGAGATGTATCATGTCGCCTATGCAACGGCGCGGGGGGATCTCTTACGGCTTGAGGAACTCGGGTATCTTACGCGGCGAATGCTCGGGAAGGAATATTATTTCATCTTCAGTAGAATCCCGAAAAAAGAGGATGGAGGTGCCGATTGACCCCCGCCGCCCGCCTCGCCGAATCCCATGTTGAAGATCACACCCTCGCATGGCTCCGGGACCTCGGCTACACCACCCTTTTCGGCCCGGACATCGCTCCCGGAGAGCCCAAAGCCGAGCGCGAAACCTGGCAGGACGTTATCCTGAAACGCCGGCTGGCAGCAGCCATAGCAAAGCTCAACCCCGACATCCCGGCCGATGCGAGAGAAGCAGCGTTACGGAAAATCCTGCACCCCGACTCCCCGTCCCTCATCGGCAACAACCGGGCGTTCCACAAGATGCTCGTGGATGGCGTGGAGGTCGAGTACAGGAGATCCGATGGGACAATCAGGGGCGACCAGGTGCGACTTGCGGACTTCAGCAACCCGAATGAGAACGACTGGCTCGCGGTCAACCAGTTCACGGTCATTGAGAACCACCACAACCGGCGGCCGGACATTGTCCTGTTCCTCAACGGGCTTCCTGTTATCGTGATTGAGCTGAAGAACCCGGCGGATGAGAAGGCAACCATCGAGACCGCGCTCCGGCAGATCCAGACCTACAAGCAGCAGATCCCCTCCCTCTTTACCTGTAACGAGATGGTCGTGATATCCGACGGGCTTGATGCGAGGATTGGGACGTTCATGTCAATCCGCGAGCGGTTCATGCCGTGGCGTACTATAGAAGGTGAGCAGCTCGCTCCCGCAACCATGCTCCGGCTCGAAGTACTCGCAAAAGGGGTGTTTGAGAAGCGGCGGCTCCTTGACATGATCCGGAACTACATCGTCTTCGAGGTCGATGATGACGGGTCGGTCACGAAGAAGATGGCCGGGTATCACCAGTACCACGCGGTCAGGAACGCCATCACCAGCACGATCCGGGCCTCCCGGCCGGACGGTGACCGGCGGGGTGGTGTGATCTGGCACACGCAGGGGTCGGGGAAGAGCCTGACCATGGTCTTCTTCACGGGCGAGATTGTCCTCGATCCTGCCCTGGAGAACCCGACGGTTGTCGTCATCACCGACCGTAACGACCTCGACGACCAGCTCTTCGGGACCTTCTCGCGGTGTCGGGACCTTCTCCGGCAGACGCCGGTCCAGGCAACTGATCGCGAGCACCTGAAAAAACTCCTCGCAGTCGGGTCCGGGGGGATCGTGTTCACCACCATCCAGAAGTTCTTCCCGGAGAAGAAAGGCGGCAAATACCCTGAACTGAGCGGGCGCAGGAATATCATCGTCATCACGGACGAGGCCCACCGGAGCCAGTATGACTTCATTGACGGGTTCGCCCGTCATATCCGGGACGCCCTTCCCGGGGCGACCTTCATCGGGTTCACCGGCACCCCGATCGAGAAGGAGGACAAGAACACCCGGCACGTCTTCGGGAACTATATCAGCGTGTACGATATCCAGCGGGCAGTGGAGGATAAGGCAACCGTCCCGATCTATTACGAGAGCCGGCTCGCGAAGATCGACATTGACGAGAAGGAACGGCCGAAGATCGACCCGCAGTTCGAGGAGATCACGGAAGGAGAAGAGATCGAGAAGAAGGAGGATCTCAAGTCCAAGTGGGCGGCACTCGAAGCGGTCGTTGGGACCGAGAAACGGGTCTCCCTCATTGCACAGGACATCATCGACCACTACGAGAAGCGGCAGGAGACACTGGATGGCAAGGCAATGATCGTCTGCATGAGCCGGCGCATCTGCGTGGAACTCTACCAGGAGCTTGTCCGGCTCCGCCCGGCATGGCACTCAGAAGACGACGACAAAGGTGTGATCAAGGTTGTCATGACCGGTTCAGCGACCGATCAGCTGGAATGGCAGCAGCATATCCGTAACAAGCCCCGTCGCGAGGTCCTCGCGAAAAGATTCCAGAAGAAGATTCCGGACGATCCGCTGAAGATTGTCATCGTCCGCGACATGTGGCTGACCGGCTTCGATGTCCCATCGCTTCACACAATGTACATCGACAAGCCGATGCAGGGGCACACCCTCATGCAGGCCATTGCCCGGGTCAACCGGGTCTTCCGGGACAAGCCCGGCGGTCTCGTGGTTGACTACATCGGGCTCGGTGACGAACTCCGCAAAGCCATTGCCAATTACACGGAAAGCGGCGGCACCGGGAAGACCGCCATTGTGCAGGAAGAAGCCGTTGCCGTCATGCTGGAGAAGTACGAGATCTGCTGCGGGATCTTCCATGGCTTTGACTGGTCGGACTGGGAAGATCCCCAGCGGCGGCTTGCGCTCCTGCCGGTTGCGCAGGGTTTTGTCCTCGATAAAAAGGACGGGAAAAAACGTTTCATCACAGCCGTCACCGAGCTCTCCAAAGCCTTTGCCCTCTCGGTCCCCCACGAGGAAGCGATAAAGATCCGGGACGATGTTGCGTTCTTCCAGTCGGTCAGGGCGGTCCTGGTAAAATACGATGGCGACGGGGAAAAGCAGGACCGGTCCTGGGAGATGGAGCACGCCATACGCCAGATCGTGGCCGGAGCGATTGTTCCCGGACAGGTCATCGATATCTTCTCCGCGGCCGGGCTGCAGAAACCGGATATCTCGATCCTGTCGGAGGAGTTCCTTGCAGAAGTGAGGGGTCTTCCGCAGAAGAACGTTGCAGTAGAGTTATTGCGCAAACTCCTGAATGACGAGATCCGGACCCGGCAGAAGAAACGGCTGGTCCAGTCCCGCTCCTTTGAACGGATGCTTGAGGAGACCATCCACCGGTACAAGAACCGGGCTATCGAGACTGTGGAAGTTATCGAGGAACTCATCAAACTCGCAAAAGAACTGCGGGAAGCTGACAAGAGGGGAGAGGGCCTCGGGCTTACCGAAGCAGAGCTGGCATTCTATGAAGCGCTTGAGGTCAACGACAGTGCAGTCATGATCCTTGGCGATGAAGTCCTGAAAAAGATCGCCCATGAGCTGGTGGACCAGATCCGGAAAAATGCCACGATTGACTGGACGGTCAAGGAGAGCGTCAAGGCAAAGATGCGGGTGATGGTCAAGCGTATCCTGACCAAATACAACTATCCTCCGGACAAACAGCTCAAAGCAGTTGTGACCATTCTTGAACAGGCCGAGATCCTGTGCGCTGAAATTAGTGCGTGATCATGGCATCTGATTTCAATCAGATCCCGGTTTTCCAAATCCCAATCGCAACCACACTCGCGATCAAAAACCGTTCCGGAAAAATCGCTGATCGATTTTGATCTCAGAATCGATCAGCGATTTCCGGATCAAAATCGATCACCGATTTTCATTTACAGATCGATCAGCGATTGAAAACCAGTTCACAGACAAAAAGTACAGACGGAACGCAAAATCGGATCCCGATTTTCGTACGAAAATCGATCAGCGATTTTGATCTCAGAATCGATCAGCGATTTACATTTTGAAATCGATCAGCGATTTTGAAATCGTAATCGCAATCATGATCGCGATCAAAAACCGTTCCGGAAAAATCGCTGATCGATTTTGATCTGAAAATCGGGTCGCGATTGAAAGCACTCAGCAGCGAAAAAACCTGCAAATATCAAGTACGTTTACGTACCCGGTTTCTGACAAAACAAGCAAACTTCAGTTACCTAAAAAAAAGGAGGAGAATCCCGGCCTCAGCTCTTCCCCTCCCCCGGCCCCCTCGCAAACGGCTTGTACGCCACCCCGCCCCCCTCGTAGAACTTCGAGAAGAACTCCACGAGGTGCAGACGAATGGAGTGGATGGAGGGGGAAAACATGGCAAGCACGACATTAAGCGCATGGAGCAGGACGGCCATGATGATACCGATGATCGCGATGCCGAACGCTCCTGCCATCTCGTTTGCCACGATCGCGAGGATCACCGATGCCATGCCGATCGCCATCAGCCGGGCGTACGAGAGGATGTTACCCACCGTGCCCATCACTTCCATGGCGCCGAACGCCCCGGCACCGTAGATGATGAGGCAGAAGCCGATGACGAGGATGGCTGCCCCGGTATAGGTCCCGATGGCGGGGAGGGCACCGGCTGCGGTCACGAGCAGGAGAATGATGCCGGAGATCGCAAGCATCATGCCCGAGCGTTCTGCAAAGTGCTTCCTGCTCTTCGTTATGTAGGCATTCCGCATGCCGATGGTAAGACCCAGGAATACGTGGATCACGCCGATCGCAATCGCAAGGATCAGCATCGGGATGATCGCCTCCGCCCGGTTCCAGGAGATGCCAAGGAGGTGCACCGGCTCGATCCAGCCCATGTGTTCCCCGAAGTTCCCGAAGATCTCCCCGAACAGGTACCCGAAAATGATGGTCGGGACCGAGGAGATGATCAGCACCCGCGCCATGTTCCCGAAGAAGGTGTTCGCCTCGACCCGGTGCCGGACATACAGCCCGATCGCAAGGATGGCGAGCCCATACCCGATATCGCCGACCATGAGCCCGAAGAAGATCGGGAAGAAGACCGCGAGGACCGGCGAGGGATCGAACTCCCCGTATTTCGGCAGGGCCACGAGACCCATGATGAACTCGAAGGGCTTGATCCACGCGGGGTTGTCATACCAGACGGGTGCGTGCTTCATGTCTTCTTCTGTTGTTCCCAGCTCGCGGACAACCACCCGGTTCCCGAAGGTGTCCTGGAGGGACTGCCGGATGGCACGGAGACGTTTTTTCGGGATCCAGCCCATGATCACGAACGTATACTCGGAGAGCCCGAAATTTGCGTACGCCCCCACTTCCGCGTAAATATCCTCGAGATGTTTCCTGAGCACCACCAGCTCCTGGTACCAGATCGTGGAGAGGGAAGAAAGGCGGCTGTCGATAGCGGCAACTTCCTCAAGGTTCTTCTGTTTCTGCTCCTCGATGAGGGCGAACATCTCAAAAAACGGCCTGCCCGTGTACTCCTTCGGGAGCCGGACCTCGTTGACGTTCACCGAGTAGATGAAGGCGTGGACCTCCTCCGAATGCTTTTTTGAAAAGACCATGATCGTGGCAAGGGTCTCCTCGTCCACCGAAGTGGAACTCATCTCGAAGTGGTTGTGGGTGATCTCCGCAATCTCCTTTTTAATGATCTCGATCACCCCGGCGTGCTCCTTCTGGATGAGGAGGATCGTGACCTCGAAGCCTTCCAGCGTCGGCAGTTCCTTCTCCACCGGCTGGATGAGGGTCAGGACCTTTGCATACCGGTCCAGCGCCGTAACTGCTAAAACAAGCTCGCTCTTTCTTGCCGAAAGGTCCCGGGTTGTGGTCTCCAGTTCTTTTATGACCTCACGGGCCCGCCGGATGACCTGGTCGTAGCTCTGTGGTGCCAGGGTGTCCTGCACCACTCTCTGCCGTTCCGGGTCATCGGCAATGACCGGCAGGGTAGAAAAGATCGCCTGGATCTTGCCGAGCACATCGGAAATATTTACGGCAGCCTCCAGTTTTACCGGCGTGAGTGAGATCTCTTTTTGGGGGATCTCCTCGCTCGCGTTTTCCAGGTGGACCGTGCCTGCCTGGTACATGAGGTCGACTACCCGGTTCAGTTCTGCTTTCGGCCCGATCACCTGGATCCGTTTCATCGACTGGAGCATGATACCCCCCGGGGGCTCTCTTATTCCCCGGTCACATAACCGGTAATTGCCTCGACCGCACGGTGCAGGTTCCTCTCCCCCCGTGCTGCAGCCGATTCCCGCTCAGCCGCTGCCCCGTGCCTGAGCGCTTCGATCCCGGCCTCGATCTTTGCCTTTTCCTGCCAGTAGATCTGTTCCGCCTCCTTTTTTCCGGCACCGTCGGCAGTGCAGAGCAGGCTCTCGGCTTCGGCCTGTGCAGAAGCTATCGCCGCGTCGGTCTCTTGTTTAATGACCCCGAGTTTCTTTGAGTACTCCTGCTCTTTCTCCCGGATCTGCTGCAACAATGTTTTTTCCGTCTCCTCCATGCAACCACCCCTCCTATAATCCGTGCCGGCGCTTGAGCACGGATGTTACCCCGTACTCCGGCTTATCGTGCACCGTGTCCTTCTCATCGCCATTCTCACCCTTGCCGATCAGCTCGCGGGCTTTGAGTGCGGCAGCATCGAGCCGCTCCCTGCACCGGTTAACGGCAGAGCACTGTAATGACCTGATGACCTTCGTAATGTCCTTTCCCACAATCCACACCACACCCTTTGACCACACCCATTGTAATCAATTGGTCTATACCATCGATGTAGCATATATATCTTCGTACCGGGAATCCCCGGTAACTGGAGCAGAAAGAAACCCATTAATTTGCCGGCCGCAAACTCCTGATCAGGAACCGGCCCCTGCTATCCGCAAGCCGGAATTATGGTGAATGGTATGGATTTTCTGGTGAACGGCGGTCTTTTTATTATCTTCCTGCTCGTCCTTATCCTGCCATTTAAGGTGAAACAGGTCGAGCACAACCTCGAGGTCTTCCTCTTTACCTGCGGAGTTTTTGCACTGACCCTCGCAGGGTTCATGACCATTCCCGGGGAGACAACCGGCTGGAACATAAAGATCATCGAGGAGGCGCTCCTTGCGCCCCTGCAGATCACCACGGTTTTTGGCATTCCCGTGGGGATCGTCCAGATCGTCCTCGTCGTCGGCCTCGTCATCTACTGGTTCCACCACAAACTGGTGGAAGCGATTGTCAGCATGGTTGACCGCTTCCCCCTGCAGGCAATTGTCTTTTCCCTTGTTGTCGTCCTCGGTCTCGTCTCAAGCATCATCTCCGCGATCCTTGCTGCCATCATCCTTGTCGAGATCGTCAATGCCCTGCCGGTAGTCAGGAAGGCAAAGGTGGAGATTGCGGTGGTTGCCTGCTTCTCGATTGGCCTCGGCGCCGGGCTCACCCCGCTCGGTGAACCGCTTACCACGATCGTGGTCTCAAAACTGTCTGGCGCCCCGTATCACGCGGGCTTCATGTTCCTCTTCGACCACCTGGCCATCTACATCATCCCCTCGGTCATAGCCCTTGGATTTGTCGGGGTCTTCCTTTTCAACCGGAGCCATACCGGCGAGACGAAGCTCGAGTGCATCATCAAGCGGGAGTCCATCCGCGATATCGTGATCAGGGCCGCGAAGGTGTACCTCTTCATCATGGCACTCATCTTCCTCGGGGAGGGATTCAAACCCCTTATCCTTGAGTATATCATCCGGATCCCATCAGCCGGGCTCTACTGGGTCAATATCGTATCAGCAGTCCTTGACAATGCAACGCTTGCCGCAGCCGAGATCGGTCCCGCCCTGACCCTCACGCAGATCGTGAGTGCGCTGATGGGGCTTCTCATCGCGGGCGGCATGCTGATCCCGGGCAACATCCCCAACATCATCGCGGCGTGCAAGCTGGAGATCACGAGCCGGGAGTGGGCAGAGGTGGGGCTTCCTCTCGGGATGGTGCTGATGGCGGTGTTCTTTGTCATCCTGTTTGTGCCGGGATGGCTGGGACTTGGGTAATGAGCGGGAAAAGGGATTGATAGTTTTGCTCTGCAGAAACGGACATGAACGGGAGTTCGTACCCGAACCATGAAAATTTTGTAAATACTTTGATATTGGGAGGGCTCCCCGCCTCAGGGCCTCTTCGAGGCACGGCGGGGCAAGTTCGGTTTCCGGGAAGGGAATTGAAACCGCCGCGGGAGCGCCCCCGCGGGGGCGGCGGTACCTATCGCAATGGGGGTATGGGGGTCTCAACCCCCATCAGCAATTCCTGAAGAGGCCAATTGAATAGGGAAATGTCTTCAAAATTTTCATCCTGTCCGCTCGTGGCCCTTCGGCATCATGTCCGTTTTCATGGGAAACCCAAATGTCATAATCGCCTCCCCTTGCGCAAGCCCCGTTCCCCTCAGGGGGACTGGTGGCGTAAGAGGGGTGCATCATATCACGCGAACAGGATTTTTTCGAGCTGAAAAAAGAAACAACCATCTGGATGAAGTTCCCAGATCATTGATACATATGTCAGGAACGGGCGGGAATACGATGACAACAAGCGAAGAGATCCGGAAGCAGATCACAGCTCTATGCGATCCGGTCATTGAAAAACGACATGAGGCCGTATCGGCACTGAAGGAGATCGGCGAGCCTGCCGTCCCGCATCTGATCAGGGCCCTCGCTGAGGCAAAGGATAATGACCTGCGCTGGTATATCGCGATCGCGCTCTCCCGCATCGGGGAACCTGCGATCATCCCCCTGGTCATGGCAATGGAGAAAAACCCGGCCCGGGAGTTCCGGAAGTATGCCGCAGCGGCACTCGGGGAGATCGGCGAGCCTGCTGTCGATGCCCTTATTGACGGGATGGCAAGCGACGACCGCGAGCTGCGGGGATTTTTATCGCAGGCACTTTGCCGGATCGGCAAGCCCGCGGTGGCGTCGCTCACCAGCCGGCTCAATGACCCGGATGAGACCCTCCAGCAGTGCGTTACGCTCACGCTCTGGCAGATGGGCGAGACCGGCATTCCGGAAATGGTAAAGAAGGTAGAGGATGGGGAATAACCTCCTGTCGCCTTCCTGAAAACCCCCCTCTTCTACGTCATAATCCCAACCCATAAATCCACACCCGCAGAATTTACCGGTATGCTTGAGCTCTCGCCCACGATGCAGGCCTACGAGAAGTCCCTCCTGGACGAACTGCATCGCGCCATTGCGATAGCCAAAGAGGCCCGCAAACAGGGCCTTGACCCCTCGCTCGATGTCGAGATTCCGATTGCAAGCGACCTTGCCGACCGTGTTGAGGTCCTGGTGGGAGTAAAGGGCGTGGCAGTGCGGATCCGCGAGCTGGAAGCCACGATGTCCCGTGAAGAGGCCGCCCTCCGGATCGGTGACGATTTCGTTGCCCGGAAGTTCGGCGAGAAGGACACGATGGAGGTGCTCGACCACGCGATCCGCGTTGCGATGGCGCTCCTGACCGAAGGCGTCGTTTCTGCACCAACGGAAGGGATAGCAAAAGTTGAACTTGGCAAGAACGATGACGGGACCCAGTACCTGATGATCTTCTACGCCGGTCCCATCCGGAGTGCCGGCGGGACAGCACAGGCTATGTCCGTGCTTGTCGGGGATTACGTGCGCCAGAAACTGGGGATCAACCGGTACAACCCCCGGCAGGAGGAGGTGGAGCGGTACATCGAGGAGATCCGGCAGTACAACTCCATCATGAACCTCCAGTACCTCCCGAGCGAGGCCGAGATCCGGATCATCATCGAAAACTGCCCGGTCTGCGTTGACGGCGAAGCCACCGAGCAGGAGGAGGTCTCGGGGCACCGCAACCTCGAACGGGTGGAGACGAATGCCGTCCGTGGCGGCATGGCGCTCGTCATCGGCGAAGGTATTGCCGGGAAGGCCCGGAAGCTCAAGGGCCGGGTCGAGAAGATGAAGATGCCCGGCTGGGACTGGCTCGACAAGCTGATCGCCGGTGCGGCAAAGAGCGGCGACGGGGAGAAGACCGTGGGTATCAAGCCGCTCGACAAGTACCTCCGCGACCTGATCGGGGGCCGGCCGGTCTTTTCCTACCCGATGCGCAAAGGTGGCTTCCGGCTCCGGTACGGGCGGAGCCGGAACACCGGGTTTGCAGCAGCCGGCATGCACCCGGCCACCCTCTATGTCCTCGGGGAGTTCCTTGCCACCGGCACCCAGATGAAGACCGAGCGGCCGGGCAAGGCCTGCGGCGTGGTGCCGGTCGATTCGATCGAGGGGCCGATCGTGCGGCTGAAGAACGGGGACGTGCTCCGGATCGATGACGAGGCGACCGCAAAGCGGCTGGTCACGAAGATCGAGAAGATCCTTGACGTCGGCGAGCTCCTCATCTCGTACGGGGAGTTCCTCGAGAACAACCACCCGCTCGTTCCCGCGGGGTACTGTATTGAGTGGTGGCAGCTCGATGAGGGGCCGGGTGTCAAGCCCCCGAAAGACGAAGAGGAGGCGCTGGCAATGGCACGCGCCGGGGGATATCTGTACCCGGACTACCTGTGGTTCTGGGACGACATAACCTCAGACCAGATCCGTTCTCTTGCCGATGCCGTTGCAGCGGGCGGCTCGATCGTGGAGGACACGCTCCGCATCCTGCCCGATCCGGCAACGAAATCATCGCTCGAAACGATCCTTATCCCCCACCAGGTACTTGAGGACGGCAGCCTGCAGATCAGGACGTACCGGGCTTTCCTTGCCTGTCTCGGGCTTGATGAAAACCTGAAGAAACAACCGGCGTGGGTGGATGTACCGGAAGCTGCAGCCCCCCTTGATCTCGTCATGCATATCAGCGGCCTGAAGCTGCGGTCCCGGTCCGGCACCCGGATCGGGGGTCGTATGGGCCGGCCGGGCAAGTCGAAGCCACGGAAGATGAACCCGCCCCCGCATGCCCTCTTCCCGCTCGGGGATTCGGGAGGAGCCCGGCGCTCGTTCCAGTCGGCATCCACCCATACCGTGGAAACGGACCAGAATAATACCGAGATCGATTTCCAGAAAGAAGGGGGAATCATCGAGATCGAGGTGGGAAGGCGGCGCTGTTCCCAGTGCGGGGAGATGGGCTACCTCTGCCGGTGCGAGAAGTGCGGGGGGCATACCACAGCCATCTTTACCTGCACGAAGTGCGGCCGGGAAACAACGCTGCCCCGCTGCCCCGGTTGTGATGCTCCCGCCACCTGCAGCCAGCGGGTGACCCTTGATGTGAAAGGGGAGTACGCAAAGGTCATGGCGCGCCTGGGGTTCAAGACGGACAGTATCGCCCTCGTCAAAGGAGTCAAGGGTGTGATCTCGAAAGAGAAGACCGTCGAGCCGATGGAAAAAGGCATCCTGCGGGCGATCCGGAACATCTGGGTCTTCAAGGACGGCACAACGCGGTTTGACATGATCGACCTGCCGCTCACGCATATCCGGCCCGACGAGGTCCGGGTCTCCGTCGAGCATCTCCGCTCACTGGGCTACACGAAGGACACCCACGGGTACGATCTCCAGAACGAAACGCAGGTGCTCGAGCTCCACCCGCAGGACATCCTTGTCTCGGACTCCTGTGCCGAGTACATGGTCAGCGTTGCCCTGTTCATCGATGACCTTCTCGTCAAATGCTATGGTCTCAAACCGTTCTACAATATCACAAAACCCGAAGACCTGGTCGGCCACCTCGTGATCGGGCTTGCTCCGCACACGAGTGCCGGCGTCCTTGCCCGGATCATCGGGTTCACCCGGGCAAACGTGGGGTATGCCCACCCGTTCTTCCATGCAGCGAAAAGGCGGAACTGCTTCTTTGGTGACACGGAGATCGAGGTGCTGGACGGCAGGAACTGGATAAAGACACCGATCCGGAAGTTTGTCCTCGAAAACTTCGATATCTCCCAGCCGGGCATAGACCGGCTCGGCACGTATTATTCGGATCCCGCCCGCCCGTTCTTTACCCGCTCGGTGGACACCGTCGGGGGCATCCACATCCGGAAGATTACCTCGGTCTCGATCCACCGTTCGCCGGCAAACCTGATCCGGTTTAAGACCGCCCGGGGACGCGAACTGGTCGTGACCCCGGACCACGCGATGCTCGTCTGGGACACCAGTTACCTGCGCAAGCTCCGGGCCATGGAGATCAAAGTGGGGGATGCTGTCCCCGTTTTTGAAGGCACCTGCGTCATGACCGACCGGATCACGGCAGCCGAACCCATTCCCACGCTCGAGGAGCGGGTCTACTGCCTGACCGTCGCCGACGACCACACCCTGACTGCAAACGGCATCTTCACCGGCCAGTGCGATGGCGATGAGGACTGCATCATGCTCCTCATGGACGGCCTCCTCAACTTCTCCCGGTCGTTCCTGCCCCAGAACCGGGGCGGCACGATGGATGCCCCGCTCGTGCTGACAAGCCGGATCGACCCGTCCGAGATCGACAAGGAAGCCCTGAACGTCGATGTCTGCGACCATTACCCGATTGAGGTGTACACGAGTGCCCTGGTGTACGCTGAACCAAAAACCATTGTCAAGCTCATTGACCGGGTGGAGAACCGGATCGGGACCACGCGATCGGTAGAAGGGTTCCAGTTCACGCACGACACCTCGGATATCTCCTCGGGGCCGCTCGAGTCCATGTACACCCAGATGAAGTCGATGACCGACAAGCTCGAAGCGGAGCTGGTGCTTGCCGAGAAGATCCGTGCCGTTGACGCGGACGACGTTGCGGAACGGGTGCTTACCACGCATTTCCTCCGTGACCTCATGGGCAACCTTTCGGCGTTCTCCAAGCAGAAGTTCCGGTGCACGAAGTGCAACACGAGCTACCGCCGGATGCCCCTTGCCGGCAAGTGCACGAAGTTCAAGGGGAAAGGCATCTGCAACGGCAACATCATCCCCACCGTCCACGAAGGGTCCGTCAAGAAATACCTGGAGATGTCGCGGGAGATGTGCCGGAAGTACAACATCTCCGAGTACACCAAGCAGCGGATGGAAGTGCTCGACCTTGCGATCACCTCAACATTCGGCGAAGAGAAACACGAGCAGCTGGGGCTCGCGGATTTCATGTAACTTTTTGCTCTGCAGAAATCATTTGATATTAATCATAACGCTCTCGGGGGTTCCGCCCCCGCTGCTAAGGCATCCCCCGGTTGCGATAGTGCCGCAT
>JBAZHD010000049.1:0-24339 GCA_041652515.1 Methanoregula sp.
CCTGCCTGCTGCAGTAATAGCTTGTGGGCTTTCAACTCAAAATCAGGAAAAATGGAGTACATCCCCTCGATTTTCAGGATTCGCCGGAACGTACGAAGGTCGATGTTATTCACCCCGTTGAAGCGACACCGGGATTTTGGGATAGTGGATGTCAGAACGTGTCATAATGACCGGGAATTTCGTGTCGGTCATACAAATATTTAAAATTACATTAAAATGCCGGTCAGGACGTTCTGATATCCAATCCGACCACTGCGGCAGGGGGCTGGCCGGTCCCGGCAACGGCGGTATGCAGATCGCCGGACCGGGCCAAACCTGCAGGATCCTGATGGTGAGGGAGAGACAATCCAATAGCTCCCGGATTGATGCTAAATCCGCTCTATCCCGTTGTGTCGGTTGGATCCTTGCCTGCCTGACTATAGGCAACGTTAGAGAGCAGGTCGGCTTCCGCATTCTGTTCCCTTGGTATCCAGATAAATCTCGTTTTCCTGCCTTCCAGCAACCTTCGGATTTCCGGGACATACTTTTTTGAGGTTTCTGATTTTATCTGCCAGGTTCCGTTCATCTGATGTATGACAAGTTGAGAATCACCTTTAATTATGATCTCGTCATCAAGCCCGCTCTGGCTTACCCATTCCGCTGCTCGTTTTAATGCGGAATATTCCGCAACATTGTTCGTCATCCCGGCACCAGAACCAACAACTCCGCAACCACTTTTCACTTTTTTCCCATCTTGGTAAATCACGTATCCGTACGTTGCCACGCCGCCGGGGTTTTCGGGCCTGCATAATCCGTCAAAATAGATAGTGATCATGTCTTTTAGCATCTCCCGATCAACAACGATACAACGGAAATTTCTGATTTTCAGATCCTTGTCGTTCCCGCGAACCAGTCTGCTCTCGAATGGTGACTCACCGGATCCCAGACCTGTGAATGCACATGCATTGTATCTTATTCATCGCATTCGGATTTAGGCATGGCGTTTGGCCGGTGTGGAAGAGGGGGGCTGGATCTCAGGTAATTGCCTGACAGTGCACTACCATTACGATCACGAACAGGAGTACATCATTTAACAAGACAGGGAGCTTTATTTGTGTCGTTGATGCGATTTTTATAAAGGGATGGATTGTATGAAAAAAGAAAATTCTATTAAAGTAACCAAAGAGAGAAGGGATGACATGGTCTCTGAGATAAAGCATTATTTTTTAAAAGAGAGAGAAGAAGAAATTGGCGATTTGGCTGCAGGCCTGATGTTTGATTTCATACGGGAAAAAATAGCTCCGGAATTTTACAACCAGGGCGTTTATGATTCTCACCGATATATGGAAGATGCGGTTGAAGATCTATTGTCAATCCAAAAATAACAAGGCGGACCATTTTTTGATGCAGGCAATCCTTTAATAGACTTCTCTTCCTTTCCTTCAATAACGAGCATGCCGGGAGTCGCGATGTATTCCATTCTGTACGTGGACGATGAAGAAGCCCTTCTTGAGATCGGCAAGCTTTTTCTTGAGGGTGACGGGACCATGACCGTCGAGAGCGTCACATCAGCCCCGGCAGCGCTGGACCGGATCGGGTCAGTACCGTTCGATGCGATAATCTCGGATTACCAGATGCCGGATATGGACGGGATTGAATTCTTAAAAGCTGTCCGCTCCCGTTTTTCCGACCTCCCGTTCATTCTCTTCACCGGCAGGGGCCGCGAGCAGGTAGTGATCCAGGCAATCAACAACGGGGCGGACTTCTACCTCCAGAAAGGCGGGGACCCCAGTTCCCAGTTCGCCGAGCTTGCCCACAAGGTGAGAATGGCAATCGAGCGCCGGAGGGCAACCCAGGCGCTGCAGCGCGAGACTATCTTCACCCAGGCAATCTTCGACAGTGTCCCCGGCATCCTGTACCTCTACGACAGCGACGGCCGGCTGGTGCGGTGGAACAAGAACCACGAGACCATCACCGGGTATTCCGCTGCAGAACTTGCTGGCCGCTATGTCCTTGACTGGTTCCCGGATGAAGCCAACAAGCAGATTATCCGTGATAAAGTAGACCTCGCGATGCGGGAAGGGCAGGCAACCGAGGAGGCAAACCTTGTCACCCGCTCCGGGGCATGTATTTCCTTCCTCTTTACGGCACGACGACTGGAGATCGGGGGCAAACTCTACTTCACCGGTGTCGGGATCGACATCACTGAATGGCGGAAAGCAAAAGAGGCACTCCACGCAAGCGAGGAGAAATTCCGGGGGATCTCCGAGCGGAGTTCCGACCTGATCTATATTGAGGACAAAACCGGCGTGATCACCTATGTTTCGCCGTCCATGGAACGGATCCTCGGGTACACGCCCGGAGAGGTGATCGGCATGTCTGGCGACCTGTTCGTCCTTGACGAGGACCTGCCCAAAATCCAGAGCGGCAGGGCTTTCAAGCAGGAGGGAGGCTCATTCGAGAACTTTGAAATCCGGGTAAAACGGAAAGACGGTTCCCCTGTCGTGCTGGACCTTCAGGCAATCCCTATTATAAAGAACGGGGAGTTTTTTGGCCTTCAGGTAATCGGCCGGGACGTCACCGAGCGGAAAAAGGCCGAGCAGGCACTGGAAGAGAGCGAGAAACTCTACCACACCCTTGCCGACTGCCTGCCGGACTTTATCGTCGTCCACCGCGGGGGGACAATCCTCTATGCCAACCGTCTCACCGCGGAGATCACCGGCATTGCGCAGGAAGACCTTGTCGGTCACTCGATCTTCGAGTTCATCGCCCCGGAGAGCCAAGATATCGTCTTTGAAAAGATGCGGCAGCGCGAGGAGGGAAAACCAACCGAATGGTATGAGGTGATTGTCCGTGTACGGGGGGGAATGACAAAGACAGCGCTCGTTAACTCCGCGGAGATCCCCTACCGCGGCTCGCCCGCGGTTCTCCTTGTCATGAGTGATATTTCAGCCCGCAAACAACTGGAAGATTCATTACAGGAGAGCGAGGAGCGGTTCCGCCTCCTGACCGAGCACTCCCTGGACACCATCATGCTCTTTGATAAGGAGTTACGGCACCTGTACGTCAATCCCGCTGTCGTGAAGGGGCTTGGTATCCCTCCAGCTGAGTTCATCGGGAAGACCCACCGCGAAATGGCGTTTCCCGATCACCTGGTCAGGCTCTGGGAGGACACACTTCGAGGAGTCTTTGATTCCGGGAACCCGGCTGAAGTCCAGTTTCAGCTCCCGAACGGGATCTGGGCTGACTGGCTCCTTGTTCCCGTGCATGGTCCTGACGGCTTTGTCGACCAGGTCCTTGCCTCAGCCCGCATTATTACGAAGCTGAAGCTGACCGAGCAGACGCTCCGCAGGGCCAACCGCCAGATCAGCCTGCTCAACGCGATCACCCGTCATGACATCCTCAACCAGATCTCGGTGATCCAGGCCTTCCTCACTCTTGCAGCAAAGAAACCGTCCGATCCCGACCAGGAGGGGTACTTCCGCAAGCTGAAGTCTGCAGCGGAAATGATCCGGGAGCAGATCGGGTTTACCCGGATCTACGGGGACATCGGTTCTCGCGATCCGAGCTGGCAGGACGTGGCAGCAGTCCTTGCACAGCAGCCGGTCCCTGAGGGTATTACCCTCGCGGTCGATATGCCCCGGGTCGAGATCTTCGCGGATCCGATGCTTGGGAAGGTCTTTTTCAACCTGCTGGACAATGCTGCACGGCACGGCGGGTCCGTGAGCGAGGTCCGGGTCTCTGCCCAGGAAGGGCCGGATGGCTATGTAATCAAAGTTGAGGACAACGGCTGTGGCATCGCGAGGGACGAGAAAGAGAAGATTTTCGAACGGGGATTCGGGAAGAACACCGGCCTTGGGCTCTTCTTAGTGCGGGAGATCCTCGCTATCACCGGCATCACTATCCACGAGACCGGAACCGCCGGTTCCGGGGCCAGATTCGAGATTATCGTGCCGAGGGAGGCGTACCGGTTTACGAACCAGGCTGTATAACATCCCTGGTGCCCTTAAAATGTAACCGGTCGTATGGCGGTTGCAGCCGTGGGCTGGTGCGGCCGGACTGGTGGGGCGTGCAACAAGAACGTGCCCGGGTATTGATGACCGGAGAAGATCTCCGCTTTTGCCATCCGCCGGACAGGATAACGATGCCCTGATGCGATCTCCCGATTTCGTTTCTTTCCGGAGCGAATAAAATCAGTATTTTTTTATGCCCCGGTGCCAGAGTCCGGATGATGTCGCTACCTACCCGATATATGTATCTCACCCTGTTTGCAGCACTGGCCGGAGCGCTGGTCCTGTCAGCCGGGTGCCTGTCAGAACAGCCATCCGGGACGGCCCCCGCTGTATCACCCGCAGAAGGCCTGACATTCTATACCGAACAACTGCCGCCATACAACTATCTGGAGAATGGTACCCTGAAAGGTCTTTCTGTTGATCTCCTCGAAGCGATCACGGCAAAAACGGGGACACCGGTGACCCGCGAGCAGGTGCACCTTGTCCCCTGGACCGAGGGCTACCAGACCGCACTCACCCGGAATAATTCGGTCCTCTTTACCACCGTCAGACTTCCTGAACGGGAGCAGTCCTTCAAATGGGCAGGGCCTGTCTATGCCTATACAACGGTTCTCTTTGCCCGGCCGGACCGGGAGATCATAATTAAGAACCCGGAAAGCCTGAAAGGATACCGGATCGGGGTAATCGCCGATGACGTCGCAATCCAGCAGCTGCTCAATGCCGGTGTGAACAAAAGCCAGCTTGTATCCGAGACAAATGTATCCGCGATTGTTGCAAAACTTAATTCCGGCGAGATTGACCTGTGGGCATATCCCGAGGCTTCGGGTCGGTACCTAACCCGGCAGGTGACCGGGAACTATTACTCATTCAGGGTCGTCTCCATATTAGAGGACCAGGAGGGATATTATGCATTCAACAGAAATGTACCTGATTCGACGGTGCAGTCCTTCCAGCAGGCATTGGATGCTGTTAAATCCGAGAAAGATGCACGCGGCACCACAACCTATGAAAGTATCGTCGGCCGGTACATCCCGTCCATCGGCCTTGCGCACCTCAATTACCTGACCGAGGAGTGGGCCCCCTTCAACTACAAAAAGGACGGGGTTCCCGCCGGTATCTCGGTCGAGATCCTTGAGGCCGTCTTCCGCAATACTGGGGTGAACCGCACCCGGGCAGATGTCCGTATCGTTCCCTTGTCCGAAGGTTTCAGCCAGGCGCAGGGGAACACCGGGACCGTTCTCTTCTCCATCGTCCGATCACCGGAACGCGAGCCGCTCTACAAGTGGGCAGGACCATTTACCAAGGGCAGATTTGTGATCTTTGCACCGGTGAGCAGGAACATCACGATAACCTCGCCTGAAGACCTGGACCGGTACCGGATCGGTGCGGTAAAAGGCACCATGGAAAATACCCTTCTCACCGAAAAGGGCGTGAATGCATCAGGTATTGTCAACGGACTGGTACCAGACGATCTCATCAAGATGCTGGAAGAGGGGCAGATCGATCTCTGGGCTACCGGCGATGTAACCGGGCGGTATGCGATGGCGGTTGCAGGAACTGATCCCGATGCGTACGAGATCGTATACACCTTAAGCGAGAATGACTTCTATTATATCTTCAGCAAAGATGTCCCGGATGAGCTGGTCAGCGCTTTTAGTCAGGCTCTCGTGATGGTGCGGAACCAGAAGGACGCACAGGGGATCAGTGAATACGAGAGGATTATCTACCGGAACATTGGTGTCGGCTGCACCCGGCAGCCGTTCAGTGATGAAGCGGTCGTCGCGGTCGTGGATGAAACCGCTGAGGCGATCCGCAGGGACGCACCCGGTACGTTCCGGCGCATCAATTCGGGGGAAGCCCCGTACCGGGACGCTAAAGAGCCGGCCCTCTATGCCTTCGTGTATGATACGAACCTGACGATGGTCGCCCATGCAGACAACATTCTGCTGGTGGGAATCAATACCCGGGGAAAGACCGATGTTACCGGCAAGAAGTTCCGTGATGAAATTCTCGCAGGAGCAATCAAGAACGGGACCGGCTGGGTGGAGTATGTCTATGTCAATCCGGTCCAGACAAACCTCTACTACAAGACCACCTACTACCGGTTAACGAAAGGGAGTGACGGAAATTCCTACATCGTGTGCAGCGGCAATTTCCGACACTGTGAAGCATGAGCCGGACCTGATTTTTCCGGCACAATTTTTTGGCGCCCATTTCTCGCGATTCGAGGTAAACGGGGCGGTTTTCTTTGAGTTATAAAACGCTAATGTGCGCTAACGGGAGGTGAAAGTCAGTCCAGATCGACCCCCAGTAGCGATAAACGAAAGGAACCCCGGTTTTAGGATGAGTCATTCCGGCCTGGGCCCCTGAGAGACTTGCTCTTCCACAAACGCGAGTTTCCGTCGGAGACTGTCTTTCATTAAGGACCCCAAACCTCATTTTAGTGCAATATTTGTGGAATTTAAGCACCTTTTTTTTCGGATACTCGCAGAGCATGTCCCGTTTGACTGGAATTGACATGTTTGGGGCGCTGAAAATTACCCTGATAGCACCTTTTTGAGGGACGATCGATTGTTGGATAAGTTCGTGGAAGGGCAAAACGCGAGGAGATTAAAGATGATAGGGGTCATACATATTCGTGTAAAATCCTTTACGAGTTTTCATCATTCCGGGTCGAAAAAGGTCCGGCCAGGGTGATATGCGGGACAACCTGTTTATCCCTGAGATTAAATTTCTCCTGTAAATAATTACTTAAATGGTGAATCTGGTGCCTGACTGAACTTATCAGATGGATATCTATCAGATGTGAGTCATTTCTCACACCATAGTACAACGGCCAATCCGATACCTCATGCTCGATTTCCGGTAATTTTTCAAGAGTACATCACTCTCGAAACGTACATGAGGTTCTGCAACGAACGAGTTATTGTTTTCATAGGAAAGAGAAGAGGGAGGGAATCAACATGAAAATTAAAGAGATACATATGAAAATAATTGCAATCGGACTGCTTCCGGTATTTCTTATACTCGCCTTCACATTGCCAGATTCTACCGGCAAAGCCATTCTGTTAGGGGGTATTGTGATCACCGCTCTTGTGGTATCGTTCATAGGAAAGTCAATGCAGAAGAAGGAAGAAAAGGAACCCGATGACCTGCTGGCAATTCCGCCAAAGTCGCCAAAGAAATCGTAATTTTTTCATAGTTACCTTAGAAACAAAATCCCTGGTTGTTGACTGAGGGTCTGATTTTTTTATAGTCCATAATAATTTTCGCTTGAGCTCTGTGGGGCGATGCAGGGCAGCACGTGCAGCCCGGATCCACACACAAATTCAAAAGGGAATGCATAATACAACCGGACATAACAACCAGTTATTAAAATAAAAAGGGGAATCGGATGTACGAATGTTCCAGACTATGTGCAGGAAGGGCTGTACGCTTTTTCTGTCTCTTTTTTCTCATCGTTATCTTATTGGTCCTTGTGGCTGGTTGTACTTCTACCGCTGACGTTACCGGAAATCAGTCAGCGGGTCAGGTTGCCAATGAAAAGGACATACAAAATAATAGCAATACCGTCAGTCCCACCAGCCCTGCCCGGGCGGTCAGCCCGTATGATTACCATGCCGGACTGGCAGAACTGCCTGAAATCAGGAGCGGGGATATGGACCAGGTAACGGCTGTCCGGTATAGGGATCTTATCGATACGCTCAGTGCAAAGGACCCGGGCGCCGCACGGTGGGCAGCCGGCATGGGGCTCTTTGCAGAGGACCGGAAGATCTCCGATGCGGAAAATAAGTTTGTGGATGCAGTTGTGAAAAAAGATGACCCTCTCCGCATACTGGTAACAAAATGGGCAATTGACGGGATTGGCGACAGTGAAGCCGGATGGGCATCAGGAGCCTTGTATCCCTCCGGGGAGTACAGCTACCTTACCGATGATCTGCAGATGATTGAATCGGTGAAAGGCCCGGTTGACCCGAAGGCAAAAGAAGCATTAAAGGCCATTATCCGGGCTTCGGACAGCGACTACGAGCTGAGGAAGGGGCTTTACCTTATCGATGAGTACGGTGTCCCCGACAAGACACGTTTCAACTATCCGGTACCCGCGTACAACACCCAGCTCAGTGTCCTGCTGGACCTCCTGGGTAACTCAGACATCTCATACGGATACTACCGGGTTGCCCTGGCTGCCGGAATCGATTACGGGGCCGTGGAGGCAATCGGCAACACAGAGGTCCGGGCATACCTTCCGGGCTACGTGAAGGAGCAGGTTGCCTATACGATTGAGACGGACCGGATACTTAAAGAAAAGGGGGTCAGCTGGGAGGCCGCAGATTATCCCCTGGAGGCAGATATCATCCTCCTGTGGGGAGCGGCAGGGACGATGCGCCCCTATCCTTACACCAGCAACCAGGAGAAGTACCCGCCGGATTACCAGCCATGGAAACACCCCTCGTGGGAGAGCGAGTTCTATCACAGCCCGATGGGGATCGCGGATTTCGGGTGGAGTTTTGTCTCCCTCAGGACCTTACAGGAGATGCGGGATGAGATGGTGCAAAAGGGCATCCCCCCGACACTGACAGAGTATATCGCTGCCGGGTACAAGGGGAAGTACAATGAATACCGGGATGTAAAAACCAATTACCGTTCCATTCTCAATACTACAGCCGGCACCCCGATCTATGCAAGGGACCGGACGAATGTCAACCTCGACTGGGAGAATTACCGGAAAACCGGGGTATTTGACTCAGCCTGTTACTCCGGTGACTTGTTTGCCCACGGGATCGACGAGAACGCCTGCTACGACAAGCCCCTTGATGAAAAGACCCTGTCCCGGAGCGTGAATGTCGCCGCACTTCCCGGTGCAGCGGTCAAGGACCGCGAGGATGGCGTGACCATAACGACATTCACGCACATCCCGGTCCTCCTCACGTTCGATATGAATGGCAGCGTACTGAGAGCATATCCCCGCGAAAAAGGTATAGTTGACAAATATAACCGGGCAATATCCCATCACACGCACATCGTATCCGAATCAAACCGCCTCGTCCTCGAAAACATCTATTATGCCTTCGTCCAGATCCCCTGGTCGAATTATGCGGACAGGAACCTGTTCTCCAAAGTCTACATGGACGGCATTACACCAACGAGCTATCCCAGCACGGTCAAAGGGGGTTTCATCCCCGCAACGGACGCACTGTACCGTCTCCCCTCCGGCTATCTCTTCAGGAATCCCATGGCAAGCGTCATCGATTACGAGAAGACCTGATATATTGCCATCCTTTTTTTTCACTGCTGAATCATTTCACCTCAGCCGCTCCTGAATGGCAGCGGGTTCTCCCCAAAAGGCCTTCTCGGGTGGCAAGACGGACCGGCTTGTCCGCAACTCTTGAGGTACTGCAACCATGGATACATGGGGAGCAGGTGTAACATAGTCAGGAGGAAAGGAAGGGCTGTTTTGGGGATAAAACCGGAGTACCCTCGCGTCATACATCGACGTGAATTTTTTTTTGATTCCTTTCGGACCCCTCTTCATGCGAAATATGAGAAGTTTTCGATCAAACAGGGTGTAGTCAGATCTCAAACGGGGCTTGGTTTGGGCTTTGTTTTGGCGATTTGAGGGGACGGAGTCCGTGACTTGCCCGGATGAGGGGGGTGAAGTGTGTTGTGGAGGGGTTTGGGGGTCATCCTCTCGAGGACGAGAAGGAGGCCAGGGCCGGGTTGCAGAATCTCCGGAAAAAAAGGAGTGCACCCTGGATATCAGGTCCCGTGTTCAAGGAAGGTGATAACAATACTGGCAAATTCGTCCGGGTACTGGTACATCAGCCCGTGTCCGCCACCCCGGATCCTGACAACCCATGACTGGGGGACCTGCTCAGCGATGAGTAACGAGTTCCCGGGCGGGGCAATGACATCCTGTTCGCCGGCAATCAGCAGGAGCGGCTGTTTTAGGGCAGGCAGCCGGGACGAGGTACCGTTCCAGGCCAGAATCGCTGCATCCTGTCGCATAACATTGACTGGAGCGCTCATTTCCGTGACTCTTGGGAAATATTTTGAAGGATCCGGGTTTTCCTTCAGCCATGCAGAGGGGAATAGTTCCCCAAACAGCCGCTCGCCCCGTTCCCTGTCGGTGCCGGTCATATTCGTGAGGGCTGCGATATCCTGTGGTGCGGGAGACAACGCTTCCTTACCCCCGGGGGTTCCGGCATAGAGAATAAGTTTTTCCACCTTTTCCGGGTAACTGAGGGTTAATTCCTGGGCGACAAATGTTCCCATGGACCATCCCATGACGTGGGCTTTTTTGATCCCGAGGGCATCCATAAGACCCGCGGTGTCCTCAGCAAAGAGCCGGATGGTGTATTCCCTGTCCGAGGATGTTGAATTGCCCATACCCCGGTTGTCGAATATGATGACACGATAATGTTGTGCGAGCTGGTTCACCAGCCGGGTATCCCAGAGATCCATGGTGCCTGAGTAACCCATTATCAGGATGAGCGGTTCACCGGATCCAATTTCCTTGTAAGCGATGGTGATGTCCCCGACCGGTACCGTTTTCATTTCGGCTTTGGTGATATTTTCGGCCGGAACCGCGGGTACTAGTGTGCTGGTGCTATCAGGCCGGGCTGGGGTACCCGTGCAGCCGGCAAGAGCGAGAAGAACCGCGAGCAGGAGTAACACCGGCACGATCATTGCAAAGGACTTATGTGTCATGAACTCTCCGATGAGACCCTGTTTGCCGGGAAGCTATAAAAAAATGCATGCCAGCCAGGGCCGGGGCCCCCTTCGACGGGGAGAGGCCAGGGCCGGGCTTTTGCTCACTAAAAGGATCCGTTTAACTTTTTTCAACCGGATCACGATAGAAAAAACTGAACGTTTATAGTTAGGCCGGTTGGAAAAGATGAAAGTGAATGGAGGAATAATCTGGAGATTCCTGGTAACCGCAGTCCCTTTTTCACTCAATGGTGGCCTTTATCTTATTTTTTGTCATATAATCAGGCATGCTATATCTTCCGGCAGAATGCCTGCGCCAAGGTGATCCCTCATAACAACCACGAATACTCCCGCAACCCCCGGTTCACAGCAAAGCAGGATCCCTCTCTGGCAACAGGTACTGCTGGGATTCTTCATCCTTGCAGTCCTGATCCTCGCACCTGTCGTCATATCCTCGTACCTGCCCGGCCTGGCACCGGTTCCCGCGGCCAGTCCGACCGTCCACCTCAAGATCCTCGCGATCAATGATTTCCACGGGCAGCTGTCTGGCGGACAGACGCTCGACAAACACCCGGCCGGCAGTGCACCGGTCCTCGCATCCTACCTCCGGCCTGATATGGAGCCTGCGAATGCTGATAGTGTCATTGTTGCCCTGCCCGGTGATATTGTCGGGGCATCTCCCCCCGAATCCGGGCTGCTCCTTGACGAGCCGACCATGCTGTACTTCAACGGGTTTGCAAATTCGTACTGCCCGATTGGATCGCGGGATGCGAATTCCTCCTGCAACATGGTTGCCGGGCTTGGCAACCACGAATTCGATAAGGGCATTAAGGAACTGATGCGGAAGATTGGGGGCGGGGATGGTACAGCCAATATCTCCCGGCTCGTTGAACCCTACCCCGGCTCAAGAAGCACCTACACCTGCGCAAACGTTGTCTGGAAAGCCAACAACACGCCCATCCTCCCTCCTTACACGTTGCGGACCGTGGGAGGGGTCCCGGTAGCCTTTATCGGTGCGGTGACATCAAACACGCCCCGTATCCAGAACGCTGCCTATATCGAAGACGTTCTCTTCCTGGATGAGGCCGGATCGGTGAACCGGTACATCCCGGAGATCCAGGCCCGGGGCGTCCATGCGATCATTGTCCTCCTGCACGAGGGCGGGACCCAGGCCGCCTATGCCGGCCCCACGCAGATGAACACAACGGTGACCGGGCGGGTTGCTGAGATCGTTCCCCGTCTCGACCCGGATGTCGACGTTGTCATGTCCGCCCATACGCATGTGTTTACCAACGCGTATTTGAACAATTCCGGTAACAAACCCGTTCTCGTGACACAGGCATGGAGTTACAGCAGGGGGTATGCAGACATCGATCTCATCATCAACCGGGCAACCGGGGAGATCGTGGAGAAGACTGCGGAGATCATCCCGGCCTATGCAGACCAGTCCCCCGGGACGAACCCGGACCCCGCTGTTGCTGCGTTCCTTGCAGCGGACAAGAAAATCGTCGAACCGGTGGTGGAAGAGCTGATCGGTACTGCTGCTGCTGATATCACCCGCGAGCAGGATCTGGCCGGGGAGTCGGCATTGGGAGACATGGTGGCAGACAGCCAGCGGGCCGCGATGAAGGCAGACGCAGGGTTCCTGTCTTCCGGCTCGGTGCGGGCTGACCTGCGGGAGGGGAAGATCCGGTGGGGCGACCTGTACGCTGTCCAGCCGTTTGCCGGGACTGTGCTGTCGATGACCTTGTCCGGTGACCAGATCCGGCGGGTGCTTGAACAACAGTGGGAGGAGCCGCTCTCCCCGCACAACCTCATGGTATCCGGTCTGGTGTATACCTGGGACCCGGCCCGCCCGGCCGGCAGCAGGGTCATGAACGTGACGATCAACAACCGCCCGCTGGATTCAACCGCGGCCTACACCGCATCCATGGTTGATTTCCTTGCCGGTGGCGGTGACGGGTACACGACATTTAAGGAAGGAACGAACATCACCAACGGGCCACTCGATGTCGATGCCCTTGTTGCATACACGGAATTCCTGCCGCAGCCGGTGAATGTCACGAATGACGGGAGGATCCGGAGGATCGGGTAAGGGCCGGGCTGTCTGTTGCAGACTCACTGCCGGACCATTGATAAAAAGACTTTAGGTAACCGGTCCCAATTACCTGATTATACCATGGATTATCGCTGGGGGAGATGAATGCTGGCAGGTATCGGGGATGTTGCAGCCACATCACTTATCACCCTCTATTGTCATGCTATCGAGACCCGTTCAGACAATCCCATCCTTGTTGATATAAAATCTGTTGAGATTGCAGCCGAACTGGACAAGACACTCTCCCGCTCAGAACAGCCGCTCGCGAGGACGCTCGTCTCCGGCACGCTGGACAAAAACCTCGTTATCCATATCGCAATCCGCGCAAAAAAATACGACACCTTTGTCCGGGAATTCCTAGACCGGTACCCGGACGGTGTTGTGGTTAATATCGGTTGCGGGCTCGACTCAAGGTTCCTGCGGATCGATAACGGCCGGGTGGTCTTCTATGACCTTGACCTGCCGGAAATAATCGCGATCAAAAAAGGTTTTTTTACCGAGAGCGAGCGGTATCATCTGGTTGCATCATCAGTACTGGATTATGGCTGGATGGTACCGGTCCGCCAGCACAAAGGCCCGTTCCTTTTCATGGCAGAAGGGGTGTTCATGTATCTTGACGGGGATGAGGTCCGGTCGCTGGTGCTGGCAATCAAAAAAACATTCCCGGGCTCCGAACTGGTCTGTGAGGTGGAGAATTCCTTCTGGCTCGGTCCGCTGACAAAAAAGATGGTCGGATACAAGCTGCAGCACCAGTTCCACCTGGGAAAGGATGCCATGTTCCGGTCCGGAATCCGCGACAGCCGGGAGATGGAGCAATGGCAGAGCGGGATACAGTTCCTTGACGACTGGAGTTACTTTGATTCGGATGAGAAGAAACTGGGTTTGCTCAGGCTGTTCAGGCACATTGGATGGCTCCGGAAGACCCAGTGGACAGTCCATTACCGGCTGGGCTGACCGGATCCCGGAACCTGCATCCTCCCTGACCCGCACTTTCCGACGGAAATGTTTTGCCAGGAGCCGGTCTCGGCCTTCCCAAAAGACACTATTTCGCGAGAAAGCAGGTCTTGTGGAGACTTGCCCTTGTTCCTGCAAGGTGCATGGTCCGGAGAACGCCATGGATCAGGCACGAGCAGGCGATTGCGAAGGTACCCCGGACTAACGCATCTCTGCTAAAAAAGGGAATTTTGTCTTATCCTTTCGTGAGCGTGACTATCCAGTAGCCGGGGATCATCAGGCTCGGATTATCGGTGCAGGTATCGCAGACCGCATCGGGGAACTGGATGGTATTGCGGGTGGTTACTATCTCCGCATCGCCCGGGTCCGGGATGAGCGGGATGTCGACATCATTTTGGATAACGTAACGATAGGGATCGAGGTTACCGAAGAAATACTCCCTGAACCGGTGCCGCTCGTCAGCGGTGGCATTATAAGACCAGTCGGCACCCTCTGCTACGGTCACGTCAACGGGGATCCAGCCGTACCCTTCCAGGTAATACTCTGCCCAGACATGGGTACCCGCTGACCCCAGGATCGTCTGGTAGCCGACCGGCACCCGTGCGGGGATGCCCAGCGAGCGGCAGAGGGCGGCAAAGTACTGGCTCTGGGCACCGCAGTCGCCGATACCGGTCGTAAGGACATAGGTGGACCTCGGCGTACCGATCGTCTCAATCAGGAGATGCGGGGCATGACTGTAAGGAAGGGTATCCACGATATACCGGTAAATCTTCTGCGCCCGGAGGTACGGGTTGGTCTCGTTCCCCACGATCGCCTGCGCTTTCTTCTTCATTTCTGGCGTGGTGACAATGTTTTTGCCGGGCGCCGTGTACTTCACGTAATCGGGAGCGCTCGTGTTGTAGGGCTTCACTTTTGCGGGATCGATGCTGAACTGCACACTGTGCTGGACGAAGCGGAACCGGGCGGTGATATTGAGGAACGGGCCCTTTATCTCCTCAAGCGGGATCTCGAGATACGCAAGGCCAAGGTCTGCGTCAGTACCGGTCATGGATTTGACGTACCGGGCGGGTTCCACAGAGACGATGGTCACGTTGGTCTGGGGGCCGCTCTCGACCGGTAACGGTATCCAGAGTTTCAGCGTGCCGTTTTCCGGGAGATCTCCGCGGGGCACCGAGAGCACCTCAAGCCCTTCCCATGCTATTGGCTCACCATACGGACTGGCCCCGCTCTTTGCCGTGGCAAACGCCAGGGGGGTTAGCTCATCGTAGAACGGGGTATACTTCATGGCGGCATTGTGGTTCCGCATCAGGGTCATGTTATGCCAGACGATGCCCGATACAGTATCATCGTGATACCACGTCTCCCCGTCACTCCGGAGTGTTACGGTCATGGTGTCGTCCAGCCAGCCGGCCCTCTCTCCTGCCGAGGCAGAGGGGATAGCCGCGGCAATCTTCTGGTCCATGATACTGCGGTTGGAGGAAAATTCAAAGGTCATCATCCGTGCCATCATGGCTCTGTCACGGGCTTTTAAGGCAGCAGCGCTATCGCCGGCTGCGGTGTAGTTCTCCTGTGCCAGTTTGAAGAGTTGATCAGCGGCGTACAGGTTATTGGAACGGAACTCTTGTTCAGCCTGGGTGAACATCGTGTCACCCCGGGATACCGGTACAGGTACCGGGGAAGTTGTACAGCCTGCAGCGAGGATCGCAGTTGCACAAATAAGGAGGAACGTGATGGTCAGGATTCGTTTCATGAAGCACCTTTGTGTCTGGGGTATACTACAGACATAAGTACTCCCTGATTAAGGTTAGGGACAAAAAAATTAATGGATCCCGCTTCTGAAAGCATCCGGGATAATCCGGACGCGACCTTTCCGGAAATCCTCACGGAAATGGTCGTCTTCAATACGCCCGGTTGAGAATCCCGGCAGTTTCTGATTAGATGTACTGCCTCACGCGGCTGCAATACTCCGAATACTCCCGGCCAAACACATTCCGCAGGTGTTTTTCTTCTGCACGAACGATCCTGTGGTGGACGGCGATGACGAATACACCCGTCATGATGACGAGCGGGTTCAAGGTATAAAGTGTGGATGCAGCGATTGTCAGATACACACCAACGTACATCGGGTTCCTGCTCAAACGGAATAACCCGTCCGTTCTGAGGCGGGTGTTTTCTTTGGGTGTCCCGAGGCGGAAAGAATCCCTCATCGTGAACCGCCCGAGATACAGGTAAGCGAACCCGCATACCCAGAACAGCAGCGCGATGAGCTGGAGGGCCCTGGGTACATCGACAAAGGATATATTGATGCCCCAGCTCTGTAGTACCATTGCTCCCCAGAGCACAAGGATGGAATACTTGCTTAGGTAAAACAGCGTCCTGTTAATCGGCGCTTCCCCATCCTGTTTTATTTTTCTTTTCAGGAATAACACCCCGCCGCCGAATAACACTATCAGGAACCCGACGGGAAGGATCGTTACAAGAGCAGCCTCATTCATGGTAGACACCCCAGTATGTATGCCGGTATCCCACCCTCAGGAGGTCTTCGCGACTCCCCGGACCAGGAATACGATTCCTGCAAGGATCAACAGTCCCGGGATGGCATACGTCCAGATTGCGGTAGGCGCCCAGACAATGCTGATCCCGGCGAGGACAAGGACAGCCCCGATGAGAAGCAGTGTCACGTTCGCGCCTCCCGGCAGCGGGTACTCACCCTCCCGGGATTTCCTGACAAAAGGTAACAGTTCCGAACCGAGCAGTCCCGCACCGAGCCCGACAAGGAAGCCTGCGCCCCCATGATCCACGAGCAGTCCCGCACCAAGGCCGATCAGGATGCCGGCAGGAACGATGAATCCGTTACGCCGGTCCTCCACGGGTTCCGAAAGCCCGCTCTTCAGTTCAATACTTCTGGCATCTGTCATTTCAGAACAATTCTCCGTTTTCATGGTTTACACCTCATTAACCTGATTATGAAAAAGGCTGGCCGGAATGTTATGAATTGAGCCATACATGTATGGCCATATATTATATCATGTCCCGCAGACCAGATCGGCTCATGAAGAAGATGACGGTCAGGCTTTCTTCGGATATCTTCGATTACTGTAAATCCTATGGCCAGGTCATCGAAAGATTCGAGGTGATCTCGCTCTTCAACCTGGTTGACGACATGCACAGTGAAGTATGCAGATTTACCATTAAGGAAGGGGTCCCGGTCGATCAGATCAAGTGCAATTATGTCTCAAATCTCATCGTGCTTCAGAACCGGGGCCGTGAATATACCTGTCTTGTCAAGGGAACTTTTTCCGATGATATTACCAGGTTTCTCCGCACCTATGGATCAAAGTTCGAGCACCCGATTGTCTTCGAGAACGACTGCCTGACATTCAGCATGGTGGGGGACCCGGAGGACTTCAGCACG
Source organism: Methanoregula sp. (assembly GCA_041652515.1). Lineage (GTDB taxonomy): Archaea > Halobacteriota > Methanomicrobia > Methanomicrobiales > Methanospirillaceae > Methanoregula. The sequence goes on from JBAZHD010000049.1 coordinate 17,168, forward strand.
TTCGTTAAGGATGCCGCGAAGAAAGGCTGGGGGCTTGAGATTCTTTCGGTCTGCGATTACAATCCCCATGTCAGCGGGATTTTTGACATCCTTACTCCCCAGCAAAAAAAGATCCTGCTGGAATCGTACAGCCGTGGATTTTTCGATCATCCCCGGAGGATAAACGCCGGTGAACTTGCAGAGAAGATGGGCATGCACAAGACCACGCTGCTCGAACACATCCACAAGGCGGAGAAACGGTTGATCGGGCATATTCTTGAACAGGTTGCGTGACAGATATGATCCATTTGTCTGCATATCCTTATTTTCTTTGAGAACCTTTTACCCGGACCAGGTAACGTTTCTATCGGAAAAAATGACCCTCATATTCGCATTCCAGCAGCCTTTCCCTGATCCGTACGGGGCACCACCCGGGAATAGTACAAAGAGGTACCTCGTCTCCGTCAGAGAGACCTTGTTCCGGTACATGCAATTTCACGAATTATGTGCAAAAACACCCTTTTTTTGTACACAGTTTTCCGGGAAGCGTCAATTTTACATGATATCCGGCAAACAAGGCAATTTCCTTTGAGATTTGTGTTCCTTAACAGACGTTATCGGACGGCCGATATCCTTCCGAATCGACCTACTATAGGCTGAAATGAAAAGAAGACCTGTTTTGGGGATCTGGCTTACGTCGGCGATGGCGGATTTCACGTCGGATAGAATGAAGTGAAGGAGGTACCCCCACACCAGACATCGCCGGATGGGACTCAACTGACGCGAACGCAGTTTTATGGTTTCATATCGTGGGAATACTACCCTCATTCCGGCCATTCGTCCGGGATTCACCGTTAATTATTTGCTAACGTCAGTCCATATAAATGACCATCTGGTTTCCTATGGATAACCCAAGGATTTTATTATGAAACAAACAGCGCTTTTTACTCTGACAATTGCTTTTATCATCTGTATGATTGCCTCAGCCGGATGTACAGGTACCTCGACTCCCTCCGCCCAACCAACGGTTATGGCAAGCCCGGCCTGGCAGGCTGTATCGATCAATGCGACACCGGTCCAGTACGTACAGGTCAACGGGATCACGCTGGGATACCGGGAGTTCGGTGCCGGTGAGCCACTCCTGATGCTAATGGGATTTCACGGTATCATGGATAACTGGAACGAGACCTTCATCGGCATTCTCGCAACGAAATACCATGTTTACACCTATGACCACCGGGCGATGGGGTACAGCGGCGACGATAATGCGACACCTGCAATTTCCCAATATGCAGATGATGCAGCCGGGCTGATGACTGCCCTAGGCTATGACAGCATGCATGTGTACGGGGTCTCCATGGGATCGGTGATCTCCCAGCAATTGACCATCGATCATCCTGAACGCGTACGAAAACTGGTACTTGATTCTAACACGTACAGCATACGGATACCCGAGACAAAAACACTGTTTAATGCCATTGAAGCGTCTGCCACAAGTACTGACGTGCCGGCAGGTGTCCGAAAAGAAGCCCAGGCTAATCTTGCGTGGAACGGCTCATGGGACGGTCTTTCCAGTATCGATAAGGATGTCATGCTCATTGTCGGTACCAATGATGAGCTGACTCCCGATGCAGTCTCAGTCCAGATGGCCGGGCAGATCAAGGGATCATGGCTTGTGCGTTTCAGGGATGTCCCACATGCCGGGTTCGCATATGTACCTGTTGAATACGCGGAGAACGTACTGAACTTCCTCAGCATGGATGAGTCGCCCCTGAACAAGTAAAAACTTTTTTCCCGAACCGCAGAGGGGACCAGTATCGGGCCCTTGCTTACTAACAGGATCCGTTTATCTTTTTTCACGAGATCGTGACTTAAAATTTTTTTAATTAACCAACGAATTCAAAGAAACCCGGATGTTTCTTCTCCTTCAGATTAAATGACATGTCGTCGGATTTGAAAAATTCCGGGCAGGATTTAATCGATAAAAAACAAAGGGGATCATTGTGCCCCTGAAGGCAATTGTTGAGGGAGAGACCATTATCGGTCCCGAATACCAGGTTCGGTATCAGGAGATAGATGAATGCAACTCGTTCTCAATGAAAAATACCGTTGATATTCATCCTGAAACCGCTTTCCGATTATCGCGGGTCGTACATCCGATACTGCAACGTGCTGGATTTTAACCCATCATAATTGCCAAAACATGTCGGGTTATAATCTTATATAAACTGACCTGCATTCCTGGAAAGAGCAGAGAACTAATGAGCTGATACATCATAGAATTATTAAGACATCCGGAGGTCACATCCTGAAAGTCCGCGAAATTATCAAGATAATCGAAGCTGATGGATGGTACCTTCTCGTGACTAAGGGAAGTCATCGCCAGTACAAGCACACAAAAAAATCCGGTAGGATCACAATCGCCGGGCATCTGGCAGATGAACTTGCACCCGGAACAATAAACAGCATCTTTAACAAGCACAATTAAAGGAATGATCAAATCATGCACAGGTTCCTGATAGTCATAGAAAAAGCGGGAAAAAATTACTCGGCATATTCACCGGATCTCCCCGGATGCATTGCTACCGGTAAGACCCGGGAGGAAACGGAAGAACGGATGCATGAAGCAATCGAGATGCATATCCATGGACTCCTCGAAGATGGGATACAGGTACCGAAATCCCATTCATCGGCCACATTTGTTGCAGTCCGTGCTGAATGAGGGTACGATTCCCCTACTCTTTTTCGATCAGTACTTTTTTAAAATGTGATTATATTATTTTTCCTCTGTTGGGGAATTTGTGGCCGCGTTGAACATGTCGGATTATAACCTGTCACTATCACCGGAACAGGTTACCATACTATTTTTCATGCCCGCCGGCAGCAATCCTGAATTCCCTAATCCTGATTAGTACTAATCACCATCAGGATTATTTTTGTGTCGCTTGTTTTGGGTTGTACCGGAATCCGGGCCGGGGGTTGTCCGGTCCTATATCGCGGTGCAGCCATGGATTCACGGGGAGGTATCCCGGCCGGCCAGCAAGGTCTGGGATGGAAGTAATTTAGCGCTGATCGGAGGGGTCTCAACACATACGAGAGCGAAGTGTGGTACCAGGTGCGGTGCGACGTGCCTTATCCAGCACTAGCGGATATCCTTAAACCCGAGTGTAAAAGGGATCCGGACCACGTAAATGTAAGAACTGGTTATCACACTCCGTGACTGGATCTGTGGATAATGATCATTGGTGGTTCAGACACCAGGTATGACCGGCGGGTACCTGAAAAATACCTGATGTCATTCCGGGCTCAATTCGGGCTCCGATGATGTCCGGCATGAGGAAAAGGAGCCCAATTTACGCCCCGATTTACAAAGTCCTCAAATCTGGCTTATTTTGCCAAACGGCCGATTTTATAGTACCCCAAAACATACGTTGAATTTTGAGGATCCGGGGGGATTCGGTAATTGGGTCATGCAGGTTTTATATGCAGCTGGACGACCATTAACTGGCTTTTACCGGGATACTGAATAAAAATGATAAAGGCTTAGATGTGGAAATGGGGGATGAATATTACGGGGATTACTGTCCATCGAAGGGATTTTTGTATCCGGCTGTTCGCCCATACCGGGTGAATTTCCGTATTTGGAAATTTACGGGCAGGATTTAATCGATAAAAAAACAAAGGGGATCATTGTGCCCCTGAAGGCAATTATCGATGGAGAGACCATTATCGGTCCCGACCTGTCCAAGGAAGAATGGACAACCCTGAAATCCCGGCATAAAAAGGGACTCACCATAACGATGGGTTGTTGCGGAGCGCCGGGACATCGGGCTGATATATGTTCGCCCGTCAGATTGGGGAGCACAAAATATCCCGCACTGGCACAAACCTCTCCCAAAATCATCTCGAATCCTTAATGTATTGAGGATCCCCAATACTGTGTCTTAACAGAAGATGCCCCGCTTTGCACTCAGTAATGCGCTGAAATGCTCCGGGTATCCCAAAGGTCCATGATGTCCGGATATCTCGCCTCGTTTATAAGCCCTGAAGGTGAAAATGAATTTATCACCGCCTATGATGCTGTTCTGAAACGCTGGCCCGTGCCGTATGAGGAACTTGATATTCCCACCCGCTTCGGGACTACCCATCTCATCGCAAGCGGCTCAACGTCGTTACCGTCTCTTCTCCTGCTGCATGCTACCGGCACAAGCTCCACGATGTGGTTCCCGAACATCGGTCCGCTGAGTAGTGCTTTTTGCGTATTTGCCGTCGATATCATTGGTGAACCGGGAAAAAGCAGGCAGGTACGGTTACTCAAAAACCGTGAGGATTGCGCGAACTGGCTTTGCGATCTCATAAACAACCTTGGATTAACACGACCAGATATTGCCGGATTATCGTACGGGGGATGGCAAACGCTCAATTTTTCTTTATTTCACCCCGATAAAGTGAACAGGATTGCTGTGCTTGCGCCGGCCGGGTCTATCCTGCCGTACAGCTGGCCGGTGCTGGCACTGCTCCGGATACTTCCCTATATTCCGGTGAAACCGAACCCGCTGAAAATGTTCTTTAAGAATGGTTTTTGCCCGGACGAATTGTTTGCCCGGCAGTTTGGCCTGGGGGTACAGCATTTTCGCTACGCCGATCCGAGAAAAAGCATCTTCACCAACGTCTTTTCCGACAGCGAGCTCCGGAGTATCCAAACCCCCACCCTCTTTCTTGCCGGAGAAAATGAGGTAATTTATAACCCGGGGGCTGCCATCGACAGGGTGAAAAAAATGATGCCGGAGGTAACGACAACCCTGATTCCGGATGCCGGGCATCTGTTGTCGATGGAACAGCCAGCACTGGTAAATGAGCAGATGCTGAAGTTCATGAGATAATCCATCCTTTCAGTATCATTTGAAAATTTCCAGACATAATTTAATTGATCATATTCAAATGGGATCATTGTGCCACTCAAGGCAATTGTCGATGGAAAAATCCCTTATCGCCCCCGACCTGTCCAAGGAAGAATGGACAACCCTGAAATCCCGGCATAAAACGGGACTCCCCATAACGATGGGTTGTTGCGGAGCGCCAGGACATGTAAGGATATCAAAAAAGGGAACGCAGCACTTCTACCACGCGGGTGATACCGGAGGTAATTATGAACAGGAGTCCAGGGAGCACCTGGAAATCAAATACCAGATATACCGGACCTGCAAATCTGAAAACTGGGAGGGCATACTCGCGAAATACATGGCAGGAATTCGCATTGCTTCAAATCTAATTCGCCATCAGGTTAACTCCAAAATAAAAAAAACAAGATGCAGACTTCTCCTTTATTTCATTCACAGACAGGAACCAGTTTTCCCTTCAGCTTATCTTCCATTTCAAGGCGGAGCATTTCTACTACATTATTTGCCATACCCTTGACTTTCTGGATCACAAGAGGATCATTTTTGAGATATTCCGAATCGGTATTCGTGTTAAACTGCGCCCCATGGGTACGGTAGGAGACACCGAACGGGGCAAGGACATATCCCATCTGCTGAAAGTACAGGAAGATGTCCATGGCTGTCTTAGTTGCCCCGTCTTCATGCCCGGAAACCGTAATGCCCACAATCTTGCCTTCTGTCAACCCGGGTTTTTTTAAGAGGTAGAGATTCTGGATGCAGTTCAAGCGGTCGAGAAAATCCTTGAGCCGTGCCGCCATATTATTCCAGTTTATCGGAGATGCGACAATAACGGCCTTCGAGGCGATGATCATCTCATGGAACGCTGGCATATCATCAAGCTGATCCCGGCACGGATATTTGCAAGCATTGTCCCGCATACTATAGCAGCACCAGCAATGATTGATCGCAAATTCATTGATGTTATAGCGCCGGTAACTGACCCCTTTTTCCTTAAGTACTTCTTCGATGAGGTCGACCATGTACCCCGTGTTGTTCGCCCGGTGATTGCTGCCGTTGATGAGGAGGACTTCAAACTTCTCCCCATCAAATCTGAGTTTCTTTTTGTCTTTGATTTCCTCAAATTCCCTGACAGTACTGGCACACTGAGGGCATTCTTCGGGCGGACTCTCCCCTCTGTGGATGAACCCGCACACATGGCATTTCCAGACGTTACCTGGAATTGAGCTGATCGACTTCTGATCCTCGGGTGCAATAAAAGACATGTAAAAATCCCTCTGCTTCAAGCACCGGACATGCCGGGCAAAGGCATCCCTTTTCTTCCTGTATGCAGGTACTTTTACCGGTTGCCATAAGACAAAAGGCAATTTCCTCTTTACAGTCTAAAAAACTCGGGCACATACGACACATACAGAGCCCGATTCCTTTTTTCTTGTCCATCGTCATAAATTCTCCCGTCTTTTTTCATATTTATTTAAACGTTCAAGATCATGTCATTTTAAAAAAAATGAGGAAATTAAGTCACGATGACCGTCGCCTTCATCGAAGGATGAATAGAGCAGTGGTATGAGTAGGTTCCAGGATTGTCAAATTTAAATGAATAACTTGCACCTTTCGGTAAAGAATCACTCGTGAATAAGGCACCCTGAGCGATTGACCCCTGGGCATCGTTGACGATCTGGTGGTTTGTAGTGTCTTCATTTACCCATGTTACCGTTGTTCCCTTTGTAATGGTGATGCTCGCCGGATTAAATGCAAAGTTTTGGATATTAACCGTAGCAGTTCCCGGAACCAGTGTCTGGGTGGTTGCGGGAGATGTGGACGGACCAGAGCCGGTGCATCCGCATATGCTAATGAATGATACAAGAACAAAAATCAGGATTGTCCAATGAACTGGGTTTGGTGTGCATCTCATTCAAATCACTTCGATATTTCCTCTTGCCGGTAGAGCATAAAATGATTTGTGTATTTTTAAAATCAAAAATTGTTTTCATATTTTGCTTATCCCCACTTGTCATTTCAGGTATTTTGGATTTGAGGAGTTACGCAATAGGGAGGCAAAACTCAAGGGGTCTCAGGGGGTATCCCGGCCAAGAGGAAAGGAATTACCTGTTTTGAGGCAAAATATTCAGGAACGGGGTAAAAAATTTTCCAGCAGGATTTAATTGATAATAACCAAATGGGATCATTGTGCCCCTGAAGGCAATTGTCGATGGAAAAACCATTATCCAGTTTTTTTTATTGAGCGGATCAGAATGAGGGGTTATTGTTAACTGGCGAATTGCATCACTTTAT
>JBAZHD010000050.1:0-24070 GCA_041652515.1 Methanoregula sp.
GACGATGCCCAAGGTGTCGATTATTCCTGCCACAATTCCCAGATGGGCTATGGTAACGTTCGAATTCTCGACGATCGGCATGGATCATTTACCGATTGTACGTACTAAGATATATATTTAAGTACTATAGGACTTACGCGGTTGAAATAAGGAAAGAGAGAAGACACTACGACAATCCCCCGCGATGAATACGATTAGAATGTAGGTTTAGCAATGAAGAGGGAAGTGGCAGATCGATGAATCTGACGTTTCGACTCGTACCAGCTAATCCCGGATTTCAGCCGATAAGATTCCAACCGGAGGAAAGCCAATAACGAGAGCAAGATGTGACCTCGTTGAACCTCTTCTTTACGGCCTTGGCATCTTTCGATCCCGCAACACTGCTTGATGCCGCGATGATACTCCTCGATATTCCAACCAAGATCCCGGAATGATTTTCTGTCGGATTCCGAGGCATTCAGAATATCGGTAGCCCAGTATTCCGGATCCTTGTCAGCGTGACTAATCCTGAATACCCTGATAAATCCATATTGCCGGAGGTGCACGACTAATCCTTCTGGCGGGATATCAATATCGGAAACCGAGCGGTTACCGGTATGATCGGGATCCACCAACCGGTTGGATTTAAGTCGGGTGCACCAGTGCCATTCCAGGGACCGTATTAATTTCAGGTTGTCGATACTTGAATACCAGGAATCGAAGATGACACACCCCGGTTGAAACGTTCGTTCATCGGCAGCCCGTAACATATCCCGGAAATGATCGTTTTTAGTCTTCCCGTCTTTCTCGGGATGATAGATCCGAAAATCTGTCGGCACTATCGCGGATCCATCGGTCCAGATGGTCGAGATCAGGTTAATGCCCTGAACTACCCGGTGATGTTTCCCACTCCAGTGACGGGTAACCAGTTCGATCTGATGGGAATAAGGTTTGTCTAAAGTGCTATCATCAATGACGAGTACTCCTTCTTTGAGTCGAATCAACGATTTGGCCTCATTATATAACGCCCCCGTGTGGGAAGGCTGTCGTTCTAACAATCGTTTGATCGAATCATGAGCAATTGACTCGTTTTCATTGGGCAAGCACCGGGATGCTTCTGTGCATGAGCATACTTGATACGTCGATATCAGGAAGTTGATGAAATCTCTGCTCGTGCATTTTGGCGGATTCAATCTCACTCAATCCCCATTCCGGGCTTGTTCAAACCCAGAATAGGTTTTCTTAGTCCTTAGATCTTTCGGTCGAAACCAAGTGCGTAAGTCCTATACTAAATAGTTTAAAACCGTCAAATTTTACTGCCGACTGTCGGATATCCCCTTGCCAGTCCCCGCCACGTCCCAAACCACATCCCCTCCCGCGTTCGGCCATTGAAACGTTGCTAAATATGACCTCATCCATTCCCGCCGGAGATCCCCCAATTATTCCGGCCCGGTTCCGCATTTTTCCGAATTACGACCTCTGAAATTCAAGGGGCGAGGGAAAAGAGGTACAACCGGGCTCTCAGCGGGCTCTGATGTACCAGAATTCCCACAGGGGTTTTTTGACGGTGATAATGGTTTCCTCCGACGATACGATTCTGCAAGGTTCCCGGGTGACCTGCCGGGCACCCGGGTGTGACCATTCCCTTGAAACCCGGTTTTACCCAGAGTACCATTTACCAACCGGGATCCATTTTTCGAATTACCATTGCAATCGCGATCAAAAATCTTTCCGGAAAAATTAGTGATCGATTTTCATTCCGGAATCGTTCGCGATTTCCGGATCAAAATCGATCACCGAATTTCATTTTGAAATCGATCAGCGATTGGAAAATGGTTTCCGGAATAAAAATTCAGACGGAACGCAAAATCGGATCGCGATTTTCGTACAGAAATCGATCACCGATTTTCAGATCAAAATCGATCAGCGTTTTTCATTCCGGAATCGATCAGCGATTTTCAGATCAAAATCGCGATCATGATCGCGATCGAAAACTCTTCCGGAAAAATCGACCAGCGATTTTCATTCCGGAATCGATCAGCGATTTCCGGATCAAAATCGGATCCCGATTCTTATACCCCGCCCAGCACCTTCGCGAGGAACTCCTTCCCCTCCGGGCTCAGGAACAGCGGCAGCTCCGACTCAGCGCAAACAGAGCTCCGCTCCGCAATCACCGTCTCCTGCGTGATCGGGTTGAACCCCTCCTTCTCCGTGAGCTTCTTGTAAATAAACGTGCCCCGGCGCTGCCACGCAGGAGTGGTCGCGAGATTAAAGCCACGGATATGCATCATCTCGTGCAAATCCTTCGCATGAAGGCCCTTGAGCTTCTCAGCGGCTTTCCGGGCATTCATCCCCTCCTCGATCAGGGCCTGCTGGCAGTAGGCATTGATGTGGTTGCGCCACGCTTCGGCCTGCCGGTTGGCCAGGTATTCCATCGCGTACGCGGGTGTCGCTGGGATCACCCGGGCATCGAATGAGACAATCGTTGTCCCGCCAAGGGCGAGCGTGAAGGCGCTTGCTGCATACGAAGCGGCAACCGAATCGATCTTCTCGACACGGCCGCTGAACGGGAGCTTCGTGAAGTAAAGGCTGATCTCGTCCGAGAACGTGTACGCGAAATCCGGGTTGAGCCCGCTGTCGGCAACGAGCGACGTGCAGGTGGTTACCATGCTGTTGTGGAAAAACTCGTCAAAAGGCTTCTCAAGACCAAGAGTGTCCGCGAGACGGTGGAATGTCCGCCCGTCAAGCCGGACAAAAATAGGGGGAATGGACGTGAGACTGGAGAATATTTCACGGTTTTCCATAGGCATACCATGCGGGAACGAGAATAAAAAAATATTGTGGAGTTTCCCGCTGTTTCTAATCGATACCTTACTCTTCGGGGGCGCTGCCGCCCGCAAAGGCACCCGGGAGGTGGCGGATCAGGACGATATCGTCGATCGCGCTGATGATGCGGTACGGGATCTTGAGGCCTTTGTAGTTCTTCAGCTCGAAGAGCTGGTCGTTGACCTTCCCGACAATAATCGACTCGATCTTCTTCTGGTCTACGTCGATGAGAACATCCTCGACTTCGCCGATGAACATTCCCTTTTCCGTATAGATCTGAAGCCCGAATAAATCCGTAATCTGGGTTTCCATTGTTATCAGAGGAAAGTATATACTTTAGAGTTAAAAAGATAATCCCTTGTTTATGGACGGATCTTTTCGGATCGGGACCATTTTTGGCATCCCCATCCAGATACATTATACGTTCCTCTTAGTCATCCCGCTCTTTACCTGGATGATAGGGAGCCAGATCTCGATGACGGTCGATATGCTTATGGATCTCTACCAGGTACCGATCGACTCAACTCTCATCACCTCCGGTTTTATGCCCTACCTGCTCGGTGCTGTCGCGTCGTGCGGCCTCTTCTTTGGCGTGCTGGTCCACGAACTCGCCCATTCGATCGTTGCCCGGGCAAAAGGGATTGCCATCAACAGCATCACCCTCATGATCTTTGGCGGGGTCGCGACCATGGAAGAGGGGATCCCGGACCCGAAGGTCGAGCTCCCGATGGCACTGGTCGGGCCGATCGCGAGCCTCATCTTCGGGCTTATCTGTGGCGGGCTCGTCTATTTCGTCCCCTCGCTCGTACCGGACCCGGCCCGGGCCGGTGTCCTGATCTTCCTCTTCGGCTACCTTGGCGTCCTCAACATCATCCTTTGTTTCTTCAACCTGATCCCGGCATTTCCCATGGACGGCGGCCGGGTACTCCGGGCATGGCTTGCCGGCCGGATGCCGCTCCACCAGGCCACCCAGATCGCAGCAGATATCGGCAAGGGGTTTGCCGTCATCTTCGGTCTCATCGGCCTCTTCTTCTTCTCCCCGTTCCTGATCCTGATCGCCCTCTTCATTTACATCGGGGCGAACATGGAGTCCGTGGCAGTAAAGTACAGCCACCTGCTGCAGGACGTGATAATCGGTGACATCATGAGCAGCCCGGTCACCACGGTCCCGCCGAACCAGCCGGTCAGCCAGGTGATCGAGATGATGTACCAGAGCAAGCACCTCGGTTTCCCGGTGGTCGAGCGGGACACCCTGGTCGGCATGATCACCCTCATGGACGTCAACAGGACGTCCCCGATCGACCGCGAGGCCATGCAGGTGCGGGACATCATGACCCGCGATCCCATCACCCTCCCGCCGGCAGCGTTCGTCATCGATGCCCTGAGGATCATGTCAGCCCACGACATCGAGCGGATCCCGATCGTGCAGGACGATAAGATCGTGGGGATCGTGACGCGGATGGATATCCTGAAGGTCACGGAGCTCCGGCAGGTTTAAAGACAAAAAAACCGGTCCTGTACCAGACTCCCCGCTCCCTTCTTCCTTGGTATCAGCTTTCATCTCCGGATCGTGTAATGCTCTGTCCGGTATGGCATGAGGGGATCCATGAAAAGAAAATCTGCCGTGGTATGCAAGTTATGGTAAGAGTCAGTACACTTTTACCCCACTGACCCCCCGTGGAAAAAACCGCAGGCTGTCTTTAGTTTTCACGTCTTAAAATGAGTCGGTTCTCCGGAAAAATACGGCCGGGAATGGAGGGAGCGGTGGGGAAAAATTGTCCGTATGCGGGTTATCACCGCGTGGCATGAATGAAAACTATGGCAGAAATCCGCGCAGGACCCTCATTTTCACGGACAGGAAAATACACCGCCCGACCCCCTCCCGCAGCCCTCCGCACATTGAACTCATGGAGTTGATCCGCCGCGGGCGGCGGTTGCTCAAGCTGATAATGATTAGGCAAGAAAAAAGAGGGAAATCTCTTTCAGAAAAAGGTTGAGAAACATTTAAAAAAATATTTACATCGTAACGTTGTCTGATTATAAACAGGTTATTATTTCATGAATTTAAGATTATATATCACAACAAGGAACGCATTTTTTATCATACCCGTTGTTTTTTTCTGGATAGCGTGGTCTTTTGTTTTAGGGCTCTGCGTGATATTTTTACCATATGACTATAAGATTCGCGTGTTACCTGTTGCATCTGTTGCGGGATTCCTTTTTCCCTGTCTTATCTCTTTTTGTGGTTCAGCAATACTCCTGTATTCATTTTTTGAAAAAAAACTCTACGGTATCTGCATCTTTCCCTTGACCCTTATTTCAGCATTCGGGACAATATTCTGTCTCATCAGTATTTTCCTGACAGGTACCTTGTATGAATGGCCTTTGGTCCCTGTCTCAGGAATGTTGTTAAAGCTGTGCCTCCTGCTGTCAACACCAGCGATAACCCTGCTGTTACTTCCCTTCGTTCATGAGATGGAGAGACCTCAAAATCTTTCTTTTACATGCCTGCTGATTCTCAGTTTTATCCTGGCAATTCCTGTTATTGGTATTTTCATGAATGATATTTTTCCATTATTTGATCCTGAACTCATCTGGTCGAAATTCTGGGATTTCACTTTTGCAGATATGTGGATTGAGATACTTTTCGAACTATATATTTTATTCATCATGCCCGTTACCGGTCTTTTATCGATAGTCACAATTTCTGATTATCTGAAAAAGAGGGCGTCTGCATCGAATGGGGGCAGCTGATATGCTTTTTTCCACACACCATCTACCATTTGCGCTATTGTTCCTGAGATCCTCAGTAACCGGGAAGGTATATCCATGAGCCGGCCTTTTACTCTGGTTGCCATCCTCATGGTCATAGTACTGGTTTTTTCTGCAGGATGCGTTCATGGCAAAATCGAAACCGATCTGTTTGCCGCGAAAATCGATAACAATGGCAGGCTCGCATGGGTTCAGGTTATAGATTCCGGACAGAATGATGTTGGCCTGAACCTGACCGAAACTACAGACTCAGACTACCTTATTACGGGAGGTTTTTACGGATCGTTTTGTGGAAGTTCCCACGCCTCGGCGATTACACCATACGAGATCCGGCTTTCTCCGCAGGGAACAATAGACTCGATGGTAAATCATACTGGTACATCCATCACCTATGACCAGCGATCAGAATCTTACAACAGTACGGGGTGGTTTTCATTCACTGCTGATGACGGAAGTCAGCTGTCAACCTATCAGAAGGTCAAAGGTGGTGCATTATACTACCGGATTCTGAAAACAGATACAGGGGGGAAAGAACTCTGGGATACTCCATTCCTGACATTGAAATACCGTATGCCTCCCAAGGATATCTGGGAAACACTTTATGTCCAGGGAATTGTCCCGACATCGGACAAGGGATATATTGTCTGGGGCCACCGGGAGAGATCCAATTCATGCTGAATCTAGGGATACGGGATGAAAAATCCATTCCTGCCCTGCCAGGATCACCTGGTTCTTGCTCATTTTGTAATATCAAGGATTAAAAACCATCACCGCATCCACCGCCGACTTTCCCGCTTGCTTCAATAAATATTTGAGGAATTTTTCAAAGAATATTAAAGGAACGAACCCTTTTGTTTGTATAGGTTTTCCCGTGATCCGATGACCCCGTTCCAATCCTCATCTGTCCTGTTTCTACTCATGATATGCGTAGTAACATCTGCCGGTTGTATCTCGCACGTCCCGCAGGAAACACAAAGGGATGACATAGTACAGACTCCGGTCATCGTTCCTGTAACGACCCTGACATCAGACCCGGTGATGATATCAAAAGCGATCCTGAAATTTCCTGAACCGGGAAATGCGACCCATATCGTCGCAAGGGGTGACCGGTATTACATTACCGGAGTAGCGAACCATAGTACAGAATCCTTTGTTGCCATCTGGATATTCGGTAAAAATTTTACCCAACGGAGCTCTGAATCCATCAACGGTGATGGATCATACAAGTATGAGATTCGGCAGGAATCCACCAACAATCTCGAACCCGGGCCGTATTATATCATTATCCAGTACCCGGGAGAGAATGACCGGTTTGATGTCCTGCCGGACCTTGTAAATATCCCCGGGGAGAACGCGGAAAGGATTACCTGCTGTATCGGCTATTCTCATAATGCCTCCGGCAGGAGCCAGCCAGGTTTATCATTTTTGTATCAGGGGGATTCGTGTCTCAACGGTCCCCCGGCAGCAGCAGCCCTCACGGAAGCGCTTGACGATCCGGCGATTGATGATCGCTCTACAACCGGCCTGATAATGGTTGAAGATCCCTGGATTAGCATCAACCCGGTCGGGATACACCGGTCGGGTGATGCATTTAAAATAACCGGCACAACGAATCTGGCGATAGATGATGAAGTACAGGCCCGTATTTTTCCGACATGGTATATTCCCAACTGGTGCAGCACCATGAGCCCCGATACGATGAGGAGACTGAATGAAAGCGGGTATTTAGTCAGCACGGTCAAGGTCACAAGAGGTGACGGGAACCTGAATAAAATAAGTTTTGACACCCGGCTGGGATCGGATGAATTCAATGTTGAGATGTCTGCAATAATCCAGGATGGTTATAACCGGACTTTGTTCCGGGTTGAAAATAATAATACGGTACAAATCCCCGGATATCCCCTGGACACAATACAATCCCCTGAGGTTAATCGATCTTTACGCAGTGCCTGTGGTACATCAGGCCCGGCATAAGCAGGCACCCGCATACCCGGCATACAGGACCTCCCTCAGCAGGAGCTGTATGCATCTTGTGGCAAGGGAGTCCGTACACTTGTACCCATCCGACCCCCTGCAGCCGGAAAATACCGGATCAGGGCTCATCACGTCGGGAAAATATCATGTTTCCATGAAAAATGCAAAAGGGTCAGGGGGGGTCGCATGGGTACAAATCGATCTGAGGGTGTACCGGCTGTGGGGGAATCAGAAAAAAATACGGCGGTGAGTCTATGGATCACCGTTTTCCATGCGATCAGAATGTACCTGCCCGACCCCCTCCCGATACTATCAGAACCGCATCACCCCATCCACCGCCGACTTTCCCGCCACCTTCCGGTACGCTTCAAGATCGGCAAACGGCCGCTTTGCAATAACCGACGCCACCTTCTTCTTCCCGATCCCGGGCAGCCACCGGAGTGACTGAGCCGGCAGCGTATTGATCTCAACCGGTACCGGCAATACCGTGATCGATCGCATCCCCCAGTCCACGACTACCGCATCGGTAACCGTCCGTTCCGGCAGCCGGAGCGGGATGCCGGCAAGGATCGGGTACGATCCCATCTGCCGCCCGAACGAGAGATCACCCGAGACCTCGACCTGCACATCGCGGAGCACGGTACCGATGGGGAAGACCCGCTGGAGCATGGGGAGATCGATTTTGTTCCGGACATGCTCCTTGAACTGCCTGAACCGCCGGTCGTGTTTCCCGAGTGTGTTGTTTGTATATGCCGGTGTCCCCTCAAACGGCATCACCTGCCGGATGTTCACGCGCCGGACGGAGAGGCCGGCCTTCAGGACCCGGTCCAGGAACTGCTCGTTGAGATCGTAGGTCTTCTCGGTCTCCCCCGCAAGCCCGCAGACGAAGTTGAGCCCGGGGAGCAGTTCGGGCACATTGTCCCGCCGTTTCCCGCCCTCTTCGTTGACGATCTCTATCGCACGGAAGACCTCGTCCGCACCTGCTTTCAGGTTGTTTGCAGAAACCACGGCCGGGTCGGCAGTCTCCATGCCGAACGCTGCCACATCGCCGGAGGTATGGTGCCGGATGATCGCCCGCAGTGCCTCCCGGGCAGCATCCTCGTGCCGGGCAATGGTTGCCGGGTTGGTGTTGTCGATGTGCAGGGTTTTCAGGTCCGGGGCAGCGGTACAGATGGCGGCAAAGAGGGCATCGATCTTCTCCGGTTCCGGTGCCGGGTACTCCCCGGCGCCTGCCCCGTACGCAAGAATGTCCGGCTGCCGGCCCACGCGGAAGTGCCGGGCCCCGGCGGCATGGAGTGCTGCAACCTCCGCCCCGATGGCCGCGATGCCCCGGTATTTCGGCATCCCGTAGAACGGCTCGGTACAGAACGAGCAGCCGCCGGTTGCACCGTGGGAACAGCCCCGGGCGGTCTCGAGCTCGCACATCACGGAGGGGAACGAGGGGTGCTGGCCGATCACGCTGCTGCCCGCGATGCTCCACGGGTCGGTGCGGGTGTAGTCCAGCACTCCCGCAGGTTCGTTCCCGGCCAGGTAATTGTCGAGCGCAACAGCCGGCTCACCGGTAAGCAGGGCATCAAAGCCGCTGATCACCTGCCGGATCGCCTTCTCCCCTCCCTCGCCCGCGTACCCGAACCCGATCGGACCTCCTACCAGTTTCTTCGGGCCATGGACCATGTGCCCGACCTGCTGGATCTCGGTGAGCGTAGCGGGCGTCCCGCCAAGGTACTTCCCCGGCACCGTCACCCCTGCGATCATAACGAGCAGCGAGGCCCTGTTCAGGTCAGCGGTCCGGAGCGGTTCTTTCCGGAGCTTGTCGATGGTGAGATACCGGACATCGTAATTGTGCGAGAGGAGAGCACCGGCAACCGTCCGGATATAGGGCGATATATAGGGCGGCACACCGAGACACGCGGGCTCGTCCACGTACCCGTCAAGGATGAACGCCGTTCTGCTCATACGGTATGACCGATCAGGGCGAGGAGTATGCGGGCCCACTGGAGTTTTCCGCGTTTCATCGGGTCCACGTTCTCGTCATCGAGATCAAAACCCACGAGCGTGATCTTCGAAGCGCCCAGTTCGTCCGCGGCAAAGACGGCCCGGTCCCCGTCAGAAAACCCGCCGAAGTTGTACACCCGCGGCAGCGGGGCGGCCTGCGTTGTCCCGACAACCTTGCCCTTGAACCGGGGCACCCAGTGGTTCAGGAGCGGCATGTTGTCCCCGTGGGCATGGATGACGACAATGGTCCCCTGGTTGTTCAGTTCGATAACGCGGTCCGTGGTCCCATCGAGGTCCGTGAAGATGGCGTCCGGGCAGATGCCATGGGAATCGAGCACCTCTGCAGCGGCATCGGCAGCAAAGACGATGCCCGTGATCTTCCCGATCTCGTCTTCCAGGCAGGGGGCATTCCCGCAGACCGTCACCTCGTTTCCTTCTGTCAGCGACGCAAGGGAGAGGAGGTTGTCCCGGTCAAGGAGAGAGGAGAGGAGCCGGGCTGCCTCCTCATCTGCCGCACGGTCGAACCCGAAATACTCAACGATCTCCCGGTAATGAGGTTCCCATTCAGTAAAGTTCATACATATCTCCAGGTTTTCACGGTTTTTGCCGGCCTGCAATACCACCGGTTACGGGCTGCCATTTTTCTTCCCTTCATTCTCAAGGCCGACAAGATCGCGGAATTTCTTGAGGACCGGCTCGATCACGATCTCCAGCAGCCGGGCCTTGTCCTCCACTTTCCCGAAATAGTGGAGCGGGAGGTTGGCGGCCGCCATGTTCGGGTGGCCGCCGGCATCGCCCATCTCCCCGAACGCTTCGGACAGGGCGTTGCCGATATGCAGGCGGATGTCGCGGTTGCGGGCGGAGATCACGATCGCATTGTCGGTGATACCATACACGAGCGCCGTGTTCACTCCTTCAAGCGTGATGAGAAGGTCGGCTGCCTGCGGGAGGGCGTCGCGGTTCATCACGTAACCGACATTTGCAAAGAGGTACCCGCTCTGGATCTTCCGCTTGCAGATTGCAGCGCCAATCACGTCGAGGGTCTCCTGCGACATGGATGGGGACATGATCTTATCGAGCAGGTCGGCATCGGTCAGCGGCAGCAGGAAGCCGGCATAGCTGAGGTCCTGCGGCGTGACATTACGCTTGAACTCCTTCGTGTCCGTGCGGATGCCGTAGAGGAGTGCGGTTGCGACCCTTTTGTCGACCGGTATGTCGAGCTCCTGCAGGTACTGGGTCATGATGCTTGCCGTGGCCCCGGCACCGGGACGGATATCGACAAAATTGCTCTGGCCCGCTGCATGCTTTCCCTCGCGGTGGTGGTCGATGATGATGTTGATCTTCGTTAAGGGGGGAACATCGTTGTTGGCACCCGGTCCTTCGCAGTCGACCATGGCAAGGTAGGTGCATTTCGCGAGGGCATCGGGGGTCAGGTGCTCCATCTTGATGTCGAGCAGGTTGACGAACGTGCGGTTCTCCTGGTGGCCGATATTTCCCTCGTAAAAGATCCGGGTGACCAGCGTTTTTCCATTGGCCTGTTTTGCGATCTCGGCAAGCGCCATGGCAGAGGAGATCGCGTCCGGGTCGGGGTTCTTGTGGGTGATGATCCCCAGCGTCCCCTCCCAGCCTGCAAGGAGGGAGAAGAGGCGCTGCGCAACCCGGCTCGCGTGCTGTTTTTTTATCTGCAGGATTGCCTGCCGTGCAACCACTTCCTGGGGGGAGAGAACATAATCCGCACCCGCCGCGGTCAGCTTCTGGCCGTTTACCGGGTCGGTCGACCGGGCAACAACCTGCACCGCAGGGAGCCGTTTCTTGAGGGTGAGGACTGCCGCGAGGTTCGCGTCCCCGTCACCGGTCATGACGAACGCAATCTCGAACTGGGGGAGCCCCGCGAGCAGGTCAGACGACGTGATATCGCGCTGGTAGGCATCGAATTTCTGGTCGCGGAGGTGACCGACACGGGTCTCATCCTTATCGACAACAATCACGCGCTCGTGTTCCTTTGCGAGCTCAAGAATGATGTTGTAACCGTTCGTCCCGCACCCGAAAATGCAGTATTTTACCGGTCCCGACTGCTCAAACGGGGCTTCCTGCGGCATGGTACAGAAGATGTCTCCCTCCTGCATATTAAGGGATTCCAAGATTTTTTTTCCGTAACCTTTATTCGCCATTATCGACCACATTACTAGGCCTAACAAAGTGGGTCTGTAGCTTAGTTCGGCATAGCGGCGGACTCTTAATCCGCAGGTCAAGGGTTCAAATCCCTTCAGGCCCGTTTTTCTTTTGAAAATCCCGCCACGAGGGATTTGAGGTTGCGAAGACGCCATCAGACTCCTTTGAATTCCAAAGCATTGAGCGGAGCGGGTTCGAAGATGAGAGGAATTCATCAGACTCCTCTGTTTTCTTTTGTGCGTCTGCCTGCCGAAAGACCCGGGTACCCTGATCACGGCAGACCGTCCTGGCAGCATTACGGTTTACCCGCAGTCTTCTTATCGGAAAACCGCATCAATCCGGGGATCTGTCATGACCGGCTTTGGAAACCTTCATCATGATCGCCCCTGACAGTCAATATACGGGAACACCCGTTCTTTTTGGGATCAAAAGGAGCGTTCGTACCATGGACAAGGATTCCTCAGCCAGCCAGCAGATCGCAGAATATGCAATGGCACTCGATCTCTCTTCCCAGCTGACACTGGTTCTCGAAGAGAATGACGTGCTGCACGGAATCCTTGATATTTTCGCCGCTTTGTTTGCACCACAGCAGATCGTTCTCTGGGTCATGGAGAACGGTTCGGTAACCGCAATACTGAACACTCCGGAGTCCGGGAGTACTCCGCCACCACTGCCGGATCCGTCCACACTGCCGGAGACGATCCCCGCAGGATTCCGGCTGCGTATCCCTTCCAAAGACGAGACGATCGCGATCATCCAGATTGACGGCCTTGCATTCCCGGCATATCGCGAGCGTTACCTCTCGCTCTCCCTCGGGATAGCGGGAGTATGCGGCCTTGCACTATCCAATGCCCGGGCCCACAGCAGGCTTGAGATCGCACTGTCCGATCTCAGGAAGGAATATTCCCGGAGCTCGCAGCTCAGCAACGAACTGCGGATCGCCAATGAAGAACTTGAGACCCGTGTCCGGGACCGGACTGCCGAGCTCGAAACGGCGATGGTGCAACTCAGGGAAGAGGTTCGCCAGCGTACCGCTGCTGAAGAAGTCATCCGCAGCCAGCTTGACGAGAAGATTATACTCCTGCGGGAACTCAACCACCGGGTAAAGAACAACCTCCAGCTCATAACGAGTATGCTCTCTATCCAGGCGCGGAAGATCTCTGATCCCTCCATGAAGATGGCGCTTTCCGAGAGTAAAAACCGCATCCGGACCATGTCCGTTATTCACGAAAAACTCTTGTCGGCACAGGATCTCTCCCGGATCGACCTGGAGGGGCTTATCCGCCAGATCCCCCCGAACCTCCTGTCACTCTACCGGATCCCGCAGGGTTCGATCTCCATTTCCCTGGATTTGATCCCGGTTACGGTCGATATCAACACCGCCATCCCGCTCGGGCTCATCCTGAACGAGCTCTTTTCCAACTCAATAAAACATGCATTTCCCGGGGGAAGAGAAGGAGAGATCACCCTGGGTATCCGGGACGGGAAGGACGAACTGTTAATCCGGTTTGCTGATAACGGGATTGGCATGCCGCAGGGATATGACGGGGAGAACCCGGAAACGGTCGGGCTTATCCTCATCACCAGCCTTGTCCAGCAGTTGCAGGGAACGATCGAACGGGAGCCCGGAACCGGAACACGGTTCCTGATCCGGCTGCAGAAGGTATCGGGAGAGTCCGGGTTTCTCCAGGGGACCTATAACAAAGTACAGGAGTGACCTCATGCTGCTTCCTGCAGGAACACTGCGAATGCTGCCACCATACTTAAATAGCATTACAGAATATTCCACCGTATGACAAGCCCCGGTGCCCCGGTTTCAGCCCATCTTACCGAGATGCAGGATGCCCTTCTTGCGGTTGACCGCATCGGGGCAGGCAGGATTGTTAAAGAGTCCTGCACACCCGGTTCCCCGTTTATGTGTCTTGAATCGCTCATTGTCCCGGCACTCGAAGAGATCGGCCGGCGCTGGGAGGCGGGCGATGCCGCACTTTCCCAGGTGTACATGAGCGGGCGGATCTGCGAAGAGATCGTGGACACTATGCTCCCGCCCGAAGACACCCGCCGGGTAAACCAGCCACAGATGGCAATAGCGGTGCTTGAAGACCACCATACGCTCGGGAAGCGGATCGTCATCTCCGTGCTCCGGGCCGGGGGATTCGAAGTAACTGATTACGGCCACGGGGTCACGGTCGATGATCTTGTCCTGAAGGTCACCCGCGACAACGTAAAGATCCTCCTCATCTCCACGCTGATGCTTCCTGCCGCACTCCGGGCAGGAGAGGCGATCGCACGGATCAAAAAGACACTGCCGGGAACGTTAATCATTGTCGGGGGGGCGCCGTTCAACTTCGATCCCCTGCTCTGGAAGGAGGTCGGTGCCGATGCCATGGGGCGGACCGCATCCGATACGCTCGAACTCGTGAAAACCATGGCGGGAGGTGAGGGGCAATGAGCGATACTATGACACCGCTCGAACGTACGATGACGGCTATCGGCCAGAAGGAGCCGGACCGCGTTCCCCTTTTCCTCCTGACTACGATGCACGGGGCAAAAGAACTGGGCATATCCATCCGGGAATATTTCTCCCGGGCGGAAAATGTCATCAGAGGGCAGACGATTCTCCAGAGAAAATACGAGAGCGACTGCTATTACGCATTCTTCTACGCTTCAGCAGAGACTGAAGCATGGGGAGGCGATGTCATCTACATCGCGGACGGGCCACCCAATGCCGGGCGCCCAATCATCCGCTCCCCGGAACGTATCGGGTCCATTGAAGTGCCGGAAGTTGCTGCGTGTGACAGCCTCAGGAAGATCACCGGCACCATCCGGGGGCTTGCGGAACAGTCGGCGGGGAAGATCCCGGTGATCGGCGTCGTGATGTCCCCGTTCTCGGTGCCGGTGATGCAGATGGGCTTCGAGGCATATCTTGACCTGATGTATACGCAGCCCCAGCTCTTCTGGGAACTGATGAAGAAGAACCAGCAGTTCTGTGTGGAGTGGGCAAACACCCAGCTGGAGGCAGGCGCAAATGCCATCTGTTACTTCGACCCGATCTCGTCACCGACGAGTATCCCGCCGGAGCTGTACCGGAAGACCGGCATGGTCGTTGCAAAAGAGACCCTCGCCCGGATCAAGGGACCAACGGCAACTCACCTCGCGTCCGGCCGCTCGCTTGCGATAATTGACGATATTGCCACCACCGGTACCGCCATTCTCGGGACGAGTGCCCTTGAGGATATCGGGGACGTAAAACGGGCCTGCAACAAACGGCTCACGGTGCTCGGCAACCTCAACGGCGTTGAAATGCGGCGCTGGACACCGACGATCACTGAAGCGAAGGTGAGAGAGACCATTGCCCGGGCCGGCCCGGGCGGGGGGTTCATCCTCTCGGACAACCACGGCGAGATCCCGTATCAGGTACCGGACAGCGTGCTCCTCGCGATCAGCCGTGCCGTGAAGAAATTCGGGACCTACCCGCTCCCCGGGTGAGGCATGGAAAAGAAGTTTGTCATCCTCTGCTGCGAGAATATCCGGCCCGAGATTGATGCGGTCCTTGCAACCGGGACAATGCCCCTTGCAGCAGCTGAGTCCTACCCATTCCACTGCGGCCATGTCCCGTCCGTCTGGAACACGGTCAAAGACCAGGTGGGAAGGCTGGACGCAGCCAACGCAACCACCTGCCTGTGCGGGTGCGGGTGTGCCAACACGTTTGACATCCCCAAAGAGATCCGGGACAAACCCTCGCTCGTGCTCGCTGAATCGGGTGCGTCGCTCTTCCTGCCGGAGGTGCTCGCCGGGGAATTCCGGCGGTGCGGGGCGTACCTCGTCCTGCCCGGCTGGCTCATGAGATGGAAGCAGAACGCAGAACGGGATGGTCTCGACCGGGCCACGGCACGGCAGATGTTCGGGGAATCGCTCTCCGCGATCGTTCTCCTTGATACCGGGATACATCCCGGGATCGAGCCGGTGCTTGCGGAGTATGCAGAATTTACCGGCATTTCTGCCCGGACCCTGCCTGTGGGCCTTGATCATCTCCGTTTCCGCCTGGAGGCACTGTACCAGAAATGGAAGTGCGGCGAGGAGATGGCCGCGTGCAAAACCACGGCCAGCGCCGCGGAGAAGCGGGTGGCCGATTATTCGATGGTGGCCGACCTCACCGGCATGATCATCGGGGTCCATGACCAGAAGACGGTCATCCTCAAAATGCTTGACCACTTTGTCCAGCTCTGCTCGCCCAAGAGGGTAGCGTTCCTCCCGGCCCGGGACGAAATGAATGGGACCGTGATCAGCATCCCTTCAGGTGCCTATCCGGAAGATCAGGAATTACCGCCGTTTCCGGAACCTGAAGAACAGTACCGGATTACCGATACGGGCGACGGTTTCCGGATCCGGGTCCAGTACAACAAGGACCTGATCGGCGTCCTGTCGGTCGAGGAGGTATCACTCCCTTCGGCGCTGGACGAGTATCTTAACCTTGCGCATTTCATTGTCCAGATCGCCGGGCTCTCCATCACGATTGCCCGGACACACGCGAACCTGATGCTGGCACTGAAAACACGGGAGAACGAGATTGCCGAACGGATACGGGTGGAGCTGGCTCTCCGGGAGAGCGAGGGAAAATACCGGGCGCTGGTTGAGTCCTCGTTTGACGGCATTGCGATTCACCAGAACGGCATCCTTGTCTATGTCAACCAGACCGCTGCCCGGCTCCTCGGTTCTGAAGATCCCGGCGTCTTTATCGGAAAATCCGCTCTTGACATGGTTGCCCCGGAATTCCGGAAGCGGATTGCACCACGGGTAGAGCAGGCACCTGAAAGAGCCCTTGAGCTGGTCCGTGAGCAGTTCCTCCGTCTGGACGGGACTCCAATCGATGTCGATGTAACAACGGCACCCAGCATCTGGGAGGGGAAACCGGCCGCATACGTTACCTTCCGCGATATCACGGCACAGGTACATGCCGAGAACGCCCTCCGGGAGAGCGAGGAGAAGTACCGGGCAATCATCAACGATATGCAGGACATCTTCTACCGGACCGACCTTACGGGAAAGATCACGATGCTTTCCCCCTCTGCAGCAAAACTTGCCGGATATGATTCGAATGACCAGCTTCTCGGGCAGGATGTCACTTCCGTGTATGCTGACCCGGCCGGCCGCGGGAGCCTCCTATCAGCCCTGAAAGAAAAGGGATCCGTGTATGCATATCCCCTTGACCTTAGGGTCCGCGACGGTGCGATCCGGCATGTGACAACGAGCAGCCATTTCTACCATGATCCGCAGGGCAATATCCTCGGCGTGGAAGGAGTCATCCACGATATAACGAAGCAGCAGCAGACCGAGGACGCACTGCGCGAGAGCGAGGAGCGGTACAGGACCATCATCGAAAATATCCAGGATGTGTATTTCAGGTTCGATCGTGAGAGCCGCCTTGTCATGGTAAGCCCGTCCGCTGCACCGGCATTCGGATTTGCTACTGCTGCGGAGATGCTGGGCCGCCCGGCGCTTTCGCTCTGGAAGAACCCGGACGCCCGGGGGCAGATGATCGATACGATGAGAAAACTGGGGGGGTCTGTCCAGGACTGGGAGGCGGAGTTTGTCAAATCAGATACTACGACCTTCTGGGCTTCGGTCAGCGGCCGCCTGCACACGGACGAGCAGGGAGGGTACAACGGGACAGAGGGGATTATCCGGGATATATCGGAGCGCAAGAAGATGGAAGTGGCACTCAAAGGCGCTCTCACAAAGCTGAACATGCTCTCCTCCATCACCCGCCACGATATCCTCAACCAGATCACCGGGCTGCGGACATTCCTCGAACTCTCAAAAGAGGACCTGAAAGGGACAAAGCACGAGATGTTTATCGATAAAGAAGACCAGGCCGCAGAGGCGATCCAGCGTCAGATCGAGTTCACGAAATACTACCAGGATATCGGAGTCAACGCCCCGAAATGGCAGGACGCGGGAACGGTCATAAAGGAAGCCGCAGGACAACTCAGCCTCCCATCCATCGAACTGCAGATCGATATCAGGAACGTGGAGATCTTTGCCGACCCGCTGATCGTGAAGGTCTTCTTCAACCTGATGGAGAACTCCCTGCGTCACGGCGAGCGAGTGACGCAGATCTCCTTTTCAAACGGCAAATCGGTAGAAGGCCTCATCATCACGTACAGGGACAACGGGGCAGGAATTTCTGCTGAGGACAAGAAGAAGCTCTTCCAGAGAGGCTTTGGCAAGCATACCGGTCTTGGCCTCTTCCTCTCCCGGGAGATCCTCGCGATCACGGGTATCACGATAACCGAGAACGGGGAGCCGGGGAAGGGTGTGCAGTTCGAGATAACGGTCCCGTACGGGGCGTTCCGTTTCTCATCCTGAATTTATTCCGGGGGTCCGGATTCCCGGGCATTTTTCGTGATATACCCCAATATATTTGCCCATTTATTGTTTCTGGCCTGATTCTCACGTTTTTTCCCGGGGTATACGTAAGATTCATAAATTACCAAAACAATTGGCACTCATTCACCGGTGGACAATGCCAAAGTCCGGAGTCCGGCATGATTTCCCTTCTCTATATTGACGATGAACCAGGGCTTCTGGAACTCGGAAAGCTGTTTCTCGAAAGTGCCGGGGGGTTTGAGGTCTCAACCGCGGAGTCAGGAGATGCCGGGCTCGAACAACTTGCACAGCACGACTTTGATGCGATCGTCTCCGATTTCCAGATGCCGGGGATGGACGGGATTGAATTATTAAAGAAGGTACGGAAGACCTTTGGCACCATCCCGTTTATCCTCTTCACCGGCCGTGGCCGGGAAGAAGTAGTTATCGAAGCGATCAACAACGGCGTGGATTTTTATCTCCAGAAAGGAGGAGATCCCAAAGCCCAGTTCGCGGAACTCGCCCACAAGGTCCGCCAGTCCGTGAGCCGGAGGAAAGCGGAGATCGCGCTGACAGATTCGGAGAAGCGCCTTGCAGATATCATCAATTTTCTGCCGGACGCAACCTTTGCGATCGATACCCGGGGCATTGTCATTGCCTGGAACAGGGCAATGGAGAGGATGACCGGTGTTCATGCAGAGGATGTCCTTGGCAAGGGTGATTATGAATATGCGCTCCCGTTTTATCACGAGCGGCGGCCGCTCCTGATCAACCTTGTTCTTGAAAATGGCCCGGCCGTTGCTGAAAAATATCCCCTGGTAAAAAATGAGGGGAAGACACTCTTCTCCGAGATCACGATCCCACACTTCAACGAGGGAAGGGGCGCTGCACTCTGGTTCACTGCATCGCCGCTGTATGACAGGAAGGGCGAGGTTGTCGGCGCCATCGAATCGATCCGCGAGATCACGGAGAGGAAACGGGCAGAGGAGGCACGGAACGAGAGCGAGAACCGGTTCCGCGAGCTTGCAGACCTGCTCCCCCAGGGCATCTATGAAGCTG
Source organism: Methanoregula sp. (assembly GCA_041652515.1). Taxonomy (GTDB): domain Archaea; phylum Halobacteriota; class Methanomicrobia; order Methanomicrobiales; family Methanospirillaceae; genus Methanoregula. Next base: position 19,147 of record JBAZHD010000050.1, read on the forward strand.
ATACGGACGGACGGATGATCTATGCAAACCGCCTTGCGCAGGAGATGTACGGGTATACCGATGAGGACATTGAAAAAGGACTGAACGTACTGAACGTGATCGCCCCCGTGGACCGAAAACGGGCTGTTAATGTCTTTTCCAAAATGGTTGAAACAGGAACCCGCGAGCAGGGAAGGGAAGAATACCTGGCTGTACGAAAAGACGGCAGCCTGTTTCCGGTCTCCATCTACTCCTCCCCGATTTACCGTGATGGCAGGATCTCCGGTGTTCGAGGTGTCGTCATAGACATTACCGACCGGAAAAAAAACGAGGATGAACTCAGGGCTGCAAACGAGCAGCTCGTTGCTTCTGAGGAGGAACTACGGGCACAATATGACGAGCTTGCATCGGGTGAAAAAAGGATCCGGATGAGCGAGTCGCGCCTGAAATACATGCTCGGGTTCGATGAATATACCCACAAGAGCGAGAAGGATCTGCTCGAGTATGCTATCGAAGGGGCGGGACTTGTCACGGGAAGTACCCTGGGGTACCTGGCATTCCTGAACGAGGACGAGAGCGAACTCTCCATGTACGCGTGGTCGAAGAACGCCATGGCCGAATGTTCGATGATGACCAAACCCATTGTTTACAAAACAGAAAAGACCGGGCTCTGGGGCGAGGCTGTGCGGCAGCGGCGTCCCGTGATCACGAACGATTATGCTGCCCCGGACCCGGCCAAGAAGGGGTATCCGCAAGGACATCCGGAGATCATCCGGCACATGAACGTCCCGGTCATTGACGAAGGCCATGTTATCCTTGTCGCCGGGGTTGCAAACAAGTCGTCCGACTACACGGAAAATGATGTGAACGAACTCCTTCTCCTGGTGCAGGGGCTCTGGAATATCCTCAAGCGAAGACGTGCCGAGGAGACACGGAAGGAGAGCGAGGCAAAGTACCAGAATATCATCGATCATGCACCTTCCGGCATGCATTTCTATGAACTGAAACCGGATGGATCGCTTGTCTTTACCGGGTCAAATCCCGGTGCCGACCGGATACTCGGAGTCGTTCACCACCAGTTCATCGGCAGGACCCTCGAAGAGGCATTTCCCCCGCTTGCGGAGACTGAGGTCCCGGCACAGTACCGCAGGGTTGCGGCAGATGGCGGTACCTGGCAGACGGAACAGGTAACCTATGATGGCGTTGCAATACACGGGGCCTATGCGGTTACCGCGTTCCAGACTTCACCCGGGGCGATGGTCGCCATGTTCATGGATATCACCGAACGCAAACGGGCGGAGACCGATCTGAAGGCTGCATATGAACAGGTTGCTGCAACAGAAAAAGAGCTGCGTGAACAGTACGAGAAACTTGCCGCAGCACAGGCCGAGATCAGCACCCATCACCAGCAGCTCGAGGAGATTGCATCCACGGTACCGGGCGTGGTCTACCAGTTCTATGCCCGGCCTGACGGCAGTATGGGGATATATTATGCGAGCAACCGTACAGACGAAATTTTCGGTCTGAACTCTGACCTCGAAAGATTCTTCCCGGAATTTACTGCATGTGTCCATCCTGACGACCGCCCCGGATTCCTCTTGTCGATCGAAGATGCCGTGAAACGGAGGGCAGACTGGCATTTTGAGGGACGCTTTACCCGGCATACCGGAGAGACAATCTGGTTCGAGGGCATCTCCAGCCCGGTTGTCCACGCTAACGAGCTGGTGTTTACCGGTGTTATCCTCGACATCACGGAACGAAAGAAGATGATGGAGGCAATCCGGGAGAGTGAGGGGAGATACCGTTCTCTTGTAGAGCTTTCTCCCGATGCTGTCGTTGTTCATCAGGGAGGAAAGATCCTCTATGCAAACCCGGCAGCTCTTCATCTTGTGGGGGCAAAGACGGAGGGGGATATGATCGGCAGGGAGGTCCTTTCGTTCATCCATCCCGATGACCGCGCGATGGCGCTGGAAGACTTCCGCCAGATGTATGAAGAGGGAAAAAAAATCCCGCTTAAAGAAGAGCGCCTCTTACGGATCAACGGTGACCCATTTACCGTTGAAGTGATCGCTTCGTCAATCCAGTACAAGGGAAACCTCTCCGTACTTGTCGTGTTCCGGGACATCACCGGACGCAAGCGGGCGGGAGATGCCCTGCGCGAAAACAGCAGGAAATATGCCGAGCTTTTCGAACTGGGAAGCGAAGCGATTTTCCTCATTGACAATGAAACCGGTGCCCTGCTGGAAGCAAATGCGGCAGCGTGTGAGATGTATGGTTACAAGAGAGATCTCCTCCTCACGATGAAAAACACCGACCTGTCCGCTGAGAAGGAGGAGACGAGAAAGGTTACTACAGAAGCGCCGCCGGGGGTTGTCCGGGTGCCCGTGCGGTATCATCGGCGTAAAGACGGTACGGTTTTTCCGGTTGAGATCATCGGGCGGTTTTTCGTCTGGGACGGCCGCCCGGTTCATATTGCAGCAATCCGCGATATCACAGAACAGAATCAGTCAGAGGCGGCTATCCGGGAAGCGAACCGGAAACTCAACCTCTTAAACAGTATCACGCGACACGATATCCAAAACCAGCTCACGGTCGCACAGGGATATACGCAACTCGCTGCACTCAGTAAACCTGACCCGGTTGTTGTGGACTTCCTTGCCAGGATCACGGCTGCGATCGAAACGATCCAGCGCCAGATCGAATTCACGAAAGCCTACCAGGAACTCGGCGTGCATGCACCGGCATGGGTCCGGGTCATCGATGTTATCAGCAGTGTCCGTCCCGGGAAGATTGCACTGCGGAACACCTGCAAAGGGTTCGAGATCTTTGCCGATCCGATGATCGACAAGGTTTTTTTCAACCTCTTCGATAATGCGCTGAAGTACGGGGAACGGGTAACAACCGTTACTGTCGGGTGCGAGAGGAGAGAGAACAGCCTTGTCATCACCTTTGCCGACAATGGATGCGGGGTTGCTCCGGGCGAGAAGCAGAAGATCTTCGAGAAAGGGTACGGGAAGAACACGGGCCTTGGGCTCTTCCTTGTCCGGGAAATCCTCGCGATTACCGACATCACCATCAGCGAGACCGGCACCCCGGGCGAGGGAGCAGTCTTCGAGATCACGGTGCCGGAGGGAGCATACCGGAACGCGGAGTAAGCCCGGCACGCTGACCCGGCCGCCAGGGTGCCTGCCGGCGGCACGGACGGACCCAATCGCTGGTATTTTACCTCCCGAAAAGAAAGGATTCTTCCGGAGATCTACTTGACCATGAAGTTTTCAGGCAGCAAGACCGAGAAGAACCTGCTCGCGGCATTTGCCGGCGAATCGCAGGCACGGAACCGGTACAGTTTCTTTGCAAGCGTGGCACGGAAAGAAGGTTACGAACAGATCGCAGCCGTCTTCGAGGACACGGCGCAGAACGAACGGGAACACGCAAAGCTCTTCTTTAAGGAACTCAAAGGAGGCGACGTTGAGATTACCGCGTCGTATCCGGGGGGGGTTATCGGGACGACAAAAGAGAACCTGAAAGCCGCAGCCGAGGGAGAGAAGATGGAGTGGGGCACGCTCTACCCGGACTTTGCAAAGACTGCAGAAAAGGAGGGTTTTCTTGACATCGGCCGCATCTTCAAGAGGATTGGAAAAGTTGAGGCCGCCCATGAGGCACGATATAAAAAACTCTACCAGAATCTCGTGAAGGGAACAGCCTTCAAGTCCGCCACTTCCACGAAATGGCATTGCCGGAACTGCGGGTATGTCCATGAAGGCAAGGCTGCCCCGGCAAAATGCCCGGCCTGCGACCACCCGCAGGCGTTCTTCGAGATCGCAGCGGAGAACTACTGATTTTCCATTTCTTTTTTAGTTCCACAACCGGGCGAGACGCGCACGGATTCTCCCCTGCCGGATTCCGGGGAATGCCGACATAATCAGAACATTCAATATCGTTGTTGCTGATTCTCTGACATACAGGAATAAAACCGCCCGACGCGGTTTGGATCCTTTCATGTTCTCCATCCTTTATGTTGACGATGAATCCGGGCTCCTCGAGATTGGAAAGCTGTTCCTTGAGCAGGGCGGCCGGTTCAGTGTCGAGACTCTTTCCTCTGCCGGGGAGGCCCTCGAGGCCCTCAAAACACATCATTATGATGCCATCATCTCCGATTACCAGATGCCCGTGATGGACGGTATTGAGTTTTTAAAAAGGGTCAGGGCTTCGGGCAGTACCCTGCCGTTCATCATCTTCACCGGCCGCGGCCGCGAAGAGATCGTGATCCAGGCCTTTAACGAAGGGGCCGATTTCTATCTTCAGAAAGGCGGGGAACCGCTCTCGCAGTTTGCCGAGCTCGGGCATAAAATCCAGAAGGCAATCCTGCAGAGAAAGGCGGAGGCGAGCATCCGGGACCACGAGCGCAGGGAAGCAGATATCATCAACTTCCTGCCCGATGCCACGTTTGCCATCGATACGCGGGGCGTGGTGATCGCGTGGAATCGGGCAATGGAGAAGATGACCGGGGTACCTGCAGGACAGGTTCTCGGGAAGGGTAATTACGAATACGCGATCCCGTTTTATCACGAACGTCGCCCGATCCTCATCGATCTTGCCCTTTCGGATGATCCTGCTATTGATGGCCGGTACCCGTACGTGAAACGCGACGGGAAGACCCTCGTCTCCGAGATCACGATCCCGCACTTTAACGAGGGACGGGGTGCTGCGCTCTGGTTCACCACGTCTCTCTTGTACGATACCGGGGGTAATGTTGTCGGTGCCATCGAGTCGATCCGCGAGATCACGGAATGGAAACGGACCGAGGAGGCGCTGAACGAGAGCGAGCAGAAGTACCGCACCGTCTTTGAGACAACGGGAACCGCAACTATTCTCATTGAAAACGACGCGACGATGAGCCTGGTGAATTCTGAATTCGCACGGCTGAGCGGATTCCGGAAGGACG
>JBAZHD010000051.1:0-24009 GCA_041652515.1 Methanoregula sp.
TGAAAGCCTTTTTACTATCCCGCTCTCCAATAGTACAGTCAAGCGAGAATATCTAAGTGGCCAACAGAGGCGGACTCAAGATCCGTTCCCGCAGGGGTTCGCAGGTTCAACTCCTGCTTCTCGCATATTATTAATCTGTTCTCTCTTTTACAGATCGGCTGGCTTCCCCGAACCGGAGAATGGGATGACCTGTGGGATCCCCTAGCAGGGTTTGTTCCCGGATTACCGGAAACGAGGGGTTTTTGCCGGTAAAAGCGTTTTTGTGGTGAAAAAGGGACGATCACCGGTCACGGGTTCAGGATAAAGATCGTGTAATTCAGAAAAGAGGCAAAGCTGACCCACAGGATATAGGGGATGAGGAGGAATGCAGCAGTCTTCTGCACCTGGAAAAAGCATACGATGGTTGCAAGGATCAGGATCCACAGGATGAGGATATCAACCAGGCCGAGGAATGGCGACTGCATGCCGAAGAAGAGGAACGACCATGCGATATTGAAGATGAACTGCACGGCAAAGACTCCGAGGGCGATCCGGACATCGCGCTTTTCGATCCCCTCCTTCCAGACCATCCAGAGGGAGATCCCCATGAGGATGAAGAGCAGGGTCCAGACCGGGCCAAAGAGCCATCCCGGCGGCGAGAAGGCGGGCTTTTCCAGCAGGGCATACCAGGTATCGGGGCCGGTACGGGTCACGATCCCGCCCAGGCTGCCGAGGATGATACAGGATAATATGGCTGCAACCAGCGCCACCGGGTTCTGCACATTCATTTTGTCAAAAGCGCCCATGCACTCCTGGTACTCCCTGCCCCGTGATAATCCTATGGTTTGCGCCGGGTCATGAGCGTGGTTGTCGAACCGGGATGCCGAACGCAGGAGAGTGGCAGATTCCTGCCAATCACCCCGCGGTTTCCGGCCGGGCTTTGTCACGATGCAGAAAAACCGCCAGTCATAAGGACAATCCCGTTATACCGGAACGATAGATATTTTATCAAAGGTGCAGTTTCGTGGAGCTCAGCCCGTTCATCCAGGGACTCATCATCGGCCTCACCCTCGCCGTACCGGTGGGTCCCATCTCCCTGCTCTGTATCCGGCGGGCGGTTGCGGACGGCCGGTTGCACGGCATCGTCTCCGGGCTCGGAGTTGCAACGGCAGATTCGTTCTATGCGGCGGTTGCCGTTCTTGGGCTGACCGCGGTGTCGGGGTTCATCCTCGCCCAGCAGATCTTCTTCCGCGTGATGGCCGGCCTTGTGCTCATCGGTGTCGGGGCAAAGGTCTTCCTCTCGGTACTAAACGAACCCGCAGAAAACGGGGAGAACGAACCCTACTTTCGGAATTACCTCTCGATGCTCGCCATCACGCTTGCCAACCCCTTGACCATCCTCTTCTTCATCGTCGTCCTCCCGGGCTTTGGCATCGTGATCGGCGGGACGTCGCTATTCACCTCTGCTGAATTCATCCTTGGAATCTTCTCCGGGTCGGTTCTCTGGTGGGTCGTCCTCTGTGGTGCGGTTGCCTCCGTCCGCTCCCGTCTCACGGCAAAAAACCTCGGGCTCATCAACCGCATCTCCGGTGTCCTAATCGTCCTGTTTGGGATCGGCACCCTGCTCCTGCTGCTGGCAGGTAAGTAACCCCATTACGGGGGATGCGCTATAAGCGGGGGCGGGATCGCTTTGTCTTCCAATATCCATTAGCCGGATAACGGAAGGAAAATGGATGGAGTTATCGTGCAGCACTTACCTCTGCGATTTTCTTGGCCTTCTCTTGCTCGGCCCACGAAGAAATCGCATCTAGATTATTGATCACGGTCTGGTGCATCCTGTCTACCTGTCTTGCGGCCTGATCGGTCAATGTCTGGGAACAGGTCTTGCAGAACATCGAATCATGTGCATTGATGGTCTGGCACCGGGGGCAGCGGATTGCCTCAAGAGACGTTTCTTTGAATTCCTCTTCCTCGCATAGGCCGGCTTTCTGCAGCACCTTGCGCTCGACATCGGCCCCTGACATATGGACGTACACTGCCGGCATCCCGCTGTTTGCTTCCCACCCGGCAATAATCCGCAGTTCCATCTCGGAGAATCCCTGCTTGGCAAGGTCCGTAAGCCGGGCATGACGGAGGGCATGTGGGTGGACTGGCTTCTTGATCTTCGCCAGCTCAGCAAGTACTTTCAAGCGATTTGCGACCGTGTGTTCGTTAATACGTTTACGTCCGAACCCGTACCGGTTGTAGGTGATGAAGAGGGGGGCTTCTGGATTCTCTTTCATCGGGTGGGTGTTGATCCAGGTCTGGAGATCTCCAACGCAGGCGGTAAGCCGGAGTCGCCGTTGCCCGGTCTTACCGTCCACAACCATAACCGCCCCGTACCGGTCGAACTCAATGTTGCCTACATTCCTCGACAAAACTTCATTGATGCGGCAGCCTGAGTCCCACAGGAGCATTACCAGGGCCCGGTCCCGCTGGGTATCGCAGGCAGCCACCAGCTTCTCTATGTCGGACCGGCTGAGCAACCGTTCAACCGGAAGGCGGTTCTTCTGTCGTTTGATTTTGATATTCTCGAATAATTTCACTTCGTCAGCTGGCCGGAGATGCCGGAAAAATAATTTTATGCCGAGCATGTCGCCCTGGATGGTTGCATGCGAGCAGGGCCTCCCCCGTTTCGTCGGTTTGGTTTTGCGGGCGATGAGGAAATCTTCGATATCTTTTGGCGTGGCCGTCATCAAATCCTGAAATTCAAAGAAGATGAGAAATGCATAAACTCGTCGGAGTTTGTCGTTGATGCTGGTTGTACGAAGCTGCTGCAGTGTGAGAGCTCGGACGTATCCTTCGAGGTATTTGATATTGACCGGATCGAGTCTTTTCATTTTCAATAACTCGGGGTACATGGAACTAACTAAAACGCGATTATTCATAAATGTATCTTATACTATTTGATGGTATAAGACTCAAGATCCGTTCCCGCAGGGGTTCGCAGGTTCAACTCCTGCTTCTCGCATTTTTCTCCCATTGCATATCGTCCACCCCCGTGTCTTGAGGTTCCCGTATGCAACATTGATGTCAGGGCGCAATCAACAGGATAGTACGGGATCTGATCGCAGGACCTGCTGGTAATCCGGTGTCGGTGCCGGACGGATCAGGATCATCCCGACAAACCATACTATAACCCGGTACCACATGGATCTCGGCTTGTTTATCCAGGGAATAATCGTCGGCTTCACCCTTGCTGTACCGGTAGGCCCGCTCTCCCTCATATGTATCCACCGCACGGTTGCGGGAGGTCGTCTTCACGGCCTCCTTTCGGGACTTGGGATTGCTACTGCGGACTCTTTTTACGCAGCGGTGGCATTCCTTGGCCTGACTGCCGTCTCCGGGCTGATCATCGGTTACCAGGCCGTGTTCCGTCTTGTTGCGGGAATCGCGCTTGTCCTTGTCGGGATCCATGTCTTCCGGTCTGTCCCGGCAGAAGTCAGAGATGGTGAGAATCCCGATTCTTATCTCAGGGACTACCTCTCGCTTCTTGCGATCGCTGCGGCAAACCCGTTCACGATCATCTTCTTTGTCACCATCCTGCCCGGGTTCGGCGTGGTAGCGCAGGGAACCACCCTTATTGCCGCAGTCCCCTTTGTTGCGGGCGTCTTTCTCGGTTCTGCCATATGGTGGATCATCCTCTGTGGCTCGGTTGGATCGGTGCGGTCACGGCTGAGCGCGGAAAACCTCCGTCGGATCAACCAGATCTCCGGCATCGTCATTACCGGTTGTGGCGCCGGCGTGATCCTCCTGCTTCTTGCCGCACCGGGCCTCCTTCCGTGACGGAGTCCGTTTTCCTGTATCCCCTGTCTCCCAAACGGGTTTTTTCCGTCCTGCCGGGCTGGATTAAATATATTTTCAAAAAGACCAACAATTAAGCACGTAAAAACCAGGAAAAGGAGAGGTTGTACTGACAGACAACAAACCGGGTGCACCACCGGGCGACGAGATCGTCCGGGTAAAGCTGCCCCAGAAACGGAACCGTGAGCAGTTCGGCTGTGCCGAACTCATGATGGGCGCAAACCATATCCTGGTCCGCGGCTTTGACGGGGTGACCCGGATGGGCAGGATCAAGGGTAAGATAAAAAAGAAGGTCTGGATCCGGGAAGGGGATATCCTGATCATCATCCCCTGGACGTTCCAGGACGAGAAATGCGATATTGTTTACCGGTACACCGGCCCGCAGGTCGAGTGGCTCCGGCGGAATAAGTATCTTTAACCTGTTTTTAAAAAAAAAAGATGATCAGACTGATCTGATGTAAATCTCGGTCGTCTTGACGACAAGGATTTTAACGCTCGTGATTGTATACGACCGTGATAGCGGACCGGAACTGGTTGGTGCTTTATTAAACGCCGTCAGGAAATAATTGTCCCATGCTTTTGTGTAATCATGGCCATCGTCAAACACAATATCCACGTCAACAGTACTGGTCCCGGCACCCAAGGTAACATACTGGTACATTGTCTCCCCGAGTTCCATCTGGACGGTTCCTATCCCTTCCCGGGACATGCCCTCGCTGCTTTTGATGGTCATCATGTTAATAACAAGTGTCTCTGTTCTTGTATCGTAATACCACCGGGGCTGCGCAAGCATAGTGGAACCTGAATCGCGATAGTCGCGTTTTACCACGGCACCGTTCTGCAGCGAGATCTCGGCGTCGGACTGGCTGGACCGGTATCTCAGGTCACCGGTTTTGTAGTCCTTCAGATAGTCGGTGCCACCTGCCGTAATCGTGAATGCGGGTCCCGATGTCAGGTTATTATTGACAGACAGGGCACCACTTGCGACCTTCATCGAGGTCTCCTTGAACGGTATGGTTTTATACACAATACTCTTGAAGTCGTTCTGCAGCACGATCATGTTCTTTTCCATGATCTTCTCGTCCGCACTTGTCTGCTGCTGCAGGAGCATCGGCAGTCCATACAGGGTAACAAGACCGATACCCGCCATGATGATAGTGAACATCAGCAGGAATCCGATTGATTCTGAGGCGCCGCTGCTGTTACGTGTTTTTTCCTGGATGATCATAATCAGAACCCTCCTGAGCTGAAGGAGATTTTATTAATACCTCTCCCGGTGGTATTTCCTATCACACCTCTGGATACACCGATACCGGCAATCGCGACCCGTGATTCAATCAGGCCATTGTATACGCTGACATACTGGTCTTTTACGTTCCCGTTGAACGAGTTGGCCTGCGTACCAACCCTGACATTGTAATCCTTATCCGCAATCTGATCGGGGATATCGAAACTGGTTGTTATATACCCGTCTGAAGGGGCGAGGGAGTATACATCGACGATCCGTGTCGAGAGCCCGTTGCCGATATCCGTGAACGCGACATAACTCAGGCTGTTTGCGGGACCCTCCATCAGGTGAGTATTAACCATTAGCATCATTACGACCATCAGGACCATGCAGACGCCACTGATCTGGACATATTCGATCATGGTCGCCACCGCGGAATCATTATCAGGTTTTTTAGATTTCCGTCCAGTTTGTACAGTTCTCATAATAATCGGTAACCCCGTTGTTGAAATGAATCCGTAATTCAGCTTTATTCGACTGGGGAGGATTCGGCACTTTTTCGACACTAAAATTCGCTATTGCATTTTTACGGGACAGTGAAATGATGGTTATATCGCGACTCACATAAAGATTGTTTGAGTTATTACTGATTGCATAAATATAGGCAGTTTTCTCATCCCTGATATCATTTTTCGGGAATTCTATGGAGCTTTCCGCAGTGGTCTGTCCTACGATGGTTGACTGGTTGATCACCATCGCAAGGAAGAACAGGCCGAAACCGACCAGGAATCCCATCAGGACAATCCATTGCGCATCATCTTTCAGTCTCGCCATAATAACACCTCCACCAGTACGGCACGTTGTCCATTCGTGCTTTGAAAATTAGTCGGGGGCTTTGTTTCCACGATGACCCACTTCGTCACTCTCACCGGGTGCTCCCCCCCTGTCAGGAAACGGGTGGAATTGATGTATTCAACGTGGGTCTCTTCATTACTGATGAGGGATTCGGTCCTATACACGTACGAGGCATTAAACTGGACACGGTCGTATTTGGAAAGGCTGGTCCTGTTATTGATCGTGCGGTTGAACATCTCTCCAAAAGCTATGCCATAAGGATCGCCGGGAGTGCCGGCATTGTATCCCTCCACAATCTGCTGCAGCGGGCTTTTTCTCACCGAAATGTTCGAAGGCATATCCATCATCCGGAGTGCGTCGGTCCCTATCACTTCCAGCTGCATATCGCTGATATGCGCATCCCCCGGAGTATACACTGATGTGGAACTCACCGCAAAATAAGCGGCCAGGATCATGATAAGCCCTGCGGCAACAGCCTCGATGGTGTACAACTGTCCCCGGTCGTTTACCATACTGCCACCTCAAGAATACCATCCCGAAGCGAAGGCTGCGTCACATTTCCCCAGTCATAGTTATAATCGAACGCCGTGGCATTTGTACTGTTTAAAAATGGGCTGCCAACGTTTAGTTCGAATGTATAGTTTACCGTGACAAGGTTAGTCCCTCCTTGCGATGCAAACTTCATCTGTTCCGGTTCCAGGATAACAGAAACATTATCCGTAACAAGGAATCCTCCATGGTTAAGCCCCCAGGGATCTGTATTGTCTTCTTTTAGCTTTCCGTCAACAATCACTTTTTGTAACGCTATTTTCTTGACGATCTTCCCTGATTCAAGGGCTTTGAGGGAGATATTCATCAGGTGTATTTGCGTACCGGAACTATGCTCCACGGTATCGTTCAGGGTTGAATTGATGTGTGTTATGTTGATGATCGTTTGGTCTCGTGTCGGATCGATAAGATATGCCGGATCGTGAGCCCGTGACGTATCCGCCTGGAATGCCGGATCCTGTGCTCCGCGCATCAGCCGTGATACATTTATCAGTACCGCAAACTCGTGAGTTGTCTGGAAATTTGGCTCCTCATCGGTGGTGTTGTACGGATAATTTTTCGGCTCCGTCATGTTGATGGTGGTATTACCGGGGGATTTTATCTTGACAAGGCGGCGTATATACCCGTATTCGATCATCCGGGAATTGCTGGTCCCGTAATCTTCAGGCAGGATCTCACCCACAGAATAGATCTTCTCTCTCTCAACATCCCTGAGCGTTATATTGAACTTGTACGGGTAATCCCCGAATATAACCCTGGGCCGGTAATCGTCAGGATAAATAAACTCCCCGCCCGGATTTGCCGGTGTCGAGACATTGAAAAAACGGGTTATTTTGCTCTCGGAAAGAATGTTCGGGCTGTCTTTTCTGGCCGCAAGACCGAACCGGATGATATCCATGTCTTTTGCAGAGGCCGGGAATGTCTCCCACCCGGGTGATTCGCGCCATCCCGGATCTTCGACCAGAATCACTCCCGTCCGGTAGGCAACTGCATCGTAATCAATAGTATTTGAACTCAGCCCGATCAGCATACCGGGAATCATGGTTGCAATCCATACGAATGCTAATATGAAGATAGTAAATCCGATAAGGAAATCGATGGATAATGCCCCGTAATCGTTGGTTGACGTCACTCGATCAGTGCTCCTGTTGTAGCGTCGAATTTCATGACCGCCGAGGCTTTTTCTGATGTGATGGTCAGGGTATAGACATTGCCCCGCAGTTCGATCTCACGTGAAGGTGCAGATGAGACAGAACTGTTCTGGAGGATAAGCGTACTGCTCTGTCTGAATAAAGCCGACGGGGATATGACGGTATCGATATTGATATCTTCCATCGTATGGGGAACATTCCAGGGCATTATCGTCCAGCCATGGCGGTCATAAACACCCAACCCGGTTCCATCGGTGGTCTTTACCTCGAACAACCACTTCTCTGCCCACCCGTTTTCATCCAGATTCTGCCCCTGCATGAAATAGACATGAGAATGACTGCTATTGTCTCTGGCGAGTCCGGGCATTTCTCCGAATTGAGATTTCATTTCTTCAAAGCTGCTATAAACCGGCGTTTCATCGGGGCTATCCAATGAAATAAGTCCTGAACCTTTAACCGGGATCGGTTGTACCTGCCCGCCACCACCCAGAAGGCAGTTGTTGCAAATGAACGTGTTTACAACCAGGGCAATAATGGCAACCACACCTACCACGATAGCAATTAGCACTAGGACAGCGATAGCTTTCTGGTACTGGTAATTCATTCTTAGTTGGTAATATGATGAAGAACAGATATAAATCTTGGTTTTATCATGGAGGGGGTCATTTTGTGCAGTATTAACTCATACAGTCTCCATTCATCAATCCAACTATTTTTTGTGACCCAATCTTGTTAAAAAGGATTTTATAAGTATTGAGTGGAGTAATTTTTTCACGGCACGATCTTCGAGATCGGGATCTCGAGAATATCTTCCGCACCGCACGCCTTGAGTTTCGGGATCAGCTGGTTCACCGCGTTTTTCGGCACAACCGTCTGGATGCTGTAAAAATCGATCCCATGGAGACGGCTGACGGTCGGCTTTTTCATAGCGGGCAGCGCGGAGACAATACGCTCCATGGAGGCAGTCGGGACATTCATGGTCAGCAGCACCTTGTTGCGGGCCTCGATAACCCCGAACAGCAGGGTCCTGATCTCCTCGATCTCGCGCCGTTTCTCCGGGTCTGCCCAGCTCGCTTTGTTGGCGATGATGGCTGTGTGGGACTCCATGATCTGGCCGATAATCTTAAGCCCGTTCTTGCGCAGGGTTGTCCCCGTTTCCGTGAGGTCCACGACCACGTCCATCAGGTCCGGTACTTTGGCCTCGGATGCACCAAACGAGTGGAACATCTGGACCGGGATCTTCAGGTCTTCAAAGAACTTCTTTGTCAGTTCGGGATACTCGGTGGTGACGCGGCTGTTCGGCCGGATCTGGGTGACATTCTCGATTGGTTCATCGCGGTGGACAGCAACAACGATCTTCACGTTTCCTTCGCCGGTCTTGCTGTAGGAAAGGTCAGCTACTTCCACAACATCGGATCCGGTCTCGCGGATCCAGTCGAGGCCCGAGATCCCGAGATCGAAATATCCCTTGTCCACGTAGGTCGGGATCTCCTGCGGGCGGAGGATCTTGATCTTGCCGATCCGGCTGTCCGAGATCGTGGGATTATAGTCGCGGTCCGTGCGCCTGACCTCGAGGTCAGCCTCTTTGAAGAGCTGGAGCGTCTGGGCCTCAAGACTGCCCTTCGGGAGTGCGATGGTGATCATACCATACAACATCGCAGCAAAAACCGATAAAGGCAAAGGGTGGAAAAAAGGGTGCCGGAACGATCAATCGAAGGTGTGGACCACGAGCCCGCTCAAAAGTTTGGGCTCAAACCACGTGGATTTCGGGGGCATGACACCGCCCGCATCCGCGATCGAGAGTACCGTCTCGACCTTCACCGGCTGCATGGCAAAGGCGAGCTGGTACTTACCGAGGTCGACCAGTTTTTCGAGGTCGGCGACCGGGCGGGCGCCCCCGAGATACTGGAGCCGGGCATCCCCGCGGGGGTCAGTGATCCCAAGGAGGCCTTCGAGCACGTACGTCTGGAGCACCGCCACGTCCAGCGCATCAAGCGGTGCGGCATTCTTCTCAAGCAGGCGGGTGCACTCGTACCACTTGCCCGCGAGATACATGTGCACGATATGGTAGCGTTCGGGTTTTTTGACTTTTGGCGGGATGTTGAATTCCGCGCCCCTTACGTTCCCGTAGGGTGTGACTTCGAAATATTTTCCCAGTTCTTCCAGGAATGTTACCGGGGTCAATGTCCCGATGTCGACGAGCAGGCGGCTGTACCCGTGGATCCTGACCCGGTTCTTCTCAAACATCACACCCATGAAGCGCGACACTTCCCCATCGGCGGGCAGTCCCGCGGCAATCCTGCGGTCTGCCACGTTCACGGATGCCTTTGCCCGGTGGTGCCCGTCGGCAATGTAGAGCGAGGGGACCTGCAAAAACTCCTGTTCAATCCGAATGAGGGCTGCGGGATCCGTAATCCGGAAGATCTGGTGGGTGCTCCCCATCTCTCTCCTCACTTCGGCATCAGGGACCGTTGCCGGGGTGATCAGGCTGTTGAGGAATGTAAAAAGGGTTCCCGTATCCCGGTAGAGAAGAACAACCGGGCCGTTGTGGGTTTTTGTTGTCCCGATGTGGCGGGTCCGGTCTTCCTCCTTGTCATACCGGGTCTGCTCGTGCCTGCGGATCGTGGTGTTCCGGTAGTCCTCCACGTCAAGACAGCAGCAGAGCCCAAGAAATGTATCCCCGGTCTGCCGCACACGGTAGAGATACATTCCGGGGGCCGGATCCTGCTGCATCAGGCCTTCTGATACGAGGGCATTGAAGTTCTCGCCTGCCCGCTGGTAAACCCGGGCATCATCCGCGGGAATATCGGGCATTTCTGCATCAGGCCGGCTGACCCGCAGGAAGCTTTTTTTGTTTTTTGCAATGATTGCCCGCGCTTCCTCCACGGTTACGACATCGTACGGAACCGCCGCGATCTCCGGGGCTGCTATCCGCTCAGGCCGCACCCCTGCAAAACGATAAATCTTCACCAGACCAGACACCACCTGTAAAGAGAGTCCCCAAACCTGCTCTTCTAGTTGGGCGTGATCGCATATATTTCCCGTGACTCCCCTGACATGGAGCATACCAAAACCTAATTTCCAAAAGCACTCATGAATAGTACTGCTGAACGGTGCAGGAGACTCTATGATTCGTCCCCACGATCTTGTGACCTATTCCCTGCCGCTGATACGGCGCGCCGCTCCTGCGGATATCCCGATAATTGTAGCGATCGAGAACGAGTCGTTTGCCGATCCATGGGACCAGTCCGTGTTCCTTGAAGCGCTGACCTATTACCCGACCACCTATTTCGTCGCGATCTGCGACGGGGCGGTTGCAGGATTTATCGTGGGCGGCCTTGAGGATACCGGGGAGAATATCTACGGACATATCTGCAATATCGGTGTCAGCCCGCATTACCGCCGGCGGGGGGTCGGCAGGCTCCTAGTCCGCCGGGTTGAGCACCAGTTCGCCCTTGAGCTGGCGACCGGTGTCCAGCTGGAAGTCCGGGTCTCCAATACCGATGCGCAGCGGTTCTATCGGCACATGGGATACAGCCCGGTCTTTGGCATTGACCAGTATTACGCCAACGGAGAGGACGCCTTCGTCATGATGAAATGGTTCCGGTTCTAGGTGCGTCTGCTGGATCCGATCCGTGACCGTGCCGGAGCAACCCGGTTCCTGCGTTCTTTTTTAGTTACCCGTCTCCCGCATTTCAGGATCGTGCATCGGGAGTAAATGAAAAATATTTTTTCTCATGGTGATGAAAACTGTGAGATCGATACCGGAACCGGTGAATGCCGTATGACGAAGAACGAGATCCCCCCGGACACCCCCTACAACGGGAACGATACCGAGTTTCCCTTTCCCGACCCGGAACGCCAGCAGCAGGATATAACCGAGAGCAGGGAACACCACCACCGTCCCAGGGACCCCCTTCCCCCCATGGGAGAGTTCGGGCTGAAACGCGGCATCCAGCCGTGGATGGCAAACCTGATCGCCATCGGTGGCATCATCGGTTCCTGTTATTTTCTCGGGACTGGTTATCTTATCTCGGAGATGGGCCCGAGTGTCATCCTGCTGTATGCCATTGGCGGCCTGATCATCTGGACGGTGATGCAGTCATTTGCCGAACTGCTGGTCAATGTTCCCCGGCAGGGCAATTTCATCAGTTATTCTGCTGAGTTCATCTCGCCGACATGGGCGGTCGGTACCGGCTGGAGCTACTGGTTCAACTGGTGCGCGTATATCCCCTCGGAAGCCGTGGCGGGCGGGATCATTATGCACGTCTTTGTGCCGCAGGTTCCAGTCGTCCTCTGGGCGGTCGCGTTCCTCCTCATGATCACCGTCCTGAACCTGATCCATGTCGGGGGCTTTGGCCTGGTGGAGAGTTCGCTTGCTATCGTCAAGATCGCGCACAACATCATCTTCTGTATCGTTGCAGCCCTCATCGTCCTTGGTCTCATCGGGTCGGCGGGATTCATCGGGACGAGCGTGATATTTCCGCCGAACGGCAACCTGTATGACGATGTATTCCCTGCCGGCTGGTTCATCCTTATTGCCAACATGGCCCTGATCCTCGTGAATTTCCAGGGCTCGGAGATCGTGGGTCTTGCGGCAGCCGAGACCCAGAATCCCCGGGTAACGGTGCCAAAGGCCTGCCGGCTTGTGGTTTACCGGATCATCCGTGTCGATATCCTGCCAATTTTCCTGCTTATCCTCATCATTCCCTATGCTGATGCAGGCCTTACCGACAGTGTCTTCTCGACGGCGCTCTCCATGTACGGGTTCCGGGAAACCGCGGCGATCCTCTCCTTTATTGTCCTGACGGCAGCGTTCTCGTGCGCCAACAGCGGGTTCTACGGTGCGGTCCGGGCGCTCTACGGGCTCTCCCTCGAGGGGATGGCCCCAGGATTCCTCTCGAAGCTCAACCGGAACTGCGTGCCGATGGTCGGGACGCTCGTCACTCTCGCATGCTGCTGGATTGTCCTCTCACTCTGGTGGTTCACGAACGGTGAAGGACAGCTCTATATCTGGCTCCTCTCGGTCTCGGCATTCACCGGCGCGATCTGCTGGATTTCCATCTGCTGGGCGCAGGTGGTCTTCCGGAAACGCATCCACGAGCGGGGATATACGGACGCCGATATCATTGCACCGGCCCCGTTTTCACCCTGGGGACCGATCCTGATTGGTGTTGTGCTGGAAGTGATCGCGCTTGTCGTGCTCGCGTTCAACCCGGAGCTCATGGGATCCCTCTACCTCTCTGTTCCCGTGGTATTCGCCCCGATGATCATATACTGGTTCGGACGGAAGAGCGGGAGGATAAAGGGGCTCAAGTACCTGAACCCTGACGAGAAGTCGTTTGACGAGCTGTTCCCGGACAAACGGGTAAACCGGTAATTTTTTTTTGTGTTCCGGACCCAAAGAAAAGTGGTATGGGAAATTATCCCCGGCCCAGCTGCTGGTGGGCGCGGGCGAGGTGCTGGGCGGCAAGAGCTCCGAGGAGCGAGAGTTCACCGGCAAGGACCGCAGCGCCGATGATCTCGCCGAGTTTCTTCGCGTTGGTGCCCGGCGGGGTCCCGCTCCCGGCAACACCGAGTAATTTGAGGCACTCCTGCTGTGTCTCGACGCCGGTTCCCCCGCCAACAGTCCCGACCGGGAGTGAGGGGAGGGTAACCGCAACATAGACCCCGGTTTCCGTGGGATCGATTGTGGTGATGCAGGTGCTGCCGTCAATGGCATGGGCTGCGTCCTGCCCGCAGGCAATGAACATCGCGGCGACAACGTTGGCTGCATGGGCATTGAACCCCATTGAACCGGCCCGGGCCGATCCTACAAGGTTCTTGCGATAGTTCACTTCGACAAGGGACTTTGCATCGGTCTTGAAAACCTTTGCGATAAGGTCGTGGGAGAGGGCAACTCCCGCGACAACGCTCCTGCCCCTTCCCATGATCCCGTTGATGGCGGCCGGTTTCTTGTCGGTGCACATGTTCCCGGAGAGGGCAATAAGCCGGGCTTTGGTGGCCTCCGAAATGAGATTGGCAACCTTTGCGCTCGCGATCGTCACCATGTTCATGCCCATCGCGTCCTTGGTGTCGAACTCCAGCCGCACATAAACGCTGGTACCTGCGACAAACGTGACAATCCCGGTGAGTTTCCCGTGCGAGGTTGTGCTTTCCGCTGCGGTTTTCAGCTCGTCACGGTGCGCCGTCACCCAGTCGCAGACCTGTACCGCATGGATGATACTGTCCGTGGCGAAGACCGGGGCCCGCGTCATACCGTCATGGAGGATCCGGACATCAGCGCCGCCGGCTTTCGAGATCGCGCTGCACCCGCGGTTGACCGAGGCTACAAGTGCACCTTCGGTTGTTGCCAGCGGGAGCCAGTATTCACCCTGTGCATGGCCACCGTTGATCCGGATCGGGCCCGCAACCCCGACGGGGACCTGCACGGTGCCGATCATGTTCTCGCAGTTGCGCTTCACCACGCGCTCGACATCGATGGAGAAGATGCCGATGTTATCCAGTGCAGCCCCGGTCTCCTGTTCGATAAACCCGCGCCGGACCCTGATTGCATCGATCGGCGAGAGATCCTTCTCGAGCTCGTAGAGCTTGAGTGTTCCGTCCTTCAGTTTAGTCCGGATCATGGTATCCCTCTCGCTATTGTGCCCTGTTTTTGCACCGCTCTCCCTGCCCTCGCGGTGCCCGGAATCATCAGCCATGATTATTGGTTAGTACGCAGAGTATTATGATATACGTGGTCAGATGATGGTCGAACAGTGGGGTATCAGGGTGCCGGCACGGCAGGGGGAGGCACGGAGGCAGGCACTCATCCAGGAAGGCGCGCTCGATGCTTCGCTCAGGGTCCTGCGCGACGCTGATATGCTCGTCCTGCCGGTCCTTGCCGAACGTGAAGGAGCGGACCGCTATGACTTCGAGGCGCACCCGGGCCGCAACCCGCTTCCCCGCCACGAGCAGGTCGGCGGGATTGCGATCCTGCAGGAGGACGACCCGGCCGGTGCGGAAAAGATCCTTGCCTCCCGCCCGTCGCTCCACACGGCAGTTTTTGCGAAGGGTGAGGTGAGCGGGGAATATCGCACGCGGGAGTTCGCCATCCTCGCAGGCAAACCAACGACCCGGACGCAGGTAACCGAGCACGGCCACCACTTCACGGTCGACCTTGCCGGTGCGTACTTTTCCGCCCGGCTCTCTACCGAGCGCCAGCGGATCCTCGATCAGGTGCAGGACGACGAGGTCATCCTCGATATGTTCGCCGGCGTCGGGCCGTTTGCCATTACGCTCGCGGCAAAGGCAGCGTTCGTTGTTGCCGCCGATCTCAATCCGCAGGCAATCGAACTGATGCTTGAGAACCTTGCCCGGAACCGGGCAAAGAACGTGTTACCGATGCTCGCGGATGCCCGCCGGCTCTCCTCTCTTCTTCCGTGGAAGTTTGACCGGATCGTGATGAACCTGCCCCTTGCCGGCACGGAATTCCTGCCGGATGCATTCCGGCTGTGCAGGTCCGGTGGTGCGATCCATTTCTATTCGCTGGTGTCTGCCAAAGACGAGCATACCTCCCTCATACAGGAACTGGGCGGGACCGTATTATCCGAGCGGGAAGTGCGGTCATACTCGCCCGGGCAGTGGCACGCGGTGTACGATATCCGCGTTGGATGAACACAACCGATCAGCATCATGAGGGGGGTAGCCCCCTCTCTGGATTTTGCGCTGGCGGGGGGTTGGATCGTTTTCAAAATATCTGGCGGGGGGGGTCTGCCGGAGACCCCCCTTCTCAAATATGAGTAACGTACACATTCGCGCAATGGCTTACCTGCTGCTTCGCGTGGAACTGCAGCCGTGAGTGCCGGAAACGGCAGGGTTCCCAAATACGGGAAGGGGGGTCAGATTGGGCCGGAGGGGTGGGGGGGTTACCCGGGGACCCCCCCTGGGTGCAGGGAGGGGGGTTGGTTCGATTTGAAAAAATATTGGTGGGGGGGTTCCCCACAGGGTCCGTGCTGTTTAACACGGGAGGAGGAATTCTTACCCTGCGGTGTCCAGATGGGGAGAAAGAACCAAATGAACCGGGATGCCATTTCCTGTTGGACTTCCATGAACCCGAACACCGAGTGGAAAAAAGTGTTTCTTTCCCTGATCGCTGCGGCATTCTTTATCGTCCTCTGTCTGGTATCGGTTTTATTCATTGATGGCATGAGCGGCGGGTTCGCACTTGCATTCGTATCATTCTTCCTTGCGATCAGCAGTGGTGTGGTCGCCCTGCTCTTCTTCACCCGCGCCCGGGTCATGGATACGATCCTTGCCGATCCCTCGCCGCTCGCGCACTGGGTATATCCTGAAGATAAAGCGCAGGAGAATGTGGAGCGGGAATACCGGGAGTTTCAGGAGCGGAACCGGATAATGTTCATGGTGATTGGCGCTATGATGGTTGTTGCAGCCCTGTTCTTCCTCATCTTCGTAGAAGAGGGTGGTTTCGAGACCTGCCTCATCCTGCTGGGTATTACCGTGCTCCTCTTTGTGGTATCGCGGATAACCCCGTTGCTTGAGCGTCGGCGGGCAATGAGTGCCACCCACGATGCCGTCATCACCCGTGCCGGGATCATCTACGAAGGATCGGTGTACCCGTTCCGCTCGTTCCTCGTGTTCTGGCACGGGGTCACGTTCCGGGAGGCCGGGAGAAAGAAGCCGGCCGCCCTTGTCTTCTCGTTCAGCCAGCTCGTTGGCCGGTTCATCATCCAGCCGTTTGATGTGGTGGTTCCTGTGCCTGTCGGTGAGGAGGAGAGGGGAGGGCGGGTTGTGCGGGAACTGGGCGGGGAACTGCCGGAAGAAAAGGCGTAGACACGCAATCTGCGTGGCTGAAAAAAAGTGTTCCTTGAATGAACACCGGATATTCGCAGGGTTATCATTCGGACTTCTTCACGTTCCCCCATTCGTATTTGAGCGAATCAAGCGACAGTGACGCAATGGAATTAGGTGAGTTATACTTTTTCATGCTGCTATCATAGGGTTGGAAGATGAGGCCGTATTTATCCTTCCAGCAGTCGGGTTTACCGGCGTCCTGTCCACCTGTTGGCTTGTAATTATTCAGCGGGACGCCATATTCATGTGACATTTTCTCGGTCATGTTAGTTGTGAAGTTGGGGGTCAGTCCCTGGTACGTCAGGTAGAACGAGTCGCCGGTCGCCCAGGCTTCCTGGTACTTCAGCCACCACCCCTTGTTGATCTTGCCCGCATAGATATCGTAACAGGAACCCGACTCCTGTTCGCTGCTGCCCTCAAGCCCGCTCGAACAGGAAAATCCCTTCCACTGGTCTTCCCGCAGGACAACAGGGAATATCAGAGAGTCGCCGGGAGTGCCCCTGGGTGAAAGCGAGGGATACGGGATATCCGGTTGCATGGTCTTGAAAAGAGCCCAGGAGTCCCTGACCCGGAACGACCCCGGGGCGGTCATATTGTTCGGATCATTGTTCCTTATCTCGATCAGGAGGGTTGCTGACTTGTACTGGTATTTCGGATCGAGCTGGATACCCATCGGGTCGCCCGTGGTTGGCTTGTGCTGCATTTCCTTGGCCATCTCTTTCAGTGCCGCTTTGACGGCGATATCTGCTCCTGGCACCGAGCTTTCCTCGGCAACGCTTGCGGCAATGTAATCGATGCCCTTGTCCATCAGCTCGTCAAAGTTCGGAATTGTCGGCGGAACTCCCATCGCAGCCATAGCGTAATTGATACCTGACTCCACGATGAACTGGCAAACTGCATTACCGCCACAGACTGCGGATGCGACACCTGATTTGAGACCATTGTACGCGTCCGCAATACTGTTCACCATTGTTTTGAGTAGGTCGACAACACCCTTCACGCACTCCCAGAACTCATCCCAGAAACTGGTATCCGGGGGAGCGCACAGGTTGACCGCTTCCCCGGTCATTTTGCCCCCGTCAGTCTCATCCCAATACATATCTCTGCAGAGGCGGTCGGTCATATCGCCAGCGTCAAGTTTGTTACAGACTCCCTCTACCCACCAATCGTACCCGGTTGTCACAACCCCGTGACAGTTGTAATCCTTTGCCTGGGGTTGTATCGGGGTATACCCGACGATACTGATCTCCGGGATCTGGTAATCGTAGTAATAGAACTTCGGCGGGGTGCAGAACTGGAGTTTCAGCGTGTCCTGCGGTCCCCAGTCGACCTCAATCTGCCGGGAAGCATTTGCGGAATATCTGCCCGGCATATCGGTCAGGGCAACGGTGAGCACGCGGAGGTAGTAGGGAGTTACACCGGGTTTGGCCGGATTGGCTGGTGTTCCAAAAGTATTGAAACTGACCGGGAACAGGTGGACTTTCTGGGCATATGATGGCAATGCGTTGCCGACGAATTCTCCCGTGCCGTAAGCAATATAGTCCGTGTCGGTAGTATTGGCATCCAGCCGGCCACGTGCAACGATCCCTGTCTCGTCAAACCGGGGATTGATCTCATCGAAGGGTCGTACCGAGACCTGCCATTCGGCATAGGAAAGATCCGGCCGGGAGCTGTTCCACGCAAACCAGTACGGGGTATTCGTGCTCCAGCTGATATTGATGTCCCTCGACTTGTATCCGGTCCAGATCAGCCCTCCGCCGAAATTCTTTGTCCTGTCACCGGTATTGGAAACAAGGAGCTGCGTCGTTTCCGGTACCATGCTTAATGAATTCCGGTACAGGGTCGGTGTCGACGTCTGCAGGATGTCCAGGAACGAGAGCAGGGACCCCGTCCCACTCTGGGTGGGTTTTTCAACATCGTATGCGAACACGTCTACCCCTGATCCGTCCGCTGACGGGACGCTCACGATGCCCGGGCTTTCTGCTACCGAACCGGGGGAAATGTCTTCCCAGTCATGCAGCGTTCCGAAAAGCTGGTGCGAAGCGGGATTGGTGATAAAAGGCATCCAGTTCATGTAAATATGGCCGTCCTTGTCCCGCAGGAAAAGGTACAGCCTCTCGTGAGCTACTGTTGCTGTCAGATCAATGAGATCCGCTGAAGATCCTGAAACAGACCGGGGAACATCTACCTGCTGCAGCAGGTCCATGGTAATTTCCGGGTTACAACTCTTACAATCCTTGGAAACTAATGGCATGGTGTAAATATTCATGCGGAACTGGTTCGGTAAACCCGGACGGCCTTCGACAATACAGCCTTTCGTGGGATCGATCTGTCCTCCCCCTATAATCCGGCCATTAACTGCCCATA
Source organism: Methanoregula sp. (assembly GCA_041652515.1). Taxonomy (GTDB): domain Archaea; phylum Halobacteriota; class Methanomicrobia; order Methanomicrobiales; family Methanospirillaceae; genus Methanoregula. The sequence continues at coordinate 18,826 of JBAZHD010000051.1, forward strand.
CTTGTGGATTGCCCCAGTCCGTTTCCCATTTATCCGGTTGGTCATATTGAGAAATCAAGTGCTGATAAACATAGGTAACAGGGGGTGTAGTGTAGGACATATCTTCATGATATTTCCTCTGGAAGAACTGGGCGAAGACATAAATATCACCATGGAGGATTACGGCCCGTTCAAGAGTATAGCGGTACACTGCCTCCTTCTGGGGCAGAGGTTTCCAGCCGTCCCATGTACCACCCATATCCATCCGCGTGTACCAGACTCCGCTCATGGCACTGTTATCGATGGTTGTTGCAAAGAGGTAGAGATGGGTTGAATTCTTGGAAGATCCCAGGATAGGTCTTGACAATGCGATTGCCACTACGCGTTGGTCTGTCAGAAAAGAGCCTGGCACTTCCGACCAGCCTGTTGCAGACCCTGTCGCGTCTTTGGTACTAACATAGATGCGGTGATTGTCTCGCACATTGAAAAAAAATGTCTTTCCCATAAACGGAGCCATTTCAGGAGGTTTCGAAAACCCGTCCTGATCAAACGACGGTATCGCATCCCACCCGGACCATGGGCCGGTGACATCGAACTGCGGCTCACCGACCACTACTTCCTTCATGTTGGACGGATTTCCGGTTGCGTTCCCGTTCCTGTCGAACGGCACGACCCGGATAAAGAAGGTGCGCTGTGCCTGCGGCAGGCTGGACGCGATTCCTTCCTTGGTCATCTTAGGTGCGGAGAGGGCCGGGGCCATGACACCGGAGGCGATCTGGTAGGTTGACTGCCCTGACGGGACAGCGGGTTTTACCGTCCCTTTTGACAGCGATGGCAGGGAAACGGCCGTGGGGTTCAGGACCCGTGCAGTGCTTTTTGTGATCGCGATATCAAGGTCTGCCAGTTGTTTTGTTTGTGCTGCCACATTACCTGCTGATGCAGTATCTGCCGGCAGTTGCATTTCCGCGGACAACTGGTTCCTGATGGATACGAGGGCATTTTTCTGCACGGTCAACATGGATCTCCGGTCCGACCAGACCGTGGCAATCTCGGCAGATGTGGGAACACTCTCTGAAAAGTCGATGGTGAATGAATGCTGGGTTCCCAGGAGGTTTCCCTGTGCAACCAGTCCCGGAACTTCAGACAGCTTCTCGGAGGTGGGCGGGAACGGCAGGACGGATGCCTGCCAGACAACCGACCCGATCCGCGGGTCTGCGCTGTCCCAGACAAAATACCCTCTCTGATCTTCTTTTGTGGTATCGATGAATTCACTTTCCGGCTTCTCAAATGCAAGTACGGTGCGGAACATATCCTCCGGACAGATTGCAGTCCGCTGGGCTTCCGTAATCATGGTTGTTTCCATCGTGTATGCCCTGGGGTCGGCAGAGCTGAGGTCAACCGGCTCTCCTTTTAAGATATTCCGTGCAAATCCCGTAATGGAATCAACAAATCCCTTTCTCTGAGGTTCAGTCTTCACAAATCCTGGAACTTCATAGGATTCTGCCGTAACCAGCCCGGCGGATGCAAGGGATACATGAGAGTACGGGTCAACACACCCGCACTTGACCGGGCTTGCGCCCTGCCCTTCCCCACAACCGCTATCCTTTATCAACTGGCATTTCTTGCCGGTCTGCGGGCAGGTGCCGGTGCACTGGGCTGTCGCCGTGTCATAATGGCAGTAATCCGTAGGAAAGAATGTCTTCTGGATGCCCGGGGTGGTGGTTACCACCACCGGGACCCGGATCGGCATTGGGGTCGTTATCCCGGTAACCGGGTTCTTAATAACCGTTGGAATTGTCGGTGTCGTCGTCGGGATCTCCCCGCGAACAGGGAATGTCGTAATGGTCGTCGTCGGGGGATCCCTGCGAACGGGTAATGTTGTTATCGTTGTCGTGGGAACCGCAACCAGCGTCCACGTCTCCTCTACCAGTCCCCCGCCGGGGATGTTCACCGTCCGGGAATAATCCTGGTACCCGTTCAGTTTCAGCACCGCCTGGTGGTTTCCGGAAGAGAGCGTGCGGAGGGTGAAGGGGGTCGTGCCCATCACAGAACCGTCAATGTACACCGACGCGCCCGATGGCACGCTGTCGAGCATGAGCGTCCCGATTGCCGGAGTTACGGTCGTAATGATTCCCCTCGACAGCGAGGATGTTGTCGTGACTGTCGTGATACGGGGATTGGGATTGAAGGCCAGGAGATCCGTGCCGGAATCACCTGCAGAAAGACCATCTGCCATGCTGCCCGGAACAGGAAGCGGTATCACGAGCAGGCTGAAGAGAACCAGTACAATGAATGCCCGCGTGTTCATGGGATCACCACATGCCGGCCACTATTCCCGGCCACGCACAGGGTTACCGTCCCTGCGGGATTACCTGCCGATCCCCGGTTCATGTTCAGCATATGCATACGAGCGGAACTGCTGCAATGAATGAAGCAATCTCCTCTCCGGATCACACCCACCTTTGGCACCATGATAAAACAACAGGGATATAAGAAAAAGTGAATTAATGATTATTTGCTGATCGATATTGTACAGCAATAATATCCCGGGAACGGGATGGACTAATACTGAGTCTTACCTGTTTTTCTGCATCATAGCGCTGAGTAAGGGTGAAAAAGGGTTGGAAAGACCGATTTTAAGTCCATGCCGTGTTCGAACAGCCCGGGTTGTCATGACGGATTCCTGGTAATGATACCGTGCATGCAGGCCTGATGAAGTGCTCTTTCCTGCTCATCCCCAAAGCCCCGCTATCCCGGAAGTCGCATACAAAGCCTCCGTGCACCGGCATGCTGCCGCAGAAGACCCCGGGCCTTCCTGCCTCTCCTTGCCGTTCAACAAAATAAAAAAAGGGGGATTCAGGATCTCTTCCGGATGATGACCATCGCGATACCCGCAAGCGCAACAGCACCGGGCACGACAACCGGGTTCACCGGGGATTTATTCCCGGCTGCAGCACCCGAACCTGCTGCACCAACCGTGATGGTACCGCCGGTGACCTGCGATGCCACATCCTTCTGGTCCGTGGTATAGGCGCCCCGGACCTCCACATCCACCGGTGACGTTGCCCCGGTTGCGCCGATCACCGTAAATGTCATGTCAACAATGGTGCCGGCCCCGGTCATTCCTGCTGAATCCACCGCACCGATCAGGACCGTGCCGGGCATTGCCTCGTTCGATTCGATCATGCCGTTTGTCGAGAGTGCCCCGGCCTCTGCGCTGACAAATTTCAGGACCTTCGGGTCATAGGTCACGGTCAGGTCAACACCCCCGAGACCCGAGGCTCCCGAGACCGTGACCGGGATCACTGCTGTTGACCCTGCCCCGACCGTCTGCCCGTTCACGCTGATAACGATACCTGCAGCGCTGACCGCACTGACCAGCGCAATCATCGCAATAATTCCAACAATCCATCGTAGCTTCATGATTCTCCCCACATCCTTTCTGCTCTCCCCGTTTTCTCCTGTCCACCGTACATCATTCATAGTTTCCGCGTCTGAACGCTGCCACCCGTCTCAACCTCTTTGACACTTACCGGTGTTTCCGCCAGATGAGAACCCCCGATGTTCTTAACAACACCAGAAGCGACGGTCAGTTTCAGGATCTCCCGGACATCATTTGAATTGATGTCCCCGTCACCGTTCATATCATAATACATAGTTTTGTGGATTTTTCCGATAGTCATCTGGAGTGCCGTAAGAGCGTCCTTAGTAGTTACTTTACCGTCATGGTCCCCGTCACCTTTGAGGGCTGGTGCAAGGGTAAAATTCGCATGGCAGAAAGTATTTCCATAAGGACCTAGGTCAAGGTCATTGCCATTATTATCATATTTATGTCCATCTATAGTAAAAACACAAGACTTCTCCCCATTCATGCCTGCGGTATCCTTCACCTTGACAGTTACAATCGCAATCGTGCCGGTACCGGAGATGGGCTGACTGGAGGCAAGTGAGATTTTCACCGTGGCATCGCTCCATGCCTTCCAGTCAAAAAGAGTTCCTTGCGTAAGGGATCCCTTTTCGACAGATGTTATCGTATAGATTTTTTCACAATCTACTTCACCTGCTCCCTGTGTTCGGGTTCTACTAAAAGACAGATCCGCGTTGCCAAGATTGACTGCATTTAACATTTTGATCGGTATCACTACCGTATCCCCGGGCATTCCCTGAGCCGGATCCAATACAATTTGATTTGTAGTACTGTCCGCACTGACCAGCGCAATCATCGCAATCATCGCAATAATTCCAACAATCCATCGTAGCTTCATGATTCTCCCCACATCCTTTCTGCTCTCCCTGTTTTCTCCTGTCCACCGTACATCATTCATGGTTTCCACATCTGAACGCTGCCACCCGTCTCAACCGCTTTGGCACTTACCGGTGTTTCCGCCAGAAGAGAACCCCCGACGTTCGCACTAGTAGTAACCGACAATTTCAGGATCTCCATGACATCATTCGATTTGATGACCCCGTCACCATTCATGTCATAGTCCTTGTTCTGGGGAAGTTTCCCGATGGCTATCTGGAGTGCCGTCATGGCATCATTGGAATTGACTTTTCCGTCATGGTTGCCATCGCCCTTAAGGGCTGGTCCAAGGGTAAAATCCATATATGATTTATAAAAGCCGATCGATTTACTATTAGTATCAAAGACCTCTCCTTCCACGACCATCTGATATTTTTTTAAACCTTGTTTTTTCATTTCTTCAGGTACAGAATTACCCACATTGAAAGTAACAACAGCAATTGTGCCGGAACCCGTGATGGATTTACTGGATGCAGATGAGAATCTTGCATAATGACTGCCTTCTTCGTGCATCCAGGCAAAAAGCGTATCCTGTGTCAGGGCTCCATTCTCTATCGATATTATGTGTAAACCATAAGAATCTTGCATGTCAACCCTGAAATCCATGCTTCCAATATCGGCGGCATTCTGTAATTTTATCGGCATTGTTATGGTATCCCCGGGCATTCCCTGGATATCCGACACAATAATCAAACCCTTATCAGCGGCACTGACCGCCCCGGCCAGCGCAATCAACAGGATGACCGCGAGGCATCCATAGTTAAACTTCATCCACACCATCTCCATCTCTTTTTTATGCATTCTTCTCTCGGTACAACCTGCTGCTGAAAAGCAGCCGGGCATCAGGCACATCACCGGGGCTCCATCTCACCCTCCCTGGCTGCCCTGCACAGAGAGCCTGA